>JAFKFS010000156.1 GCA_017308115.1 Bordetella sp.
ACGGCCTCGGCCATCTGTTCGGTGGCGCGGCGCAGGGCGCGGTTGGAGACGGTGCGGGCGGTGATGGTCAGCCCCTCCAGCACCGGCAGGCCCGCCGCGATCATGGTCGACAGGGTGCGGGCCATGCGCGCCCCGTGCAGGTCGCGCGTCAGCCGCCCGACCAGCGGCAGCCTCAGCACCCAGGCGTCCAGCCGCAGCCGCACCGCCTCGCGCCGTCGCGCGATCAACCCCGCGCCGACCACGGCGGCGAGGACCAGCGCCATCAGCCAGCCCCAGTCGCGCATCAGGTCCGACAGGCCGATGACCAGCCGCGTCAGCAGCGGCAGCGTCTGGCCCATGCTGTCGAACTGATCGACCACCTTGGGCACGATGTAGGTCATCATGGCGACGATGATGCCCAGCGCCACCACCGCCAGCACGCATGGATAGACCAGCGCCGTCAGCACCTTGCCGCGCACGACCTCGTCCCGCTCCAGCCCGTCCGCGAGGCGTTCGAGGATGGGCTGCAGCGCGCCCGACTGCTCGCCCGCCGCCGTCATGGCGCGATACAGCGGCGGAAAGGCCGCGCCCTGCTGGCCCATGGCGTCGGACAGGCGCCGCCCCTCTATCACCCCGACGTGGACGCCTTCCAGCACGCGGCGGACGTTGGGCCGGTCCGCCTGAAGCATCAGGTTGCGCAGCGCCTCCTCCAGCGGAGAGACGGAAATCAGCGTCGCCAACTGCCGCGTCGTCAGCGCCAGCGCCTTGGGCGACAGCCGCCCGGCTTTGCCGGGCTTCGACGCCGCCATCGCCCCCGAACGACCGGGCGTCAGCTGCAACGGCGCCAGCTGACGCTTCGCCAGCGCCTTGCGCGCGGCGGCCTCGTCGGCGGCGGTCACGGAGCCGCTGACTGTCCGCCCGGCCGCGTCGGCCGCGATGTAATCGAAAGCCGCCATCAGGCCGCGACCTCTTCGGCGGCGGTTTCCTGACGCGCCACGCGCAGGGCCTCCTCGACCGAGGTGACGCCCTCCAGCACCAGCGCCCGCGCCCGGTCAGCCAGCGTCCCGCCGCGCGCGAAGGCGGCGTCGAACACCGCGTCTTCATCCGCGCCTGAGGCGATCAGGCGGCGCACCTTGTCGTCCACCGTCAGCGTCTCATAAAGGCCGATGCGCCCGACATAGCCGGTCGAGCCGCAGTCGGCGCAGCCGTGCGGCCGCCAGATGCGCGCGCCCTCCTCGGCGCCAATCAGGCGCGCCGTCGCCTTGTCCGCCGTCTCCTCGATCCGGCAGTGCGGGCACAGGCGCCGCACCAGCCTTTGCGCCACCACCAGCCGCAGGGTCGAGGCCAGCAGGAAGGGCTCGACCCCCATGTCGCGCAGGCGCGTCACCGCCCCGGCCGCGTCGTTGGTGTGGACCGTCGACAGCACCAGATGGCCGGTCAGCGACGCCTGAACGGCGATGGCCGCCGTCTCCGTGTCGCGGATCTCGCCGACCATGACCACGTCCGGGTCCTGGCGCAGAATGGCGCGCAGACCGGCGGCGAAGGTCATGCCGACCTTGGGATTCACCTGCGTCTGGCCCACGCCCTCCATGGCGTATTCGACCGGGTCCTCGACCGTCAGGATGTTGCGCGAGCCGTCGTTCAGCAGCGACAGCCCGGCGTATAGGCTGGTCGTCTTGCCCGAGCCGGTCGGCCCGGTGACGAGGATGATGCCGTTCGGCTCGGCCAGCGCATGGCGGAAGGCCTCCAGCGCCGCCGGCTCCATGCCCAGCCGGTCCAGCGTCAGCCCGGCCTGATCCTTGTCCAGAATCCGCAGCACCACCCGTTCGCCCGCCCGCGACGGCAGGGTCGAGACGCGCACGTCCAGCGACTTGCCGCCCAGCGTCAGGGGAATGCGTCCGTCCTGAGGCTTGCGCTTCTCGGCGATATCGAGCCGCGCCATGACCTTGATGCGCGACACCAGCAGCGGCGCCACGCGCGGGTTCAGGCTCAACGCCTCGCGCAGCACCCCGTCCACCCGCATCCGCACCAGCAGCCGCGTCTCATAGCTTTCCAGATGCACGTCCGAGGCGCCGATGCGGGCGGCCTCGGCGATGACGCCGTTGATCAGGCGGATGACCGGCGCGTCGTCCGTGGCGTCCAGCAAATCCGCCGCCGCCGGAATGTCGTCCACCAAACTGTCCAGGCCGACCGGCAGGGACAGGTCGTCGCCGTCGGCGGCCGTCAGTTGCTCGCCCGCGTAGACTTCCGACAGCTTGCGGTCGAAGGCGGCGGCGCTCAGCGGCGTCGCCTCCAGCGGGCGGCCCAGCGCGCGGCGCGCCTCGACCAGCGCCAGGGGGTCGGCGCCCTCGCGCACCCCCACCGCCATCACCTCGCCCGCCGCCAGAAGCAGGACGCCGTGGGTCTTGGCGAAGCCATAGAGCAGGCGCGGATCGACGACGGTGATCACTGGGCGCCTCCCGACACAGGCGGCAACGGTCCGGCCGCGACCGGCGCTGCGGGGGCGATGACCAGCGGCTCTCCCGCTGCCGGGGCCGCAGGCGGCTGGGCCTGCATATAGTCGCGCAGCAGGGCGTCGAGGCTCGGCTCGCGGTCCGGGTGAACGCGCTGCTGCTCGCCGCGCATATAGCCCCAGCGATCCGCAGCCAGCCCCTGCGCGTCCGCCGTGGTGCGCAGGATAGTCGGGCGCAGGAAGACCATCAGATTGGTCCGCCCCCGCTCGCGGCTGGTCGAGCGGAACAGCACGCCGACGCCCGGAATGTCGCCCAGGCCGGGAACCTTGCTGACCTCCAGCCGGTCGTTCTGATCCAGCAGGCCGCCCGCCACGGCGATGTCGCCGTCGTCGACGACCAGCGTCGTCTCCAGTTCGCGCTTGTCCAGGATCAGGTCGCCGGCGCCGCTGGTCAGCAGGCCGTTGATGCTCGACACCTCCTGCCTCAGCGTCAAGGTGATGGAGCCGCCGGCGTTGATCTGGGGCCGGACCGTCAGGCGCACGCCGATGTCCTTGCGCTCGGTCGTGGTGAAGGGGTTGGAGTTGCCGTCCAGAATGGCCCGACCGGTGGTGATCGGCACCTCCTGCCCGACCAGGAAGGTCGCCTCTTCGTTGTCCAGCGTCATGATCGACGGGGTCTGCAACAGGTTGGAGCCCGCATCCGTCTTGGCCGCATTGATGATGAAGCCGAACAGGCCGTCGCCCCACTTGCCGCCCGCCCCGCCGACAAAGCCGTTGGCGCCCAGCAGGCTGTTCAGCGCCAGGTTCTGCAGCCGTTCGCGCAGGGGATCGTCCTTGTCGAGCTGGCCCGCCGCCGCCCCGCCCGCAATGGGGACCAGCGGCGCCGCGCGGTCGGAATAGTTGGTCAGACCGACGCCGTTTTCGCCCGCCATCAGCCACTGCACGCCCAGATCGCGCACGGCCTTGTCGCTCAGTTCGACGACGATGGCCTCGATCAGCACCTGCTGGCGACGCACGTCCAGTTGGCGGATCACCTCCGTCAAGGTGCGTTGCATATCCGCCGGGCCGGAGATAACCAGAGCGTTCGCGCCGGGGAAACGGGCGATCGTGGCGCGCTGGCCCGTGGCGGTCACCGTGGTCGAGCCGATCGGCCCGCTGTCGGCCTCGCCCGTCGTGGTCAGGCCGCCCTGCCCCATGCCACTGGTCGTCTGGTTCGCCCCGGCGCGGGCGGTGCGCAGGCGCGGGGTCGAGGTCGCCGCAGCATCCGCAGGCTGGCCGACGATCTGTTGCAGGACGGGCAGAAGCTGCTCGGCGTCGGCGTGCTCCAGGAAGACGACATTGACGTCCTGACTGGCCCGCGCTCGGCCATCCAGATCGGCGATCAGACCGCGCACCCGCGCCAGCGCCTGTCCGTCGCCGCGCAGCACCAGCGCATTGGAGCTTTCGACCGGGGTGATCGTCACCAGTCCCGGCCCGCCGGGACCGCCCGTCACCTGTTGCAGCACGCCCGCGATCTCGCGCGCCGAGGCGTTCTCCAGCGCCACGACCTCATAGGCGGAACGGTCCACGTCGATGCGGCCGACCAGCGCCCGGATGCGCGACAGATTGTCGGCGAAGTCGGCCACCACCACGCTGTTGGCGCCGGGATTGGCAAGAACCTGCCCCTGCGCCCCGACCAGGGGCCGGATCGTCTCGGCGGCCGAGGCGGCGTCGATGTGGCGAAGGGTGAAGACCTCGGTCGCGAACCGCTCGGCGCCGACGGTGGCCGGGCCCTGCGCCGCGCCCTGCGCCGGACTGATGCGATAGGCGCCCGAGGACGTCGGCGTCACCACCAGACCATTGGCCCGCAGCGTCGACAGGAAGACCTCGAACAGCTGGGCGCGGGTCAGGGGTCGCGGGCTGGACACCGTCACCGTACCCGTCACCGCCGGATCGACGATGAAGGTGCGCCCGGTCGTGCGCGCCACATCCTGCACGAAGGCGCGGATGTCGGCGTTCTGGACGTTCAGCGTCTGACGCGCTTCCTGTGCTCCAACTTGGGCCATCACCGACGCGGCGGCCAACGGCTGGACCGCCAGAACAGCGGCCAGAACGCCGGTAAGAATGCGGCTGCGAGCCTTCATGGACGCGTCCTCAGGGTGGTGGAGCGGACCTGACCGTCGCGCTCGAACTGGATCTGGGCCGAAGGGGCGTCGGCCAGTTGCCCTCGCAGGGCGGCCAGCGCCTGCGGGCTGTTCAGGGCCGCGCCGTTGACCGACAGGATGACGTCGCCCGAGCGCAGGCCGGCGTTGCGAAGCTCGCCCCCGTCGCCCGAGGCGGACACGGTCAGACCGTTGACGCCCAGCCCCTGAAGGCGCGGCCGAAGCCCCGCCTGAGCGATCAGGCGCCGGGGATCGACCACCGCGCCCTCGGCCGAGGCCGGTTCAGGCGCCGCAACGGCCGGAGGGCCGGCCATCACAGGGTCGGGCGACGCCGCGCCGGACGCGATGTCGGGAAAATCGAGGCGGAACGGCGCGCCGCCGCGCGACAGCATGACGTGATCGGGCGCGACCGAGGTCAGCTTAAGCCCCAGCTCCACCTCCTCGCCCGCGCCGACCGAGACCTGACGACCGTCCGACAGGCCGATGATGGCCGAGCCGCCGCCCGCGCCGTCCGCGCGCACGCCGAACAGGGTCAGGCCTCCGCCCTCCGACGGCGACGTCTCGGCCCCGCCCCCGCCGTTGCGGAAAAAGGCGTCGAAGCGCGACAGGACGCCCGTGTCGATCTCCGGCAAGGGCTGAGCCTCAAGGGCCTGCGGCGTCGGCGCCGCGAACAGCCAGACCAGCCGCCCGGCCTGCACCAGAAGAAGCAGGACCAGCGCCGCCTCGACCACGCGCCGCAGCGGCGGTCGGCCCAGGGACAGGCTTCCCCTGCCCGGCGAAACGGCGCTCGATTTGCGAAGGCCAGCGAACAAGGAAGACATCCCCAACGGCCTCTCGCGGCCGCAACGCCTCCCTAGGCGGATGCTCCGTACCCGGCTCGCTCCGAACCGTGACAGCGCCGAGAAGTTGTCACGACAGATGCGGCGGGTCCGGAACGAATGACGCGCAATCGTCACCCTCTCCCATCGGGAGAGGGAAGAAAAAAGCCGGGAGACCGCACGACCTCCCGGCTCAAATGTCCGACGCGTCCGTCTCTTAGAAACGGGCGGTCAGGCTGACCGAGGCGCTCTGGCCCAGGTCGTATTTGTTGATGCGGATTCGGTTGCCCTTCTCCTGATACTCCTCGAACCCGGTCCCCAGCAGGTTACGCAGCTCCAGGGCGAAGCCCAGGTCCCGGCCCTTCAGGGTGAAGTCCTTGCGATAGACGAAGTCGAGGAAGGCGCCCGGCTCCTGCACATAGTCCGGCTCGCGCGCCTCATAGAGGCCCGCTCCGCGCGCCGTGATCCGCTCCGAAACATAGTTCAGGATCAGCGTGGCCTGCGACCGCGCCGTGTCGTCTTCCCAGCCCAGTTGCAGGTTGGCGACGTGTTCGGACTGGCCCTGCAGGCGGCTGCCGTCCTGCAGGAAGGCGCGGGCGGGCTGCGGGGCCCCGGCGCCGCTCAGGGTGATGACGGTGTCGTTCTCGCCGACCGAAATCTCGGAGTCGGACCAGGTGTAGTTGGCCTGCACCAGCCAGCGCTTGTTCGCGATGAAGGCGGCCTGGTCGGCGAACTCGAAATACTTCTTCACTTCGAATTCCGCCCCCATGACGGTGGCTTCCGGCGCGTTGAGGAAGGACTGCTGGCGCTGGTTGCCGACGTCGACGATCATCGCCTCGACCGGCCTGTCCAGGGTCTTGTAGAAGACGCCCGCCGTGACGAACTGCTGGCGCCCGAAATACCATTCCCAGCGCGCGTCCAGGTTCAGGATTTCAGTGTCCGTCAGATAGGGGTTGCCGATGAAGACGCGATCGCTTTCCGGATCGGTGTAGGCCTGGGGCGCCAGCTCGCGGAACTGCGGGCGGCCGATGGTCTTGGACGCGCCGAAGCGCAGCTGCTGATCCTCGGCGAAGTTCCAGGTCGCGGTGAAGGACGGCAGCCAGTACTGCTCCTTGATCTCGGTCGCCTCATAGGACGAGGTTCCGCCGAACAGGTCGCGCGGGGTCACGCTCTGCCGGCCGTCCTCGAAACGGACGCCGAAGGTGGTGCGCACGGTCGGCACGAACTCGGCGTCGATCATGGCGTAGACGGCGTTGACCTTGAGGTCGGCGTCATAGGCGTTGGCGCCGTTCGAGCCGGCGATCTCGCGCAGCTGCAGCGTCCACGGATTGATGTTGTAGTCCGAGAACAGATAGTCGATCCGCGCCCGGCGCTGACTGTCGGTCAGACCGTTGACGGCCTCGAACTGCAGGTCGTGGCGCTCGGCCGAGCGGGTGTTGTCCAGCGTCGAGGCGCCGACGCTGACGGTCGCCTCGCGCCCCGCCGCCATCGGCAGGTTGTAGGCCAGGTCCGCGCCGCCGGACCACACCTTGTCGTCCAGTTCGCTGAACGAGATCTGATTGCCCTGCACGTTGTGGATCAGCCGCCCCTGGCCGTCGACGCCGTACTGGAAGCGCGATTCATAGGGGGCGTCGCGCGAGGTCTTGGCGTAGGCCGCGCGCCAGTCCAGCTTCCATGCGCCGTCGGCGCCGAAATAGTGCTCGCCCGTGAGCTGGCTGCTGAACAGCTGGCGCACGAACCATTCCGTGTAGTCGTTGCGGATCACGCTGTCGCCCGCGTCGAAGTCCGGGCCGCTGGAGATGCGGGCGCGCTTGGTCGTGGTGCGGACGTAAAGGTTGGTCCACTTCACCTCATGATCGCCGTGGGTCAGCGACAGCCCGCCCAGAAGGTTCAGGCGCACGTCGTTCTGGTTGGACTCCACGTCCTTGGGCGAGACGGGCTTGAGGATGTCGCCTTCGAACTGGGCTTTCTCCTGGACCGCTTCGCGGGTGCGCCAAGCGTTGTCGTAGCCGGCCACGGCGATGACGCCCAGGTCGCCGATCTCGGTCGGGGTGCGGAAGCCGCCCGCCAGCTCCAGGCTGCCGTCCACCGGAGTCTGCTGGCGCTGCATCAGGCGCAGCGGCGCATTGACCAGCGACCGGCCCATGGCCTGAAGCTCCTCGGCCGAGACGTTGGCGCTGTTGATCTGCTTGCCCAGGCGGAAGGCCTGGGCGATCCGCCCCGGAACCTTGCGCGTCTCGTCGTCGAAGCCGGTCCAATCGGTGTCCGAACCGTAATAGACTAGGTTGTCGCGGGCGGTCGTCTCGGTGTTGCCGCCCACGCCCGCCTTGAAGGTCAGGAAGGGCTCGGTCGGGGCGTCCACCGTGCGCAGGTCGATGACCCCGCCGCCGAACTCGCCCGGATAGTTCGGGGAATAGGACTTCTGGACCGTCACCCCCGCCAGGATGCTGGAGGGGAACAGGTCCAGCGGCACCACCCTCTGCAGCGGCTCGGGGCTGGGCAAGGGCGAGCCGTTCAGCAGGGCCGAGGAATAACGCTCGCCCAGGCCGCGCACATAGACGAAGCGACCGTCGACGATCGACAGGCCGGTCACGCGGGTCAGGGCGGCGGCGGCGGTGGAATCGCCGGTGCGTTGCAGGTCTTCCGTCGTCAGGAAGGCGGCTACTTCGGCGCTCTGACGGTTCGGCTGCGGAATGTTGCGGCCCAGGACGACGATGTCGCCCAACTGGGTGGCCGGGGTCTGCGACACCTGATCCGGGTTTTCCGGATCGGCGGGCAGTTCATGGCTCAGCGCCACGGCCGCGACGGGCGTCGCCGCCTGCGCCATGACCAGGCTCGGCGCGCCGAAGGCGGCGACGAGGGCGCTGCTGGCCAGCAGCGCCCCGTTACGGGTCAGGTTCTTCTTCATGTTCGGCTGCCTTGCGAAGGTCGAGAGAGGCTGGACGCTCAATGGGTCGGCGGCGGCCCTTTCGGACCGCCGCCTCGCCATAGGGTTCATCAGCACTTCAAGTTGGCCGTCAGGCCGCAGGTCCAGCCCTGCCACCAGGTGTCCGAGGCGTTCTTCACGGCGCCGATGTAGTCGGTGTCGGTGAAGGCGGCGTGGACGCTGGAAGCCTTGACCGGGGTCACGGCGGTTTCGTTCGCGCCGTTGATGAAGGTCAGAACCTGGTTGGTGATGGTCACGCCCGCGGTCGGGGCGGTCAGGGTCGAGGTTCCCTTGGCCGTGTTGTTCGTCCCGGCCTTGAAGATCGGCTCCGAGCGGGCGGCGCCGCTGGCGCGGTAGGAGATGCCGCAGGACATGAAGACCGAGTTGAACACCGGGTTCACGCTGGCGGTGTCGGCGTCGGCGATGTCCAGGCAGCCGGCAAGCGAGCCGGACACGCTGGTGAAGACCGAGTTGACCACGGTCGCCTTCGTACCCGTGTCGAAGTGGGCGACGGTGTGGGCGTCGGTCGGCGAGTTGCGGCCCACCAGCGTCCAGTTGGCGATCTTGGGCTGGGAATTGTAGCGCTGGGCCAGCGGGGTCGAGGCCGGGGCGGCCGAGAACTCGAATCCGGCCGAGCGGCTGGTCGCGTTCGGAGCACGCTGGGTCACGATGCCGAACTGGGCGCCGCCGCGCCAGCCGGTGTCGGTGTCGAAGCCGTCGTCGTCGGCGCCGTTAATGACGATGCGGCTCAGGTTGACGTTGCCGCCGAAGATTTCGATGCCGTCGTCCGACGAGTTGTAGGACTGGACGTATTCGATGACGGTGCCCGCGCCCACGCCCGCCAGGGTCAGGGCCTGCAACTCGTTGCCGGTCGAGATTTCAAAGCCCGAATAACGGATCTGCACGTAGCGCAGACGGCCCGAATTGTCGTTGGCGTTGCCGCCGCCGTAGAAGGCGTTGGTGCCTTCCACCTGGCCGGTGCAGGTGACAGGGGCGGTCAGCTGGCAGTTGGCCTGGGGCGCGCGGCCGGCGATGACGATGCCGCCCCACTGACCGTGCGAGTTCTCGTTCGTCGCGCCTTCGACGTTCTGGCGGCTGGTGAAGACGATCGGCTGCGAGGCCGTGCCCTCGGCGTAGATCTGCGAGCCGCGGTTGACCAGCAGGTAGTCGCCGCCGCCCGAGGCGAAGATGGTCACGCCCGGCTCGACCGTCAGAATGCCTTGGACGCCGGTGTTGCTCGAAGCGTCGACGCCGCCGTCCGTGCCGACCGCCGTACGACCCGAGATCGAATAGATGGTGCCGGCGCGCAGCGGCACGGTCAGCGAGCCGTTGATCTGCTGCGGCAGCTGGCAGTTGCGCAGCGTGCCGTTGGCCATAGTGCCGACGTTGGCGAAGCCGGTGGGGCAGTCCGCCGCGGCCTGGCCGGAGCCGCCGCCGGTGTTGCCCCCGCCGGTGTTGCCCCCGCCGTTGCCGAAATCGCCTTCGCCCGGCGAGGCCACTTCGGCCGAACCGCCGCAGGCCGCCAGGGCGAGCGCGCTGGCCGCCACGGCGAGCAGGGTCTTGAAGCTGCTGTTCATCGTCATTCCACCGGTCTGGTCAAAGGATGCGACAGTGGGCGGCCCACCCGCCGCGGATGACCCTGCTTCCCTCCTGCCTCGGCGGAATGGATAGCGGCTGAGGTTTCCGAAGCTTGCGCGCTTCGGTGAAGGATCGGCTGAGGTTTCTTGCCGTTTTCTCGCCGATTGGGTGACGTTTCGTCCGCTGACGGAGATCGACGATCGGCGCCCCGCGCCTCCCGGCCCCGCTTCCCGCGCGCCCAAATGCTCATTTTTATGAGCGCTCGGAACGGAAAATCAGTGGGTTAGGGCAAAACCATAAAGGGCTTGGCGCCTGATCCCTTATCGTGCCCACTATTCTGGACGGCGAACCAGAGGGGGATCGCCTTCGCAGCGAGCACGACATGGCGGCGCCCTTCCCCACGGACAAGGTCTTCATCGGCGGCGTGTGGCGCGCCGCCGAGGGCGATGCGACCCTGCCGATCGAGAATCCGTCGACCGGCGAGGTCCTGGGCCGCCTCGCCGCCGGGACCGCCGCCGACGTGGACGCCGCCGTCCGGGCCGCGCGCGTCGCCTTCGACGGAGACTGGGGCCGGATGACGGCGGTCGAGCGCGGCCGCATCCTGGCCCGCATGGGCCGCGAGGTCGAAGCCCGCATCGACATGCTGGCCGAACTGGAGGCCCTGGACGTCGGCAAGCCGCTGAAGCAGGCCCGCAACGACGTGATCGCCCTGGCCCGCTACCTCGAATTCTACGCCGGCGCGGCGGACAAGCTGCACGGCGAGACCATCCCTTTCCAGGACGGCTACACGGTTTACACCCTGCGCGAGCCGCACGGGGTGACGGGGCATATCATCCCGTGGAACTATCCGATGCAGATCATCGGCCGCTCGGTCGTGGCGGCCCTGTGCGTCGGCAACGCCGTGGTGCTGAAGCCCGCCGAGCAGGCGTCGCTGACGGCCCTGGCCTTCGCCCATATCGCCGCCGACTGCGGCCTGCCCGCCGGCGCGCTGAACGTCGTGACCGGTGCAGGCGCCGAGGCGGGCGCGGCGCTGGCCGCCCATCCTGGCGTCAACCACCTGTCCTTCACCGGCTCGACCGGCGTGGGCGTGGCCATCCAGCAGGCGGCGGCGCTCAACGCCGTGCCGGTGACGCTGGAACTGGGCGGCAAGTCGCCCCAGCTGGTGTTCGACGACGCCGATCTGGACAAGGCCCTGCCCTTCCTCGTCAACGCGGGCGTCCAGAACGCGGGCCAGACCTGCTCGGCCGGATCGCGCGTCCTGGTCCAGCGCGGCGTCTATGAGGAGGTCGTGCGCCGCATGGCCGAGCGCTTCGGCGCCCTGACCGTCGGCCCCGCCATGGACGACCGCGACGTCGGCCCTCTGGTGTCGAAAAAGCAGCAGGCCATGGTCGAAGGCTTCATCGAGAAAGGCCGCGCCGACGGACTGATCGTGGCGCAGGCGACGCTGTCTGACCTGCCGTCGGGCGGCGCCTATGTCGCCCCGACCCTGTTCGCAAATGTCGCGCCCGATCACCCGCTGGCGCAGCAGGAAATCTTCGGCCCCGCCGTCGTCGTCATCCCGTTCGAGACGGAAGACGAGGCGGCGGCCATCGCCAACGGCACCGATTACGGCCTCGTCGCGGGCGTCTGGACCGCCGACGGCGGGCGGCAGATGCGGCTGGCGAAACGGCTGCGGGCCGGACAGGTCTTCATCAACAACTACGGCGCGGCGGGCGGGGTCGAACTGCCCTTCGGCGGCGTCGGAAAATCAGGCCACGGCCGGGAAAAGGGGTTCGAGGCGCTCTACGCCTTCACCACCCTGAAGACCGTCGCGGCCCATCACGGATAGCGCAAGGGAGCAGGCGTCTTGGAGGGGAACAGATCGAAGCGGCTGGAGGGCAAGCGAGCGATCGTCACGGGCGGGGCCTCCGGCTTCGGCGCCGGCATCGCGCGCCGCTTCGCCGAGGAAGGCGCCCGCGTCATCGTCGCCGACCTGAACGGCGACGCGGCACGCGCCCTGGCCGCTGAATGGGGCGAAGCGGACCTGGGCGTCGCCGTCGACGTATCGAACGCCGAGCAGGTCGCCGCCCTGGCCGAGACCGCGAACCGCCTGCTGGGCGGCGTCGACATCGTGGTCAACAATGCGGGGGTCGGCCACACGCCCCAGCCGCTGGATGAACTGTCGGACGAGGCCTTCGACCGCATCGCCGCGGTCAACATGCGCTCCATCTATCTGATGTCGAAGGCCTTCGTCCCCGCGATGAAGGCGCAAGGGTCCGGCGCCATCCTGAACATCGCCTCGACCGGCGGGGTCAGCCCCCGCCCGAACCTGACCTGGTACAACGCCTCCAAGGGCTGGGTCATCACGGCGACGCGGGCCATGGCGGTCGAACTGGCGCCCTTCCAGGTGCGGGTGAACGCCCTGAACCCGGTGGCGGGCGACACTCCCCTGCTCAAGACCTTCATGGGCGCCGACACGCCCGAGGTGCGGGCCAAGTTCCTGGCCTCCATTCCCATCGGCCGCTTCTCGACGCCCGAGGACATGGGCGCCGCCGCCGCCTTCCTGTGTTCGGACGACGCCTCGATGATCACGGGCGTGGCGCTGGAGGTCGACGGTGGCCGCTGCATCTGACCGCGAGTTCAAGCTACTGGTCCTGCCGGGCGACGGCATCGGGCCGGAGATCATCCGCGAGACCCTGCGCGTCGTCGACTGGGCCCGCAACGCCGGGCTGCGGATTGAGCTCAGCGAGGCGCTGGCGGGCGGCGCCAGCATCGACGCCGTGGGCGCGCCCATCGCCGAGGATGTCGTCGAGCAGGCGCTGGCGTCGGACGCCGTCCTGTTCGGCGCCGTCGGCGGGCCGAAGTGGGACCATCTGCCCCGCGCCCAGCGGCCCGAGATGGGCATACTGCGCCTGCGTCAGGCGCTGGACCTCTACGCCAACCTGCGCCCCGCCGTCTGTTTCGACGAACTGCTGGACGCCTCGGCGCTGAAGCCCGAGCTAATCCGGGGCCTAGACATCCTGATCGTGCGCGAGGCGACGGCGGGCGTCTATTTCAGCCTGCCCCGCGCCAACGAAGTCGATGCAGACGGCCAGCGCCGCGCCTATGACACCCAGGCCTATACCGAGGCGGAAATCGCCCGCGTCTGCCGCACGGCCTTCGAACTGGCCCGCACCCGCAATCGCCGCGTCTGCTCGGTGGACAAGGCCAATGTCATGGAGACCGGCGCCCTGTGGCGGGCCGTCGCGACCGAGGTCGCCGCCGACTATCCCGATGTGGAACTGTCGCACATGTACGCCGACAACTGCGCCATGCAACTGGTCCGGCGCCCGGACCAGTTCGACGTCATCGTGACCGACAATCTGTTCGGCGACATCCTGTCGGACGCTGCGGCGGCCCTGACCGGCTCGCTGGGCCTGCTGCCCTCGGCGTCGCTATCCGGCCTTGGGCAAGGCGGCAACAGCCGGGGCCTGTATGAGCCGATCCACGGCTCGGCGCCCGATATCGCGGGCCAGGACGTCGCCAACCCGATCGCGACCATCCTGTCCTTCGCCCTGTGCCTGCGCTGGTCGTTCGACCGCGCCGATCTGGCCGATGCGCTGGAACGCGCCGTCCGGCAGGTCGTGTCCAGCGGCGTGCGCACCCCCGACATCGCCCACGCCGGCGTCGCCGCCGTCTCCACCATTGAAATGACCGACGCGGTTCTGGCCGCCTTGACTGCCGAGTGAGGATCAACCGATGAGCGCCCCCACAATGCAGACCGTCATGAACCTGATCGACGGCCGCACCGACGACCTGGTCGCCCTGACGCAGGACCTGATCCGCTTCCCCACCATCAACCCGCCGGGCGAGGCCTATCGCCCCTGCGCCGAATACATCGGGGAACGGCTGAAGAAGCGCGGCTTCACCGTCGAATATGTGCGCGGCGAAGGCTCGCCGGGCGACAGCGATCGGTACCCCCGCACCAACGTCGTCGCCCGCTGGGAAGGCTATGAGCCCGGCCCCTGCGTCCACTTCAACAGCCACATCGACGTGGTCGAGGTCGGCGCGGGCTGGACCGTCGATCCCTTCGGCGGCGAGGTGAAGGACGGCCGCGTCTATGGCCGAGGCGCCTGCGACATGAAGGGGGGGCTGGCCGCCTCCATCATCGCGGTCGAGGCCCTGATCGATTCCGGCCTGCCCCTGCCCGGCGCGCTCGAAATCTCCGGCACGGTGGACGAGGAGTCCGGCGGCTACGGCGGCGTCGCCTATCTGGCCGAGCGCGGCTGGTTCTCCGAGCCGCGCGTCAACCATGTCATCATCCCCGAGCCGCTGAACGTGGACCGGGTCTGCATCGGCCATCGCGGCGTCTGGTGGGCCGAGATCGAGACCAAGGGCCGCATCGCCCACGGCTCTATGCCCTTCCTGGGCGACTCCGCCATCCGCCACATGGGCGCGGTGATGCAGGAGTTCGAGTCCAAGCTCTATCCCGCCATGGCCGCCCGCCATTCCGACATGCCGGTGGTGCCCGAGGGCGCCCGCCAGTCGACGATGAACATCAATTCGATCCACGGCGGTCAGGCCGAGGGCTTCGACGGCCTGCCCGCGCCCTGCGTCGCCGATTCCAGCCGTATGGTCATCGACCGCCGCTTCCTGATCGAGGAGACGCTGGAGGACGTGAAGGGCGAGGTGAAGGCCATCCTCGACGGGCTGGCGGCCCAGCGTCACGGCTTCCGCTATGAGATGCGCGACCTGTTCCAGGTGGCCCCCAGCATGGCCGACCGCGACGGCCCCGTGGCCAGCACGACCGCCGCCGCCATCGAGACGGTGCTGGGCAAGAAGGCCCAGTTCGTCTGCTCGCCCGGCACCTATGACCAGAAGCACATCGACCGTATCGGCAAGCTGAAGGACTGCATCGCCTACGGCCCCGGCGTGCTGGATCTGGCGCACCAGCCGGACGAATGGGTGGGCATCGACGACATGACCAACTCAGCCAAGGTCATGGCTAGGGCGGCCTATGATCTGCTGACCCGCAAGCGGAGCTGACAGGATGGCGCGTGGCGACATGGAAGAAGAGAACATCATCGGCCCGCGCCTGCGCGCCCTTCGGGATCGCCTGGGCCTGTCGCAGCGCGCCCTGGCGCGCAAGGCCGGCGTGCCGTCCAGCACCGTCAGCCTGGTCGAGAGCGGCCGCACCAGCCCCTCCGTCGGCTCGCTGAAACGGCTGCTGGACGCGGCGGGCATATCGCTGGGCGACTTCTTCAGCTCGGAGTTCGAGACCCCGACCAAATACTTCTATCGCCACGACGAACTGACCGACATTTCACGCGGCGAAGTCTCCTACCGCCAGCTGGGCTCCAGCCAGGATTCCAGCCTGCAGATCCTGCACGAGACCTATCAGCCCGGCTCGGACAGCGGCCGGGTCATGCTGTCCCACGAGGGAGAGGAAGGCGGCATGATCATCTCCGGCCGTCTGGAAGTCACCGTCGACGGCCAGTCGCGGGTGCTGAAGGCGGGCGAAGGCTATCTGTTTCCCAGCGTCCTGCCGCACCGCTTCCGCAACATCGGCGAC
>JAFKFS010000157.1 GCA_017308115.1 Bordetella sp.
GAACTCCTTGCAGAAGCCCATGATGTTCACGCCGCGCTGACCCAGAGCCGGGCCGATCGGGGGCGAAGGCGTGGCCGAACCGGCCGGCACTTGCAGCTTGATATAGCCGAGAATCTTCTTGGCCATTGGTCTCTCCTATGAATGACCCGACGACGAGGCGCCGGGCCGGTGAGCCGTGGTCTGGCATGGCTGCCTCCCACGGATTTGACGCCGGGCGGCTTGAGGGCCGTCCAGCGAAGGCGCGCGTTTAGCAGGCGGGGGGCCGGAAGGCAAATGGGGAGCCCCCTCTCCCGCCGGGAGAGGGAAACACCAGTCGAAACGCAAAACGGCGGCCCGAGGGCCGCCGCTGCATAACGGGCCGAAGGTCAGGCCGATCAGGCGCTGATCTTCTCCACCTGATTGTACTCCAGGTCCACCGGGGTCGGGCGGCCGAAGATGGAGACGGCCACGCGCAGGCGGGCGTTCTCCTCGTCGACGCTTTCGACCTGACCGTCGAAGCTGGCGAAGGGACCGTCGGTGACCTTGACGTTCTCGCCGATGTCGAAGCGGATGGTGGGCTTGGGACGCTCGACGCCCTCTTCCACCTGGCCGATGATGTTCTGGACTTCACGTTCCGAGACCGGCAGCGGCTTGGTGCCGCCCGCAGCGCCCAGGAAGCCCGTGACCTTCGGCGTGTTCTTGACCAGGTGATAGGCCTCGTCGGTCATCTCCATCTTCACCAGGACGTAGCCCGGGAAGAATTTGCGCTCGGCGTTGACCTTCTTGCCGCGACGGATTTCGACGACGTCCTCGGTCGGAACCAGGATCTCGGAGAAGGCGTCCTCCAGGCCCTGCTGCCTGGCCTGCTCGCGCAGTTGTTCGGCGACCTTCTTCTCGAAGTTCGAATAGGCGTGGACGATGTACCACTTGTGGCGGGGATTGGCCGCCGGCTTGGGCGCTGCATCGGTCATGTGCGCGGCTCCTTTATTGGCCAAGGCTGAGGATGATGCGGGACGCGAAGCCGAGACCCGTGTCCACGATCCAGAAGAAGGCCGAAGCGATCAGCACCATGATGAAGACCATCACCGAGGTGATCCAGGTCTCCTTGCGGCTGGGCCACACGATCTTGCGGGCCTCGGCGCGGACCTCGCTGATGAACTGCGGGATGGACGTCTTCTTCTTCGGCGCGGGCGCGTCGACGGCCACGGTCGCAGCGCCTTGCGCGGCTGCTGCGGTCTTGGTGCCCGTGGTGCGGCGGCCGCCCGGGGTCTTCGCCTTGGCCATTTGACGTCTCTTCAACCTCTGGATCCTGCTGCCCCACATGGGAAGTCCCAGGCGATCGCAACAGGGGGAATGGCAGGAGTGGAGGGACTCGAACCCCCGGCCCTCGGTTTTGGAGACCGATGCTCTACCAGCTGAGCTACACTCCTAGTGTCCCGGACAAAGATCAGCGCGCCGTGGATATTCACCCAACGGCGCGACCCTCGCCAGAGGGGGGCGTATGCCCGAGGGCCTCGGCCATTTCAAGGCCCATCTGCGCCGCAGTCGCGCGAAGCCGCGGATTTTCCTCAGAACAGCCGCGCCACCGCGCTGGGCTCATAGCTCAGCCCTTTCACCACGGCGTCGGAATCGCCGACCGAGAAGGTCTGCGCCCGGCTGCGGCCGGCGATGACGGCGACGGCCTCGATCTCCTCGGGAATCACCTTGACCACCGCCACGGCGTCGCCGCCCGGGGCCCAGGGGCTGATGTCCGGCGAGCGGGCGATGATCAGGTCGTTCAGCCGTTTCACCTCATCGCCGTCCGTCACCTCCTCGGCGCGGCCGTCAATGGAGACGCCGACCGCCTCACCCTCCTGTCCCACGCCCCGCACGGCCACGCCGACGCGCGGGTCGGCGGTCAGGTTCTTCAGCTTCTCGCTATCGCGGGCGGTGACGAAATAGAGGTTCAGCCCGTCGTTCAGATAGCCCAGCGTCGCCGCCTGCGGCCGGCCGTCGGCCCGGTTCACGGCCACGGTCATCAGCTTCTGACTGTCCAGCAGCTTGAGAATGGCGGTGACCGCGCCGCCATGGATCGGGGTGATGCGCGAGGTCGAACTCATGGCGATTCTCCAGAGGATGACGAGGACAGACTGGGGCGACAGCTTCGACGCAGCCTTGACTCAGATCAAGGCGACTAGACGCCGCCTGGGTTCCAATGTCGTCATGACAGAGTCCCGCTTCGTCTCCGATGCGCCTCGCCTGGAGGTGGCCCCCCTCAGCGAAGTCGAGGCGCCGGCCGCCTTCGCCCTGGCGCGGCTGTGGCGGCCCAGTCTGGAGCCCGCCCAGTGGGACGCTTTCCTGTCGGCCTGGCGCGCGGCGCCGGAAAACCGGGGCATCCTCAGCGCGCGCAATCGGCGCGGCGGGGTGCTGGGCTTCGTCAGCTGGTGGCGCCAGCCCGACCTGGAGTACGGCGAAACGCTGTGGGCCGGGCCCTTCGTGGTGCGGGAGATGGGCGTGCGCCCTCTGGTGCGGCAGAGTCTGGCCGTCGAGATGACCGCGCTCGCGACGCGGCTGGGCGCGCGGCTGCGCTACGCCGAGGAAGCCCCCTCGCCGGGGTGCGCGTCGGAAGAATCGGCCAGGACAGGCTGACCTATTCGGAATTCGCCCCAGATCGCCTAAGGTGCTCCGGCATCCAGGAGACGACGTTCGTGAACACCGCTGCGGCCCCGGCCCAAATCGATGAGGTGCGTCTGGAGGACGTCAACCCTTGCGCCAACTGCGGCGCTCGGCCGCTGGGCGTCTGCGCCGATCTGAAGGGCCACGAACTGCAGAGCATGGCCTGCGCCAGCGAGACCATCACGGCCCAGCCGGGCCAGGCCCTGTTCCATGAGGGCGACCCGAACCCCTATGTCTTCAACGTCGTGGACGGAGCGGTGAAGCTGTATCGCCTGCTGCCCGACGGACGGCGCCAGATCACCGGCTTCCTGTTTCAGGGCGACTTCCTGGGCCTGGGCGTGCGCGGCGCCTCCAGTTTCACGGCCGAGGCCCTGACCCCGGTGAACGCCTGCCGCTTCCGGCGCGGCGACTTCGACCAGCTTCTGAACGCCCTGCCCGCCCTGGAGCACCGCCTGGTGGCCCTGGCCGGGGACGAGTTGATGGCGGCGCAGGAACAGATCGTCCTTCTGGGCCGCAAGACGGCGCGCGAACGCCTGGCCAGCTTCCTGAGCCGCCTGTCCGACCGACAGGTGCAGCTGGGCGGTGCGCGAGGCCAGGTCCACCTGCCGATGACGCGGCTGGACATCGCCGACTACCTGGGCCTGACGATCGAGACGGTCAGCCGGGTCTTCACCCAGTTCAAGACCTCGGGCCTGATCCAGTTGCTGCCGGGCAACGACGTCGCCCTGCCCGACCCGGCCGCGCTCAAGGCCCTGGGCGAAGGCGCCGGCTGACTTCAGTTCCTGAAAACAGACGTAGGGGCGCGGCCTGACGGTCCGCGCCCCTTCCCTGCATCGGCTCAGAACTTGCGGCCGACGCCCACCGACACGACCCACGGGTCCAGGCTGACGCTGCTCTTCAGCGCCCCGCCGTTGATCTTGGCGTCCGTGTCGAACCACACCTTCTTGGCGTCCAGGTTCAGGGTCCAGGGGCCGGAGATGTTCCAGTCCGCCCCGGCCTGAAGGGCCATGCCGAAGCCGTCGTCGAGATCGACCTCGAAGCCGTTCTTATCCTTGCCGCTGAAGAAGGCCATGTAGCTGACGCCCGCGCCGACATAGGGGCTGACCGTGGCGTTCGGCGTCGGCCGGTATTGCAGCGTCACCACCGGCGGCAGCACCCAGGTCTCATGCACGGCCACGTCGGTCGTCCCGCCCTGGGCGCGGACCTCATGCTGGGTCGCGCCCAGGATGGCCTCGACGGCCCAGTGGTCGGCGACGAAATAGGTGAAGCCCAGCGTCGGCATCCAGTCGTCGCCAACATCGACCTTCAGGCCGCTGTCGGCCCCGGCGGCGGTGACGATGGCGTCGTCGGCCTGGGGCAGGACGCCCGTCATGCGGGCGGTGACGATCAGTGAGCCCTTGCCCACCGGTTCCGGCGCGACGCCCGCAACACCCGTGCTCTGGGCGGAGGCGGCGCCGGCGACGGCCAGCAGACTGACGGAGGCGATAAGGGCGGCGGCGGTTTTCATCGGTTTGATCCCCGACATTCGCCGGGTCGGGAGAGGGCCCGGCTTCGATGTCTTCGCGACCTTGCGCCCGCCCTCTCAGCCCCGCCTTGATCCATCGCAAGCCACGGATATTTCGTCCGTTTCCGTCCAAGAAAAATCCCCTCCGGCATGCGCCGAAGGGGATCTTTCGTTCCATTCGCAAGAGGACGGGAGTCAGGGTTCCGAGTGACCCTCGTCGCCTTCGTCGAACAGACGGAACTCGTGCCACAGGCCGTTCAGAACGCCGAAGGCCACCGCCAGGCCGAGGCCCAGGATCCAGGCGAAATACCACATGGGATGATCTCCTTTCGCGGGATCAGTAGAGGTCGGGATTGGTCTTCAGCGCATCCATCGTCGAGCGGCCCCACAGCACCTTGTAGACCCAGGCGGTGTAGAGCAGCACGATCGGCATGAAGACGATGACCACGGCCAGCATGATGAACAGGGTCGTGTGGCTGGACGACGCATTCCAAACCGTCAGGCTGGACTGGGCGTGGATCGAGCTAGGCAGGATGAAGGGGAACATCGACAGGCCGACCGTCGAGATGATCCCGACCGCCGAAGCCGAGGAGCCGCCGAAAGCCAGGGCCGCCGACTTGCACCACATGCCCAGCAGTCCGACCACGGCGCCGGCGAAGCCCAGTACCGGGGCGATGATCATCCACGGATAGCGGCCGTAGTTGTCCAGCCAGGCGCCGGGCGCGGCCTCGACCGCCGTACGCAGCGGGTTGGAGGCGGCCGCCGTGTCCAGCACGCCGGTGATGCGGAAGCCCATGTCCCCGAAGGCGACCATGGCGCCGCCAATGGCGAACAGCACCAGACTGGCCGCACCGGCGACAGTGCCGACGGCGCGGGCGCGTTTCAGCACCGGACCTTCTTCGCCCTTGATCGCCAGCCAGGCCGCGCCGTGCAGGACCAGCATGGACACCGACAGCAGGCCGCAGATCAGGGTGAAGGGCGTGAACAGGCCCAGCAGGCTGCCCTCGTAGAAGCTGCGCAGGTCGCTGGTCAGGCGGAAAGGCGCGCCCGAAAGGACGTTGCCGACCGCCACGCCGAAGACCAGGGCCGGCACGAAGCTGCCGATGAACAGCCCCCAGTCCCACATGGAGCGCCAGCGCGCCTCAGGCCGCTTCGAACGATATTTGAACGACACCGGCCGCAATATCAGCGCGGCCAGCACCAGGAACATCGCCAGGTAGAAGCCCGAGAAGCTGACGGCGTAGACCTGGGGCCAGGCGGCGAAGATCGCCGCGCCGCCGACGATGAACCAGACCTGGTTGCCTTCCCAGGTCGCGCCGATGGTGTTGATCACCATGCGGCGCTCTTCGTCCGTCTTGGCGACGACAGGCAGCAGGGCGCCGACGCCCATGTCGAACCCGTCCGTCAGGGCGAAGCCGATCAGCAGCACGCCCAGCAGTCCCCACCAGATCAGGCGGAGGGTGGTGTAGTCGAGGGGAAGTTCCATCTCTCTTTTCCTTCAACGACCGGGTCAGGCGACCGCGGGCTCGCCTTCCATGCGGGCGTCTTCTTCGCTGGCTTCCTGTTCGGCGAACGGCCCCTTCTTGACCGCGCGCAGGATCAGGCCGACCTCGACCACCGCCAAGGCGCCGTACAGCAGGGTGAAGCAGACGATGGTGGTCCACAGATGCGCCACCGTCAGGCTGGACGCGCCCAGGAAGGTCGGCAGGACGCCTTCCACGGCCCAGGGCTGACGCCCCACCTCAGCCAGCAGCCAGCCCGCCTCGATGGCGATCCACGGCAGCGGGATGGCCAGGACGGCCAGGCGCAGAAACCACTTCGTCTCGTGCTTGCGCAGGGTGCACAGGACGAAGGCCGTGGCGAACAGGCCGATCATCAGGAAGCCGATGCCCGCCATGAACCGGAAGACCCAGAACATCAGCGGCACGTTCGGAACCGTCGACCAGGCCGCCTGCTGGATCTGCTGGGGCGTGGCCGTGCGCGGATCCTCGACGTAACGCTTCAGCAGCAGGCCGTAGCCCAGGTCGTTGCGGACGGTCTCGAACTGGCCGCGGGCGGCCATGTCGGTGGGATCGGCCTTGACCTTCTCCAGGGCGTCATAGGCGACGACGCCGCGTTCGATGCGGTCCTCTGCGACGGCGACCAGCTCCAGGATGCCCTCGACGGGCTTGTCCACGCTGCGCGTCGAGATCAGGCCCAGGACATAGGGCACCTTGATCTCCATGTGCGTCTGACGGTCCTGCAGGCTGGGCAGGCCGAACAGGGTCAGGCCGGCCGGAGCCTCCTCGGTGCGCCACATGGCTTCCAGGGCCGCCAGCTTCATCTTCTGGTTGTCGGTCAGGGCGTAGCCCGACTCATCGCCCAGCACGACCACCGACAGCGAGGACAGCAGGCCGAACGCCGCCGCGACGGTCATCGACCGCTTGGCGAAGCCGACGTGCTTGCCCTTCAGCAGATAGAAGGCCGAGATGCCCAGCACCACCACGGCGGCGCAGACATAGCCGGCCGACACGGTGTGCACGAACTTGGCCTGGGCGACCGGGTTGAAGATCACCGCCATGAAGTCGCTGACTTCCATGCGCATGGTGTCCGGATTGAAGGCCGCGCCGACCGGATTCTGCATCCAGCCGTTGGCGACCAGAATCCACAGGGCCGACAGATTGGTGCCCAGGGCGACCATGAAGGTGACGAACAGGTGGGCGTGCGGCTTCAGCTTGTCCCAGCCGAAGAACATCAGGCCGACGAAGGTCGCCTCCAGGAAGAAGGCCATCAGGCCCTCGATCGCCAGCGGCGCCCCGAAGATGTCCCCGACATAGTGGGAATAGTAGCTCCAGTTCATGCCGAACTGGAATTCCATCGTCAGGCCGGTGGCGACGCCCAGCACGAAGTTGATGCCGAAGATCACGCCCCAGAACCGGGTGATCGTCCGCCAGATCGGCCGACGGGTCATCACATAGATGCTCTCCATGATGACCAGCATGAAGGAGAGGCCCAATGTGAGGGGCACGAACAGAAAGTGATATAGCGCCGTCAGTGCGAACTGAAGGCGCGAGAGGTCTACGACCGCCAGGTCGATCATCATTCAGGCTCCTGACCGCCAGCCCCCATCGACCGGCGTTCTACTCTAACCTAAGACGCCGCCTTTTGGCGCGCCTTGATCCTGATCAAAGCCCTCCGCCCGCCCTTGAAATAGAGGGCGTTTTGTCCAAAGACCTTTCGACACATAGGCTTTTTGCCCGATGCCCCGTCATGGGCGATCATGTCGGATGAGGCCGGATCCAGCCCATATTTCCAGAATGACGCATCAGGAGACGCGATGACGGCCCAGCCGGTCGACCCCCAGGAGGCGAATCGCCCGCGAATCGCCGAAGCGGCGGAGGCGGCGACCTGGCTGAAAGGCGCCCTGGCGCCCTGGCGTCGACCGATGGGCCTGGGCGGCGCCCTGGTGATCGCCGACACCCTCCCCGCCATTGGATTCGCCGCCGGCCTGGCCCTGGCCGTCGGCGCCCTGCCGCGCGGATTGTCCGAGGCTGTTCCCGGCCTGACTCTGGCGGTCATCGCCCTGATCGCGCGCGCCGCGCTCGGCCAGGGCGCCGTCTTCCTCAACACCCGCGCCGCGCGGGCGGCCAAGGGCGGCCTGCGCCGACGCGCCCTGGCGGGCGCCGTCTCGCGCCGCCTGTCCGACGCCGAGGCCATGACCGCCGTCGCCGAAGGCGTCGAGGCCCTGGACGGCCATGTCGCCCGCTTCGCGCCCGCCCGCACGGCGGCCGCCGTCTCGCCGCTGATCCTGATCGCGGCGGCGGGCGTGGTCAGCCCCTTCACCGCCGGAATCCTGATCTTCACCCTGCTGCCCTTCGTGCTGGGCATGGCCCTGACCGGCATGGCGGCCGGCGCCGAGAGCCGCCGTCAGTTCCAGGCGCTGGAACGGCTGTCGGGCCTGTTCCTGGACCGGGTGCGCGCCCTGCCCGCCATCCTGTCCTTCCAGGCCGAGACGCAGCAGACCCGCGTCATCGCCCGCGCCTCGGACGACCTGGCCCGGCGCACCGGCAAGGTGCTGAAGGTGGCCTTCCTGTCTTCGGCGGTGCTGGAGTTCTTCTCGGCCCTGGCCGTGGCCCTGGTCGCCGTCTACTGCGGCTTCAACCTGCTGAAACTGCTGCCCTTCCCGGCGCCGGACGAACTGAGCCTGACTCAGGCCTTCTTCGTCCTGGCCCTGGCGCCCGAGGTCTATCAGCCCATGCGCCGCCTCGCCGCCGCCTATCACGACCGTCAGGCGGCCGAGGCCGCCGCGCCCAGCCTCGGCCGCCTTCTGCCCGCCGAGCCGCCCCCGCGCGCCCGCCCGCCCCTGCCGGCCTCGGCGCCCGGCGTGCGTTTCGACGAGGTGACGATCGCCTATGACGGCGCGCCGGTCGTCAGCGGTTTCAACCTTGCGGTCGAACCGGGGTCCATCGTCGCCCTGACCGGCCTCAGCGGCTCGGGCAAGACCAGCCTGCTCAACCTCTTCCTGGGCCTTGCGCCCCTGTCGGGCGGCGAGGTCGCCGTGGGCGACGCGCGCCTGTCCGGCGCCCCCGACCTGACCGCCTGGATCGCCTGGGCGGGCCAGCAGCCGGTCGTGATCCGGGGAACCCTGGCCGAGAACATCGCCCTGGCCCGACGCGACGCCTCGGCCGAGGCGATCGAACAGGCCGCGCGCCGGGCGGGCCTGGGCGGCGCTCTGGACCGTCGGATCGACGAGCGCGGCGGCGGCCTGTCGGGCGGCGAGCGGCGGCGGCTGGGTCTGGCCCGCGCCTTCCTCAAGCCCGCGCCCCTGCTGCTTCTGGACGAGCCGACGGCCAATCTGGACGCCGAGGCCGAGGCCGCCCTGCTGCCGCTCATCCGCGAGGCGACGCGCGGGCGCACGACCCTGATCGCGACCCATTCCGACGCCGTGGCCGAACTGGCCGATGTGGTGGTGCGCCTGTGAAGCCCCAGACCTCCCCCGGCGTCCTCCGCCTCAAGGCGATGATCCGCGCCCAGGAGCGCGCCCAGTTCCCGCGCCTGCTGGCCGCCTCTGTCACGGGGGCGCTGGTGTCGGCCGGCGCCGTGGCCCTGCTGGGCGTATCGGGCTGGTTCATCACCGCCGCCGCCCTGGCCGGCGCCGCCGGACCGGCCGCAGCCCATGTGTTCAACTATCTGGTCCCCAGCGCGGTCATCCGCTTCCTGGCCATCGTCCGCACCGCCTCCCGCTATGGAGAGCGCGTCACCGGCCACGACGCGGCGCTGAAGGCGCTGGCCGCCCTGCGTCCCCAACTGTTCGAGGGCCTGGCGCGCGGCCCGACGGCGCGCGCCCTGTCCCTGGCGGGCGGCGAGGCCTCGGCCCGGCTGGTGCAGGACGTGGACGCCGTTCAGGACCGCTTCGTGCGCCTGTCCGCGCCGTGGAGCGCAGGCGCGGGCCTGGCGACGGGCATGGCGATGGCCTCGCTGGCGGGATGGCGCGCCGCTGTCGCCGTCGCCCTGGCCGCCGTCGTCAGCGTGATCCTGGGCGTCGCCATCGGCCGCCGCCTGGCCGAGCCCGCCGGCCGTCGCCTGCAGCAGGCCATGGGCGACTTCAAGACCGACTTCGCCGCCATGGCCGCCGCCGCCCCCGAGATTCAGGCCTATGGCGTGAAGGACTGGGCTGTCGAGCGTCTGGCCCGTCAGGGCCGGGGCGTCGAGACCGCCGCCGAGGCCATGGCCCGCGCCGGAGGCTGGCTGATGGCCGGCCAGACCCTGGCCATGGCGGTGGGCGTCGCGGGCGCGGCGCTGGCCGCCGGGGCCGCCTCCCCGGCCCTGACGGCCCTGGCCATGCTGGCCGCCGTCGCCACGGTGGAGAGCGCGGGCAATCTGCTGGCCGCCGCGCGCCAGAACGGCGCCGTCGCGGTCGCCGTCCAGCGCCTGGGCGAACTTCTGGACGGCGAGGCTCCGGCGCAAACACCCCCTCCGGCGCCGTCCGGCCTGCATCTGTCGACGCTGGGCCTGCGCCTGGCCACGCCTCAACGTCTGGCCGTCGTCGGCCGCTCGGGCGCGGGAAAGACCACCCTGATTGAGCGGATGATGGGCCTGCGCTCCCCCGCGCCGGGCGAAATCGCCTTCACCCCCGCCGACGGCGCGGACCTGCCGCTGGAGACCCTGCCGCCCGACGCCGTTCGTCCCCTGTTCGCCTATGCGCCGCAGCAGGCGGTGCTGATGGCCGGAACCGTGCGCGAGAACCTGCGTCTGGCCGCGCCCTCCGCCGATGAGGAGACGCTATGGGGCGCGCTTGAGGACGCCGGGCTCGCGGAGCGCGTCCGCGCCGCGCCCGGCCGCCTGGACGTCGCCCTGGGCGAGAACGGCGCCCGGTTGTCCGGCGGCGAACAACGACGCCTGGGCCTGGCGCGCGCCTATCTGCGCCCCGCGCCCTGGCTGGTGCTGGACGAGCCGACCGAGGGTCTGGACGCCGCCACCGAAGCCCTGGTGCTGGAACGTCTGGCCGCGCGGCTTCAGCGCACCGGCCAGGGGCTGATCCTGGTCAGTCATCGGCCGGCGCCGCTGGCCCTGTGCGACCGGATCCTGACCGTGAACGGCGTGGGGCCGGACGGCCATGTGCGGGGCGTCGTCGCCCCCGGACGCGCCGACGCCTGAGCGGGCGAACCTTTGATCTCCATCAAGGCGCCGGGAGAGGCGATGCGTTCTGCTGGCGGCATAGGAGAAAAGCCATGCCCTCAGACATCATCCTGCCCGTCGCCGCCATCTGCGCCTTCTTCGCCACCTTCATGGTCGCCATGGCCTATGGCGTGATCAGCAGCAATCTGGCCGACGCCAAGGCCCGCTGATCATGATGCTGCACCACATCCGGCTGGAGCTGGCCCGCGAGGCCGACGCCCCGCACGGCGATCCGGGCGACGGCTATGACCTCGTCATCACCCTGGACCCGGAATCGCGGCTGGACGCCTCTGCCCTGCTCGCCGCGCCGGAACGCACGCGCGTCCGCCGCTTCCGCGCCGGGGAGACCCTGGCGGTCGGCCGACTGACCCGGGACGCGGACGGCCGCTGGGTGATGGACTTCCCCGGCGAAGACGCCGACGCCACGGGCTTCCGCCTCGAAAGCGAACGCTTCGTGCCGGGAGAGTACGTCTCCCTGGCCGAGCCCGGCGGCCCCATGCGCCCCTATCGGGTCGCCATGGTCCAGGCCCTGAATTTCGCCTGATCCTGAAAGACCGATGTCGCCGCGTCAGGCGGCGTCGGTCTCTCCGCCCTTGACGACCTGACGGAACAGCAGCTTGTCGATGCGCCGGTCGTCCATGTCGAGAACCTCGACCTCGAACCGCCCCAGCTGAAGCATGTCGCCCTCGCTCGGCACGCGCGACAGATGGTGCAGCACCAAGCCCGCCACCGTGTGGAAGCCTTCGTGCTCGCCGAAGTCCTCGCCCAGGGCTTCGCCCAACTCATCCAGATCGATCTGACCATCGACCGCCCAGGTGCCGTCGTCCCGCTTGCGGATCGCCGTCTCGACCTCGTCGTGGCTTTCATTGAAGTCGCCGGCGATCATCTCCAGCAGGTCGGTGGCCGTGACCACGCCCTCGAAGGCGCCGTACTCATCGACCACGAAGGCCATGTGGACCTTCGATCCCTTCAGGATCTCAAGGGCCTTCAGGACCGAGGTCGACTGCGGGATGAAGGCGGGCTCGGCCACCAGCTTCTCGATGTTGAACTCGCCGTTGTCGAGCAGGCTGTCCAGCAGGTCCTTCTTGTGGACCACGCCCAGCGGATTATCGACGTCGTTCTCGCGCGCCACCACGATGCGGGAATAGGGACAGGTGCGGATTTCCTCGCGCAGGATTTCTTCGGAATCGTCCAGGGCGATCCAGTGGACCTCGTGGCGGGGCGTCATGGCCACGCGCACCGCCCGGTCGCCCAGACGCAGGATCTCTTCGATCATCTCCTGCTCTTCCGGCTCGATCAGGCCCGCGGACGTGCCTTCGGCCAGGATGCTCTCCACCTCTTCCTGGGTGACGTCCGAACCGTCGCGATCCTTGACGCCCAGCAGCTTGAGGATGCCCGAGGTCGAAGCCGTCAGCAGCAGGACGAAGGGCTTCATGACCAGGGCCAAGGTCGAGATCGGACCCGCCATCTTCGCCGCGATGGTCTCAGGGAAGATCAGGGCCAGGCGCTTGGGCACCAGCTCGCCCACGATCAGTGAGACGTAGGTGATCAGCACCACGACCACGCCCGTGGCGATGATCTGCGAATAGGGGGCAATGGCCGGCAGGTTCGCCGTCAGGATGTCGTCCAACTCGCCCGCGATGGCGGCCTGACCATAGGCGCCCGCCAGAATGCCGATCAGGGTGATGCCCACCTGAACGGCCGAAAGGAACTGGGTCGGCTCCTCGGCCAGCTTCAGGGCGGCGCGGGCGCCGCGATCGCCGCGTTCGGCGCGGCTCTGCAGCTTGGATTTGCGCGAAGACACGACCGCGAGCTCGGTCATGGCGAAAAGACCGTTCAGCACCACAAGCAGCAGCACGACGGCGATAGCGATGGTCAACATCGAAAAGGGAGAAGCCCTGACGCGGCGCGACTACCGGCGTCCGCCCGACGATAGTAAAGGCGAAGCCGCGCCTGCGCCAGCTTTCTTGTCGAAACTGCGGCGTTCAGCCATGCGGCCGGCCTCCAGGCGCCGCAGAAGCCGCCGCCGCCGGCTCATTCCGCGCCCGTTCGCCCGCCCGGCGCGGCTCCCCGGTCACGCGGCCGAAGACATGCTCGCATTCGCCCATTCGGCGGCGGCGGCCGCGCCCTGCTCCATGCCCTGCAGCAGGATTTTCAGGGTGACGGGCTTGGAGACCAGATGATCGGCGCCCGCCTGGACCGCCTTCAGATGGTGCGCTTCGGTCGTGTTGGCGGTCAGCATGACGATGGGGGTGCGCGCCGCGCCCAGACGCGCCTCGTCGTCACGGATGCGGCGCATGGCGTCCAGTCCGTCCATGACCGGCATCTGCATGTCCATCAGCACCAGGTCGAACCGCTGCTCCTGGAAGCGCAGCACGCCCTCCAGGCCGTTGTCGGCGACCACGATCTCGAAACCCAGAGGCTCCAGCAGGCGGCGCACGACCATCTGGTTCGCCGGGTGATCCTCGACGACGAGGATGCGCACACGCGCCCCTTGCTCCGCGTCCGGCGCGGAAGGCGGGTCCGTCTTGTCCGGAGCCGGGGCCAAAGCCGAAGCCGCCCGCCGGATCGGCAGGGTCACGCGGAACAGGCTGCCCTCGCCCGGGACCGATTCGGCGGCGATCGTCCCGCCCATCAGCTCCGTCAGCGACTTGCAGATGGAAAGGCCCAGGCCCGTGCCGCCGAACTGGCGCGAAATGGCGTCGTCCGCCTGAACGAAGGGCCGGAACAGGCGCTGGGCCGCCTCGGCGTCGAAGCCGATTCCCGTATCGCGCACCTCGATGACCAGGCGCTCCTGCTCGCCCTCAGGAAGAAGGTCGACGTGGACGCAGACGCCCCCTTCGGTCGTGAACTTCACGGCGTTGGAGACGAGGTTGGAGACGATCTGTGTGATGCGGACTCCATCGCCGATCACCTCGCCCTGAGCGTCCGGCGTGAAGGCCAGGTCGAGCGTCAGCCCCTTATCCTCGGCGACGGCGCGGCGTATCTCCACCACGGCCTCGATGTCCCGCCTGAGATCGAAGGGCGCGGGCGACAGGCTGAACTGGCCCGCCTGCATCTTCGACAGGTCCAGCATGTCGTCCAGCACCCGCCGCAGGGAATCGCCCGCCCCGGTGATGAGGTTGAGCATCTCGGCCTGACGCGGCGTCAGGGTGGTGTGCGCCAGGGCCGACGCCAGGCCCAGCACGGCGTTCAGCGGCGTGCGGACCTCATGGCTGACGTTGGCGAAGAAGCGGTCGCGCACCTCGGCCGCCTGCCGGGCGTCCGCCTCCGCCAGCTCCAGGGCCTTCAGCGCGCGGACGTGATCCGACACCTCGAACCGGATGGCGGTATAGGTCTCGGGCCGCCCGTCCGCGCCCAGGTTCGGCACGATCGTGGTGTCGACCCAATAGGGTTCGCCGGACTTGGTCCGATTCTGGATCGTGCCGCGCCACACCTGGCCCCGCGCGATGGTGCGGTACAGGTCGCGGAAATATCCGCGCGTGTGAACGCCCGAGTTCACCAGCCTGTGCGTCTGGCCGATCAATTCCTCCCGCGTATAGCCGCTGACCGCCTCGAACTTGTCGTTGCAGTACAGAATGCGGCCGGCGCGATCCGTGATCGCCACGATCGCGGCCTCGTCGAGCGCGGCGGAAAGGCCGGCGCGGCGGGGCCAGTCGACATCAGTCATGACTGGGTCCTTTCAAGGACGTCTCATGCGCCCCTCATCGCTTCCGAAACCTTAACCGTCTCGTCTGAGGCCGCTCAGGCGCATCGCTTTGATCCAAAGCAAAACGGCCCCCGGATCGCTCCGGGGGCCGCTCTGTTACGCTTACGCTACTCTTACTGTGCGGCCTCGAGGCCGCCCGTCGATGTCTCGACGATCTTAGGCCCCGGCGGGAGCGGAGGCTCCCGCCTAGACTTCAGTCTCGCGTGGCGGGGATCGTCTATTACTCGACGATCTTGGCCACGACGCCGGCGCCGACCGTGCGGCCGCCTTCGCGGATGGCGAAGCGCAGCTTCTCTTCCATCGCGATCGGCGTGATCAGCTCGACGTCCAGCTCGGCGTTGTCGCCCGGCATGATCATCTCCACGCCT
>JAFKFS010000158.1 GCA_017308115.1 Bordetella sp.
ACGCCCTGGCCTTCCACGTCTCGGCCGACACCCCGACGGGCAGGATCGAGGCGCCGCTAGGCATCACCTCCTCCAGCTCGGACAGCGTGGACATCGCCGTCCACGGCGTCGGCACGCACGGCGCCTCGCCGCACATGGGGGTCGATCCCATCCTGGTCGCCTCGCACATCGTAGTGGCGCTGCAGTCCCTGCGCAGCCGCGAGACCAATCCGCTGGAGGGCGCCGTGGTCACGGTCGGCGCCATCAAGGGCGGCATCAAGCACAACATCATCTCCGACCGCGTGGACCTGCAACTGACCGTCCGCGCCGACAGCCCCGAGGTGCGCGCCCAACTGCTGGACGGCATCGACCGCATCGCCCGGAACACGGCCCTGGCCCTGGGCGTGCCGGACGACAGGCTGCCGACCGTCGTGCGCTCAAAGCTGGAAAACACCCCGCCGACCATCAACGACGCCGAGACCGCCGCCCGCGTGCGCGCCGCCCTGACGGCGGGGCTGGGCGAGGACGTGCTGATCGACAAGCCGCGCGGCGGCATGGGCGCCGAGGACTTCGCCTATTTCGTCACCCCCGAGAGCGGGGTGAAGGGGGTCTACTTCAGCGTCGGCGGCACCCCGGCCGATCAGGTGGACCGCGCCCCCGGCCACCACTCCGGCCTGTTCCGCATCACGCCCGAGCCGGCCGTCACCCTGGGCGTCGAAGGCTCGGTCCTGGCCGCCGAGGCTCTGATGCCCCGGCGATAGCCGATCTGAAGGCAGGGCTGAACCGGGAGGCGTCCCGACCGTTTCATGGGGCGTCAAACCCCCGAGGAGACGCTCTTCATGTCCTTGTACAGCCTTTCCACCCTGCTGGGCGGCCTGCTTCTGTCGCGGCGAGGCCGCGGCCTGGCGGCGCGCCACGCGGGCAAGATCGCCCTGGCGACCCTGGCCTGGCGGCTGTGGAAGGGCCGTCGCGCGCCGATCCGCCCCGCCGCTCGCGGCGAGGTCCGCGCGCGGCCGGCGGTCAAGGCGTCCCGCGGCCGTCATCGCTGGAGCCGCCGCAATCGCTGAAATCCTGGAACGGATCGACGAAACCCCGGCGACCTCGCGGCGTTAACGCCTTCATGCGTCTGTCCATTCTTCAGGTGATCGCCGCCCTGTCCGCGGCCGTCTGTCTCGTCATCGCCTTCATCGCCGCCGGGGTGGCGATCGTGTCGGGCGTCTTCATGCTCCTGGCCGTGGCGGCGCTGGGCTTCATCGCCTGGACCGCCCTGCGCCGCGCGTTCAGCCGGGATCGCCGGGCGTCCGCGCCTCCCGTCCGCACCACAAGGCCTTGAAGAAGCGCTGAATTCGCGCCGCGCCCCGCCGTCCCGGCTCGCGGCGACGGGGGGCCGTCTTGAGTTTGTCCGTCGGGCGCCCTAACTTCCTTGCCCGGTCACGCAACGCCCCCGTGGCCGCAGCGGTACCGGAACGTCTTTCACCTGTCTTCGGGCGTAGCAAGAAACTCACGACACAATGGAAAAAGTGCCGATGACGGCCGAGGGCTATCGGGCCCTCGACGATCAACTCAAGCAATTGAAGTCGGTGGAACGACCCAGCGTGATCGCCGCCATCGCGGAAGCCCGCGAGCATGGCGATCTGTCTGAAAACGCCGAATACCACGCCGCCAAGGAGCGCCAGGGCTGGATCGAAGGCTCCATCGCCGAGATCGAGGACAAGCTGTCGCGCGCCCAGGTGATCGACGTGTCCAAACTGTCCGGCAGCCAGGTCAAGTTCGGCGCCACCGTCACCTTCGTGGATGAGGACACCGAGGAAGAAGGCGTCTATCAGATCGTCGGCGAACACGAGGCCGACGTGAAGCTGGGCAAGATCTCCATCGCCTCGCCGATCGCCCGCGCCCTGATCTCGAAGGAGGTCGGCGACGTGGTCGAGGTCAACACGCCCGGCGGCGTGAAGGCCTATGAAATCCTCAAGGTCGAGTGGAAATAACACCCGCCGACATCGAGGCTGAAGGCAGGGCGCGCGGCATGGCCGCGCGCCCTCTTTCCATCTGGGTCGTGTCCGACGGCCGCACCGGCATCCAGAACCAGGCCCTGGGTCTGGCCGAGGCCGTCGCCCGCCTGACCCCCGCCGAGATCGCCGTGAAGACGGTGCGCTGGCGCCCCGCCTTCGACCGCTGGCCCTCCGGCCTGAAGGCCCCCGCCATGCTGGCGCCGGGTTCGTTCGATCCGCGCCGCGTCGCCGAATGGCCTGACCTGTGGATCGCCACGGGCCGCGCCAGCCTGCCCCTGTCGGCGCGCGTGCGCGACTGGAGCGGCGGCAGGACCTTCGTGGTCCAGACCCAGGACCCGCGCTGGCGCAACGACCGCTACGACCTGATCGTCGCCCCCGCCCATGACGGCCTCAGCGGCCCCAACGTCCTGTCGATCACCGGCAGCCCCCACCGCATCACCCGCGAAAGACTGGTCGAGGCCGCGTCCGCCTTCGCCGCGCGCATCGCCCCCCTGCCCCATCCGCGCGTGGCGGTGATGGTCGGCGGCGCCTCGGCCGCCTTCGACCTGCCGCCCGCCCACGCCGCCGACCTGGCCGACCGGATCGCCGAGGCCGTCGTCGCCGCGAACGGCGCCCTGCTGCTGACCTATTCGCGCCGCACGCCGCAGGCGGCCAGGGCCGCGATGACAGCGCGCCTGTCAGCCCTGCCCGGCTGGATCTGGGACGGCGAGGGCGACAACCCCCTGTTCGCCATGCTGGACGGCGCCGACCACATCCTCGTCACCGAGGACAGCGCCAACATGGCCGCCGAGGCCGCCTCGACCGGCAAGCCGGTCCACATCCTGCCGATGGTCGCGAAAAAGGCGCCGGGCAAGTTCGCCCGTCTGCACGCCGACCTTCAGGCCCGCGGCGCCGCCCGCCCCTTCGACGGGACGCTGATCCCCTGGATCTATGAGCCGCTGAACGAGACCGAGCGCGCCGCCCGCGCCGTGCTGGCGGCGATGCAGCGCCCCTAGTCGCCGCCCCCTATCCTCCTCTTCCTCCCACCGTGAAGGAAGGAAACCGCCCTTCCCGCCGCCCCATCCCACACAGCGCCATCGCGCTTTGCGGAATCAGCGCCTAAATAGGGCCATGACCCAAGCTCGCACCGTTCGTGTCGCCATCATCGGTTCCGGCCCCGCCGGCTGGACCGCCGCCATCTACGCCGCCCGCGCCTCGCTGAACCCGGTGGTCATCGCCGGCCTGCAGCCCGGCGGCCAGCTGACCATCACCACGGACGTCGAGAACTATCCCGGCTTCGCCGAGACCATCCAGGGCCCCTGGCTGATGCAGCAGATGCAGGCCCAGGCCGAGCATGTCGGGACCGAGGTCATCCACGACATCGTGGTCAAGGCCGACCTGTCGCAGCGCCCCTTCCGCCTGACGCTGGACAGCGGTTCCGAAATCCTGGCCGAAACCGTCATCATCTCCACCGGCGCCCAGGCCAAGTGGCTGGGCCTGGAGTCCGAGGCCGCCTATCAGGGCTTCGGCGTCTCGGCCTGCGCCACCTGCGACGGCTTCTTCTATCGCGGCAAGCAGGTGGTGGTCGTCGGCGGCGGCAACACCGCCGTCGAGGAAGCCCTGTTCCTGACCAACTTCGCCGAAACCGTCACCGTCGTTCACCGCCGCGACGAGTTCCGCGCCGAGAAGATCCTGCAGGACCGCCTGTTCGCCCATCCCAAGATCAAGGTCGTCTGGGACGTGGCCGTCGAGGAAGTGCTCGGCGTGGTCGATGGCGTGGCCCGCAACGTCACCGGCGTGCGCCTGAAGAACGTCAAGACCGGCGAGATCAGCGAAATCCCCGCCGACGGCGTCTTCATCGCCATCGGCCACGCCCCCTCGTCCGAACTGTTCAAAGGCCAGCTGGAGACCAACTCCGGCGGCTATCTGCGGGTCCGGCCGGGCACGGCGGCGACCGCCATCGAGGGCGTCTGGGCCGCCGGCGACGTCACCGACGACGTCTATCGCCAGGCCGTCACGGCGGCGGGCATGGGCTGCATGGCCGCTCTGGAAGCCGCCCGCTTCCTGGCCGAGGAAGACCACAAGGCCGCCCACCACCCCATCAGCCACAAGGAAGCCGAGAAGATCGGCGCCTGGTGAGGCTTCAGTCCCCGCCCTGATCCCATAGGGCGGGCGCCAATCGCGGCAGGCGCACCGTCGCCCGCAGCCCTCCCCCGGCGCGGTTGCTCAGGGTCACGCCGCCGCCGCTGCGCTCCACCGCCGTCCGGCTGATCGACAATCCCAACCCGGCCCCGCCGGTGGCGCGATTGCGCGACGTCTCGAGCCTGTGAAAAGGCGAGAACACCGCCTCCAGCTGATCCGGCGGCAGGCCAGGCCCCGCGTCGTCGATGACGCAGACGACCTGGGCCGCCTCGGACGTCACGGCCGCCTCGACCCGCCCCCCGTACAGCACGGCGTTGTCGATCAGATTGGTCAGGGCGCGATCCAGCTGGTCCCGGTCGCCCTGGACCAGATGCTCGCCGTCCGCCCGCAGCGTCACGGCGCGTCCCATGCCGACCTGCCGCGCCACGACATCGCGGACCAGATCGGCCAGGTCGAGGGGCTCGGGCCTCCACGGCGCCGCCTCTCCGCGCACATAGGTCAGCAGTTGGGCGATCAGCCGCTCCATCCGGGCGATGTCGGCCACGGCCGCCTCGCGCGGCGCCGGCGCCAGCCCTTCGACCCGCAGACGCAGGCCGGTCAGCGGCGTGCGCAGATCATGGGCCACGGCGGCCATGATGGCGGTGCGCTCCTTCAGCGCCTCGCCCAGCCGCTCGCGCATGGCGTCCAGGGCCCGCGCCGCCGCCTGCGCCTCGCGCGGCCCGCCGACGAAGGCTTCGGCGCGCGCCTCCCCGCCCGCCGCCTCCGCCAGCCGCTGGAAAGGGGCGGTCAGCCGTGCCGCCCCCCACAGCGCCGACGGCAGCAGGACGGCCGCCGCGATCAGGAAGGCCAGCCCCATCCTCAGCCGCTGGGGCGTCAGCCACGGCGACGGCGGCGCGACGACCAGCCAGCGCCCGTCCGCCTGAAGCGCCGCCGCCTCGAAGGGGGCGAAGCTCATCCCCGGCGACAGGGCCATCCCCGCCAGCAGGGCCTTCAAGCCCTCGGACGGCGGCCCCGACGGCGGGAGCGGCCCGCCTGCCGGAACGCGCTCGGGCCTCAACGGCCGCACCCGCACCTCGGCCGTCGGCGCGTCCAGCAGGACCGCCAGACCTGTCTGGGCCACCAGGGCCTGTCCCTCGCGCGCAGCCTCGAAGGGCGGCGAAGCGACGAGGCGACGACGCCAGCCGCTGTCGACCTCTCCCGCCAGGGCAGCCGCGGCCTGGGCCGGCGTCACCCGCGCGGGCGGCGGGGCGGGGAAGGCCAGGGCGATGACGAAGCTGATCGTCAGGCACAGCAGGATGCCCGCCACCGTAAAGCCCGCGGCCAGGGCTCGGAGGGACGGACGACCGCTCATCCCCGCACCGCCGCGCGGAAACGGTAGCCCGCCCCCCGCACCGTCTCGATCAGGGGCGCCTGCCCCGGCCGGTCCAGCTTGCGCCGCAAACGACTGACCGCCAGATCGACCGCCCGGTCGAAATTCTCGGCCAGGGGCCCGTGGGTGCGCTCCAGAATCTGGTCGCGGCTGAGGATCCGCCCGGCCGACCGCACAAAGGTCAGCAGCAGGCCGAATTCGCCCGGCGTCAGTTCGACCGATGCGCCTGACGGATCAACCAGCCTTCGCGCATCCGCCTCAAGCCTCCACCCGCAGAAAACGAGCCGACGTCCCTCCGCCTCCGGTTCGTCCACGCGCGCGGGGCGGCGCAGGACGGCGCGGATTCGCGCCAGCAGTTCGCGCGGCTCGAAAGGCTTTGCCAGATAGTCGGCGGCCCCGAGCTCAAGGCCGACGATGCGATCCGTCGTCTCGCCCATGGCGCTGAGCATCAGCACCGGCGCCCGGCCCAGCAGCCGTCGACAGATCGACAGTCCGTCCTCGCCCGGCATCATCACGTCCAGCACGATCAGGTCGGGCGCGGCCTCAGCCAGGCGCGCGTCCATCGCCGCGCCGCCGTCGGCCGTCCGGACCGCATAGCCGGCGTCCGACAGATAGTCCCGCAGCGCCGCCCGCAGGCTGGCGTCGTCGTCGACGATCAGGATGTCGGCCGCCGCGTCCATGCTCTCCCCCTCCGCTCCTTTTGTATCTCTCTTGTGTCAGCACGCGCGCCGCAAGCGCCGTCCTGGACATGAAGGCGTTACGAGCGGGCCTGAGCCTGTCGTTCCCAGCCTTGGAGACGCCCATGTTCGCCCTCGCCCTGCTCCTGACCTCGACCGCCGCCGATCCGCTCTGCGACCGCGCCCTGCGCGCCGCGCCGGGCCTCAGCTGCGCGGCGGCGGAGCGCGGCGTCGCCTTGGCTGCGACCCCGGCTGAGGCCGAGCGGCTGGCGGAGCATGCCCGGGCCGCAGAGGGGAGGTTCGCCGCCCAGTTCAGCCGCGACATCGCCCCCTATGCCGTCGTCTCGACCCCGCCGGTCCCGGACCGCGCCGCCCTGAACGCCGCCGGCTTCGTCCATGTCCTGCCCTGGCCCGCGGCCCGGGCCTTCGACGAAGCGGCCCGACGCGCGGTCGAACAGGGCGCCCGCCGCTTCGCCGCCTCCCAGGCCATGAGTCCCCGCCAGACCGAAGAGGTCGTCTCCCGCGCCCTGTCGCAGATTCCCGACGCCAAGGCGCAGGCGGCGCTGGACGCAGGCATGGTTCCGCACGAACTGGGCCACCTGTGGTTCACGGCGGCCTTCTGGCCCGATCAGCCCGGGACGGACGCCGACGCCCCACGCCACTACGGCGGCCCCGGCCCGGACTGGCTCGACGAAGCCGCCGCCGTGGTCATGGAAGACGAGGCGACCACCGCCCAGCGCCGCGGCCAGTTCAGCGCCCTGATGAAGGGCGAGGTCGTCCCGGCCGTCGGCCCCATCGAAGGCCGCGCCATGCTGCTGGATCTGCCGGGCCTGCTGTCGCGCGAACATCCCGGCCTGGCGCGCGCCGTCGCGGCCGCGCCCGAGATCTCCGCCGTCGGCGGCGTCGGCGTCAGCTTCACCCCCGCGGGCGCCGGCCCACGCCCGGCCGCGCTCGAGCGCGTCTTCTACATCCAGACCCGCGTCTTCGCCGACTATCTGATCCGGACTTCAGGCCGCCCGGCGATTCTCGCCGACATCGCCCGGGGGCTGGCGAACGGACGCAGCCTGGAGGAATGGCTGGCGGCTGAGGGCGGCGCCCATGGCCTGCCTTCGACGGTTTCCGCTCTCCATGAAGGCTGGCGCGCCTACGCCGTCGGCGTCTGAGCCGCCCAGCCCCGCCTCACCCCTGCGGCCTGCCGACCTCTTCGACGGCCATGGGCGTAACCCCGGCGGGCGGCGGGGCGGTCACGGTCACGCTGGGGACGGCGCCGGCCTCGAAGGCCTTGAGGCGCTCGTTGATGGCGGCGATCTCCTCCTTGCCGGCCTGGCGACGGCCGCCTAGGCTGGCGACGCCGACGACGCGGGTCTGGCCGTCTATCTCGACCGTGCGCAGCTCGCCGGACCTGGCGCCTTCAAGAGCCTCCTCCACGCTGTCGGCGGCCGTGGCCAGCAGCACGCGCGGCCTGGCGAAGCGGGCCTCGTCGATCGAGGGTTCGCGGCCCGCATAGGCGTTGACGAAGGCGGCCGTCTCTCCGGCCGCGCCCTTCCAGCGATAGAAGATGTGCGCCCCGACCTGGGTGATCTTGGCCAGGGTCGGCGACCACCAGGGGTGGACGTAGTCGGCGTGATAGTGGGTGGCCGTGCCGACGCGCTCGGCCACATGGCCGTTCAGGGCGCGCGCCGCGACCCGCTCGGCCCGGTCCCAGGCCCAGCGCACCGGCGCCCGCGCCAGGGAGCCGTCGCAGGTGAAGCTGAACTGGCAGCCCGTGGTCCGCTCCGCGCCCTGATAGACGACGCCGCAGACGCTGGAGGGATAGTTGGGGTCGCGCACCCGGTTCAGCACGACCTGGGCCACGCCCTCCTGCCCCTCGGTCGGCTCCAGCGCCGCCTCGTAATAGACGGCCTGGGTCAGGCAGCGCAGGGCGCGCCGTTGCGACGCCTCGTCCGCCGGGCGGAAGACGAAGGGCCGCGCGGGCTGAAGCGCGCCCAGGGCGTTGGGCATGGCGGCGTTCAGCTGCTGGGCGGCGACGCCCGCCACGCCCTGGTCCAGACCGGGCTTGCCGCCCAGGGTCAGGCTCTCCCAGCCGGGGGTAAGCCCATAGAGTTCGGGCAAGCCCAGGGCCGGGTCGTGCCTCCGCGCGATCGCCAGCTGTCCCGCATCCATCCGCGCCGTCACCGCCGCCAGGCCGTCCGGCCCCAGGTCGCCGCCGGTGGCGCGCGCCACCGCCTCGGCGGTGCGGTCGATGTCGGGACGGGGGGTCGAGCTGGCCGACATGGCCACGCCCATGGCCGCCAGGGCGACGGCCATGGCGGCGGGCGCCGCAGCCATGGCGCGGCGTCCGGTCGTCTTCAGCGGGGTGAGGCGGCCGAAATCCATGCGACGTCCGTATAGCGACGCCTGGCGGCGCCGGAAACCGGCCATCTGCATGACCGCCCAATCCGGCGCTTTTCAGACGCGAAGATTACCGTTCCGTGAGGCGGAGGCGGCGATCTCCGTCCCGCTTAACGATCGCCCAGGCTGGAGCGCAGCATCCAGGCGGCCTTTTCGTGGGCGGCCAGGCGTTGCGTCATCAGGTCGACCGAGGCCTCGTCCCCGACCTCGTCGGCGGCGTCCAGGGCCGCGCGGGCGGTGGCGATGACCACGCCGTGGTCCTTGATCAGCTCCTTGAGCATCTCCGACGAATCCTTCTCGGGATCGCCATCCTTGATCGAGGTCAGGTTGGCGAAGGCCGAGGCGCTCTGCGGCGCCAGTTCGCCCAGGGCGCGGATGCGCTCGGCGATGTCGTCCAGGGCGGCCCAGATCTCGCGATACTGCTCTTCCAGCAGGTTATGCAGGCTGAAGAACTCCGGCCCGCGCACGTTCCAGTGGTAGCCGTGCGTCTTCAGATAGAGGGCGTAGCTGTCGGCCAGGGCCTTGGAGAGTTCGCGCGCGACGTCGGCGCGTTCCTTGGGCTTGAGACCGGTGTCGATGGCGTTCATGACGGCTCCGTTTGCAATGCGGGTTGAAGGTCAGCCTTGCAGTTAGGTCGCCGGACCCGCGATCCAAGGGGTCGGCGGCGACCCGCCGCAGAAATCTTCGTCCCTGTAACGCCGAAGCCGCACGGGCGTTGCCCCTCCCCGGCCGGGAAGGGGCGTCATCGCGCCGGCTTAGCGCTGGCGCGCCTTGCGGGCGGCGTAACGGGCGTCGCGGGCCGCCTTCTGCTCTTCCTTGGTCAATTGCTTGCGCTCCTTGCGGGCGGCGCGCTTGGCGGCGTCCACCTCTTCCTGAGCGGCCATGTCGGCGGCCAGGCGGGCGGCTTCCTTCTCGGCCTTCTCGCGACGCGCCTCGGCCTTGGCCAGTTCGTGCTGCTGGCGGATGGCCTCCTTCTCGGCGGCGCGCTTTTCAGCCAGCTTCTCGAACTCGGGGTCGTGAACCGTGGGCTTCGGCTTGAACCGGGCCAGCAGGGCTTGTTTGGCGTCTTTCTGGGCGGACAGGCGGTCGTTGAAGCCGGTGTTCTTGAGGTCGCGCATGCTGAGAGGCGGGTGTCCTTGATAGAGAAGGGAAACGGCGAAAACGGCCGATCGCCGAAGCGACGGCCGCAGATCGGGCGGGAAGGCGCGTCTCGACGCATTCGGCCCGGCGGGAGGCCAAAGCCGAATTCGGCGTCGAAATCAAGCTCCACGGCCCGATTTCATGGGATTTAACGGCAGAGAGGCCGACGGGACGCGGAATGCGGCGGCCGAAGCGGCCGCATCCGGCGTTCGCATCCGGCGTTCCCGGCCGTCAGCTCAGTGCGGCTTCTCGGCGTGGCCGACCGCCGCGCCGGCGGCGCCGCCGACGGCCGCGCCGACGGGACCGGCCACCACGGCCCCGGCGACGGCGCCGGTCGCGGCCTTCTGTTCCACCGTATGGCCGCAAGCCGACAGGGCCACGGCTGCGACGCCGGCCAACGCCAGGACGGCCAGGGGGGAAACGATGCGCGTCATGAGGTTCAACTCCTTGAAATAGCTCAGCTTGAAACGCGAGACTCGCGCCTCAGTTCCCATCTGTGGCGCGACTCTGACATGCAAGACGTCGCACCCCCTCCAATAGCTTATTCGCACACTGGGCTCATCACCCACAATCCACGATCAACATCCAAATACAGTCATCGCAAGAAAAACTGGGGCGCAATTTCGTCACGATCAAAATCAATGAAATCAATGACTGAAAGTGTTTTTTCCAATTCTGCGAAAATTTCCATTCTAGCGAATCAGTCACATTGAGGCCATAAACGAGTGGATAAAGGCCCGCCTTCGAGGGTCGGCGTTTCAGTCGGCGTTCGCCCGACCCGCTTAGGCGCGACGTGTCCTTGTCGCCGGGGTCCGGGATCTACGGGGGCGGCATCCTCGCCCTGTTGTACAGGACTACGCCTTTGTCTTTCTCCTCGCAGACGCGTGCGCTGATGCACGCCGCCCGCTCATTCCGCCCGCGCCCCTCGACGGCGGCGGCGGTGTTCGGCGGCGTCGTCGGCCTTGCTGTCGGAGGGGCCTATCTGGGCGGCCTGACGGCCCAGGCCTCGACCGTGCGCGCCCAGGCGGAACGCCTGCAGGACGCCGGCGCCGGGGGCTATACCCAGGAAGCCCTGGCCCAGGCCGCCGGGGGACTGGACGCCAGCGCCCTGGCCATCGCCCACCGCCACGACCCCTATTCCGTCGCCGGCTCGGCCCAGCGCGACCGCCAGGCCGAGCTGCTGACCGCCCGCCTGGAGCAGCTGGAAGGCCGCGACGGCCTGCGCCGCGACGCCCCCGCAAAGATTTCCGCCGCCCGCCCCTTCCGCCTCGACGGCGCCCTGGACCAGTCGCGCGATCTCGATTGCCTGACCCAGGCGGTCTATTATGAAGCGCGCGGCGAGGGTCGCGACGGCATGAAGGCCGTGGCCCAGGTGGTGCTGAACCGCGCCCGCCACCCCGCCTTCCCCAAGACGGTCTGCGGCGTCGTCTATCAGGGGGCCAACCGCGGCTCCGGCTGCCAGTTCAGCTTCACCTGCAACGGCGCCATGCGCGGGACCGTCAACCGCAGCGCCTGGAATCGCGCTCGCGACGTGGCGACCAAGGCCCTGACAGGCCAGGTGTTCGCCGCCGTTGGCAACGCCACCCATTTCCACACCACCGCCGTCTCGCCCTCGTGGCGCAACAGCCTGGTGCCGGTGAACCAGGTCGGCGATCATCTCTTCTACCGCTTCGGCGGCCGTTCCGGCGCAGGCCAGGCCTTCGCCTACAACCCGCGTCCGTCGGGTCCGGACGAAGCGGCGCCGGCGCCGGCCGCTCCGGCCCTGATCCACGCCAGCCTCGATCCGGTCGAGGCCGCGCGCAACGCCTCGGGCGCCCTGGCCTACACCGCCGTCCTGGCGCGCGAGACCCTGGCCCCGGGCGGCAAGGCGGAAGACCGCCCCGCCGCGCCGCGCGCCTCGGCCTCCGCCGCTCCGGTCACGACGCCTCCGGCGCCGAAGGCCGCCGCCGCGACCGTCGCCGCAAGCGCCGAGGCCTGATTTCGCCTAAGCTGATCCCGCCTCAAGGATGCGTCTTGCGGCGGGTCGTCAGGTTCTGCTGCAGATTGCCGTAACGCCCCTGCTGGCTCAGGTTGACGTCCGCATCGCCCGGCTGGCCGGACTGCACGCCGTCGGCGAGGTCGCGCCGATCGACGGCGGCGGCCTCATCCTTCAGCTGGGCGCCGCGGTCGGCGAAGCTGCGTTGCTCCCTGGGCGGCTGTGGGGCCCTGGTCATGGCGTCTCTCCTTCGAGGTCGCGCCCTCCCGCCTCCTGAAAACGGGCCGCCGCCGGGCCCGTTCCCCGAAAAACCCCGGTCCGCGCCCGCTCAGCCGGCGTCCAGGCCGATGTCCAGCTGCATGACCGAGTGGGTCAGGGCGCCCACGGAGATAACGTCCACGCCGGTTGCGGCGATGCCCGCGACCGTGCTCAGGTTCACCCCGCCCGACGCCTCCAGCGCCACAGGCCCGAAGGCGCTGTCGCGCACCCGCCGCACCGCCTCGGCCATGTCGTCCAGGCTGAAGTTGTCCAGCATGACGACGTCCGGCCGCTCGGGCAGGACCTCGTCCAGCTGATCCAGGCCGTCCACCTCGACCTCGACCTTCATCAGGTGGGGGGCGAAGACCCGGGCGCGGCGCACCGCCTCGCCCGCCCCGCCGCAGACGGCGACGTGGTTGTCCTTGATCAGGATGGCGTCATCCAGCCCGAAACGATGGTTCAGCCCGCCCCCGCAGGCCACCGCGTGCTTCTCCAGCGCGCGCAGGCCCGGCGTGGTCTTGCGGGTGTCGGCGATGCGCGCGCGGGTCCCGGCGACCGCCTGCACATAGGTCCGCGTCAGGGTGGCGATGCCGCACATCCGGCCCAGCAGATTCAGCGCCGTCCGCTCGGCCGACAGCAGGGCGCGGGCGTTGGCCTCGACCGCGATCAGCACGGCTCCGGCCTCGAACGCCTCGCCGTCGGCGATCTTGACCGTCACCGTCGCCAGCGGGTCCAGCGCATGGACGGCGATCCGCACGACCGCCCCGCCCGCCATCACCCCGGCCTGACGCGCGCAGAAGACGGCGCTGAAGCGGGCGTCCTCGGGGATGCAGGCCTGCGCCGTCACGTCGCCCGTGCGCCCCAGATCCTCGGCCAGCGCCATGCGCACCACGGGCTCGATCAGCAGGTCCGGCAGGGTTCGGGTCACGGAAACGTCCTTCATCATTCAGATCACGGCCGCCAGGGCGGCGAGCGTCGCCGCCTCGGCCTCTTTGTCGCGCGCGGCTTCTACCGCACGGCGCATTCGCGTGTGCTCGGCCTTGGGCAGGCTGTCGGGGAAGTCGCGGCGATAGTGGCCGCCCCGGCTCTCGCGCCGGTTCAGCGCGCCTTCGGCGATCAGCCGCGCCGCCGTCAGGCACGCCGCCGTCGGATGCGCCTTCGCCAGGCCGTCGATCAGGACCAGCAGCGAAGTCAGCCCCGCCTCGTCCCGCACAACGCCCGCATGGCGCGTCATGGCCGCGCGCAAGGTCGCCAGCGCCTCGGGCGGCAGGTCCGTCATCGCCTGTGCAGCCGCCAGCGGCCGCCGCTCGGGCTGGGCCTCGGCCGCCGCCGCCCGGCCAGCACGCCGCCCGAAGGCGCCCGCCTCCAGCAGGGAGTTGGACGCCAGCCGGTTGGCCCCATGCACCCCCGTCGCGGCGCACTCGCCGATGGCGAACAGGCCGGGGACGGTCGTGCGTCCCTCGTCGTCGGCGACGATGCCGCCCATGTGATAATGGGCCGCCGCCGCCACCGGGATCGGGCTGACGCGCGGGTCCAGACCGGCCCTCATGCAGGCGGCGAAGACGGCCGGAAACTCATGCGGAAAGGCCTCGCCCACCGCCCTGGTCGCGTCGAGGAAGGCGCCGCGTCCTTCGATGCGCGCCGCGTGAACCGCCCGCGCCACGATATCCCTCGGCGCCAGATCGGCGTCAGGATGGTCGCCCAGCAGGAAGACGCCGCCCCCATCGACCAGCCGCGCCCCCTCGCCGCGCAGGGCCTCGGTCGCCAGCGGCGCGGGGTCCAGCCCCACATCGATGGCCGTCGGATGGAACTGCACGAACTCGGGGTCCAGAACCTCAGCCCCGGCCTGCCAGGCCAGCCCCAGCCCCTCGCCGCGCAGGGCGGACGGGTTGGTCGTCGCCTCGAACAGGCCGCCGACGCCGCCGGTGGCCAGCACCACGGCGGGGGCGAACACCTCGTCCAATCGGCCGCCGCGCCGCTCGATCACCGCGCCGCGCACCCGGCCGTCGACGTCGCGGATCAGGCCGCGCAGCCGCCCGTCCTCCCAGATTTCAATGGCCTTCGTCGCCCGCGCGGCGGCGACCACCGCCGACAGGATTGCCCGGCCCGCGCCGTCGCCGCCCACCCGCGCCACGCGCGGCAGGCTGTGCGCCGCCTCCAGGCTGACCGAGAAGCCGTCGTCGTCGTCGCGGTCGAAGGGCGCGCCCAGCGCCGCCAGCCACTCGACCGTCTCACGTCCGCGCATCGTCAGGGCGCGCGCCGCCTCGACCTCGACCAGACCGGCGCCCGCGCCTTCGGTGTCCCTGGCGTGCAGGGCCGCGCTGTCCTGCGGCGACAGGGCCGCCGCCATTCCGCCCTGCGCCCAGGCCGAGGAGCAGGCGTTCAGCAAGGGCTCGGGCGTGACCACCAGCACCCGGCCGTCCGCCCCCAACGCCTCGGCCGCCTCCAGCGCCGCCGACAGGCCCGCCAGCCCGCCGCCGATGATCAGAGGTCCGTCATGCCGGATGCGCGCCATTCGCCTAACGCCCTCCCACGCCGAAGAACCGCAGCCCCATCTCGAACGCCGGCTCGACCGCTCCGCCCGTCAGCGGCAGCAGGGCGGCGATCGCCGCCGCCGCGCAGACCACGGCCGTCAGCAGGTAAAGCGCCAGGCTGCGCCCCGCCTCGGGCCAGCTCAGCCGCCCCCACGCCGCGCGCCAGACGCCGCGCTTCAGATGGCCGAACACCGCCAGGCCCAGAAAGACGGCGAGGATCAGCCGCCCCGTCGACAGTCCCCACCACACGGCCAGACCGCCGACGACCAGCAGGGCCACCTGCTCCAGCCGCGGATGCACCCGCGTCAACACCGGCCCCAGCGCCTTGGACCCGTCCAGCGGCGGCGCAGGCAGCAGGTTCAGCAGATTGATCATGGCGATGAAGAAGGCGCCCATCAGCCATTCCGGCG
>JAFKFS010000145.1 GCA_017308115.1 Bordetella sp.
GGGATCGCGGACCCAGCGCTCGACCCCGGTGACGTAGAGGCTGCGCGGGCGGCGTTCGACCGGGGGCGTAGGCGCGGGGCGCGGCGCCAGTCGGGCCGGGCCGGGCGGCGGGGCGTCGAGGGCGCCGGTCCAGTCGGCGACGCCTGCGGGGGCGCTGAGCCGGACCGGCGTATCGGGCGCGTCGGCGCCGCGCGTCAGCATCTCCAGCCGCCACAGCCAGCGCGAGCGCACGGCGGGCTGGCCGCCGCGTCGTTCACAGTGGACGAGGATCGCTTCGTCGGCGCAGGCGGCCTGAACGAAGTCCTGCGCCGTCTGGCCCAGACGCCGCTCGGGCGCGGGCAGGGGCAGGGCGGCGCGCATCGGCCGCGACAGGAAAGGATCAACCGGGGCTGCGTTGGGCCAGACGCCTTCCTCCAGTCCGGCCAGGATCATGCGGTCGGCGCGCGCCAGGCGGGCCTCGATGGCGCCGAGGATGCGCAAGGAAGGATGGGTGGCGCCGCCGGTCCGCACCGTCGTCTCGGCCAGCAAGGCGGCGATCAGATCGGCGAACTCGGCGGGCGTGGTGTCGCCCAGCGGGCCGCCGCCCTCGATCAGGGCCGACAGAAGGGCGGCCGCCGCCTCGCCGTCCGGTCCGGCCCAGGCGTTCTGACCGGCCAGGGCTTCGATTAGGGCGGTCAGGGTGCGGGCGGCCTCGTCCGGCGGACAGGGGCGGGCGGGCGCCAGCGCCTCCAGCCGGTCGGCGAGGGCCTGCGCGCCCTTCAGCCGGGCCAGCTTCCACTCGGGCAGAGGCAGGCCGCCGCGCCGGGGTTCGCCCGCCTTCAGCAGGCGTTCGTGAAGCTGTGACCAGCGGCGCGGACGCGGGCCGCGCAGGGCGTGCTCCTCCAGCGCCTCGGCGGCGTCGTGCAGCGAGGTCTCGCCCAGATCGAGGCGGACCAGCGGGTGCTTCAGCAGGGCCAGCAGGGTCTGCGGCTTCAGCGGCTCGGCCAGGAAGCGGGCGCCGAGGTCGACCAACACCCCTGCCGTCATCCGCGACAGCGGCTGGCCGGTGGAGGAGTCGGCGACAATGCCCCAGCGCGCCAGCCGCGCCTCGACCCGGCGCGACAGTTGCAGGTCCGGCGTCACCAGGGCGCAGGTGATCGGGCGGCCGTCGGGGCCGCGCTGTTCCAGACTCTCGCGCATCATCAGGGCGACGGCGGTTGCGGCCTCTTCTTCGGCGCGGACGGACAGGACGGTCAGGCCCGACAGGCCCTCGGCGATGGGGTCCGCGGCGCGGCCCGCCTCGGCCGAGCGGGCGCGAAGGCGCCTGATCTCGCGGCGCCAGTCGTCGGTGGCCTCGGCCGGGCGAAGGGCCTCGTTGATCAGGCGCTGGCGGGCCAGACCACGCGTCTCGACGGCGGGATCGAGCGGGGGCTGGAACCAGGGCGTCACCGCCTCGCGGGCGACTTCGGCGCGGGCCAGCAGCGCCTTCAGCGCGGCCTGCGGGTGCTGGTCGTCGATGCGGTCCCAGGCGTCGGCGGCCAGATCGAGATCGAGGCCGGGCAGGACGACCA
>JAFKFS010000159.1 GCA_017308115.1 Bordetella sp.
GACCGTGGCCACGCCGCGCGCATTCACCGTGATGCTCGAGACGCGGGTCGACAGCGTCGCCGACGAAAAGGGGCGCATGATCATGTCCCCGATCAGGAAGGTGCTGTCGAGGTCCTGAACATTGGTGCCGCCCGACTGGGCCACCAGATCCGCGACCATGGCGGCGACGTGGCTGGCGCGGCGCTCGGCCATATAGCCCTGGCTCAACTCGACCAGGCCGAGATAGATGAGAATCATCAAGGGGGCGATCAGGGCGAACTCGATCGCCGAGAGGCCGTCCTGGTCCCGCAGGAGCCGCGCCGACAGGCCGCGCACAGCAGCCGGCCTGAGCCTCGTTCGGATGGAGCGCCTCATTTATAGGGCTCGTTGCGGAAGGCCAGGGTGGCGGTCAGCATCACCCGATCGTCGGTCGTGCGCGACACCGCCTGGGCGATGAAGGGGGTGATGATGGGATGTTCGTACCAGACGCGCACCAGCACCCGGTCGCCGGGGCCGCCCGGCTGATAGGTCAGGACGCTGGGATCGAAGGCGCCCGTCTTCAGGGGGTCGGCGTCCGGGGGCGTGGAGAAGCCGTCGACCACGCGGATGTCGACAAAGGCGCGACTGGGACAGTCGCTCGAAAACACGCCCATATTGGCGCAGAGCCGGGTCTTGATGTCCCCGGCCTCCAGCTTCTGGTCCTGGGCCAGGCCCGTGCGGATCTGCCGCCCGGCGTCGGCGATGGCGGTTTCGACCAGGGCGTCGACCAGCAGCATCAGTCCGATCTCCAGGATGCCGAACAGAAGAATGAAAAAGGGAAAGGCGATGAGGGCGAACTCCACGGCGCTGGAGCCTTCGCGCCGACGTCGGAGCGGCTTTCGTCCCGGCAGCATGACGTCAGGGCGCCGTCGCCGGGCGCGCCGAGGGCGCGCAGCGGGCGCCGCAGGCGACCTCCACGGCCTCGCCGCCGCGCCAGACGCGCACGGAGCCGGTCTCGCCGGGGCTGACGGACACCTGGCGCTGGAACAGGGGGCGGCCCAGGGCGTCGACGGCGATGATCTCGGTCAGGCCGTAGCTCTTGCCGGTGATGAACAGGGTGCGGGCGTCGGTCACGGTGACGTCGGCGATGCGCGGATTGGCCACGATCACCGATCCGGCCGGGGCGCGAAGCTGCACGCGCGCGGCCTGGTCGAGCTTGACGTCGAGCGGCCGGTCCTGGGCCGCGGCGGGCGCCGCGAGGGCCAGCGTCCCGGCCAAGGACGCAGTAAGTCCGGCCAGAAGAGAAGCTGGGCGCATGACGAGGCCTCCTTGGGCTAATCAGAACGGGCGCACGCGAGCGCCGCCCGCGGAAACTGACGCCTAAAGGTCAAGAAACCCTGAAATTCGGCGCATGCCGTCGCTCTGGGAGGCGAAATCTAGTAAACGCGACAGTAACCACGAATATTGCGCGAGGCCCGCGAGATTTTACTTGCTCTTAAGGGGCGGCGGCGCATCTTCCCCCTGCAAACGGGGGTCAAGCGGGCATAACCGATGACCCTGATAGTGGGTCATCTGCTCGTTACTGAAAGAAGAGGAATATACATCATGCGTAACTTCATCACGCGCTTCGCTAAAGACGAATCCGGCGCCACGGCCATCGAATACGGCCTGATCGCTGCTCTGATGGCTGTGGCTGTTATTGCGGCCATCGGCATTCTGTCGCCGAAGCTGAAGAGCGCCTTCACGAAGATCGGCACTCAAATGGATTCGGTGCCCTAAATCTTGGCGCTATGAAGGGGGGGCCGGGACATGCGTGTCCCGGCCCCTTTTTCATGCGTGAAGCTCAGAACGAGAAACCGCACCTTAAGAGATAGAGCCGCAGTATCCCGCCCATGATCGCAATTTCCTTCGCCCTGATGGTCGTATTGCCTCTGCTGGCCATAATCGCGGCCCTGCATGATTTGACGACGATGAAGATTCCGAACTGGATTTCGGGTTTGATCATCGTCGGCTTCTTCCCGATGGCCCTGGCGGCCGGATTGCCGCTGAACGTCGTGGGCGTTTCGGCGGGCCTTGCGGCCATAGCGCTGGTCGTCGGCATGGGGATGTTCGCGGCGAACTGGATCGGCGGCGGCGACGCCAAGCTTCTGGCCGCCGCCATGCTCTGGATGGGCGCTTCGGGCGCCTTGCCATTCATTCTCTATACGGCGCTCGCGGGCGGGGGGTTCTGCCTGCTGCTCATGACGGCGCGCAGCCATCTGCCCTTCTTCGCCCAGACCGGCCCCGGCTGGGTCATGCGCCTGATGCAGCCCAAGGGCGACATTCCCTATGGGGTGGCCATCGCCATAGGGGCCCTGCTGGCCTACCCGTCGAGCCCGCTGATGGCGGCCTACATCTCAGGCTGAGGACATCGTTCGCTAAGCGGGCGCGGTTTAGGGTCGCGTTAACCATGGCGGACTAGGGTCGTTAACGGCAGGAAGCGGATCATCCGGGTTCGCGCGATCGCGTCTGCCGGAGAGACTGGATGAAACCCGCCAAGATCGCCGTCATCTGCATCGCCGCCCTTGCGGCCGTCGGGCTGGCCCTGGTCGTGCGCGCCATGGGGTCGTCCTCGGAGCGACCGACGGCGCCGGCCACGGCCGCCGTGGAGACGCGGCCCATGGCCAAGGTGCTGGTCGCCGCGCGGGACCTGGAGCCGGGCCGCCGCCTTGTCGATGCCGACCTGAGCTGGAAGGACTGGCCGGTCGACGAACTCAATCCCCTTTTCATCACCGACGGGCCGCCGCCGCCCGCGCCCGCCCCCAAGGTCGAGGGCGCCGCCGCCGAGAACGCGGCGGTCGAAGGCGCCAAGCCCGGCGCCGGTGAGAGCGCCACGGTGGCGCGGGCCATGAAGGCCGTCGCCAAACTCAATACGCCCGGCGCCAAGTCGGACTACATCGGCGCCGTCGTGCGCGAACCCATCCTGGCCGGAGAGCCCCTGGTGGGCCGAAAGATCGTCCGGGCCGGGGACAGCGGCTATATGGCGGCCTCCCTGGCGCCCGGCATGCGCGCCATGGCCATCCGCGTCTCGGTCGAAACCGCCGCCGGCGGCTTCATCCTGCCCGGAGACCGGGTCGACGTGCTGATGACGCGCGAAGTCAAGACCAACTCCGGCGACGGAGGCGGGACGAAATTCAGCTCGGCCACGGTGATGCGAAACGTCAAGGTCCTGGCCATCGACCAGAGCACCCGAGCGGCCGAGAACGAACTGGCCGTGGTCGGCGCCACGGCGACCCTTGAGGTCAGCGGCCGCGACGCCGAGGTCCTGGCCCTGGCCAGGTCGGAGGGCGACCTGTCGCTGGCGCTGCGTTCCTATGCCGACACGGCCGGGCCTTCGGGCCATGTGCCGGGCGCCGTGCGCCAGGCCGGGGGATCGGCCGCGGGGGCGGGCCGGGTGGTGCGCATCCATCGCGAGGGCCAGACCGAAACGGTGACGGTGCCATGAGGACGGTGATGGGACGATCGAGCATGAACCGTTTCGCGGTTGCCGCCTGCGCCGCCCTGATCGCCCTGGGCGGCTCTGCGGTCCCTCCGGGCGCAGCGGCCCAGACGCGGGCCGCCGTCACCGCCGGTTCGGCCCCTCAGTTGGTCAACCTGCCGCGCGGAACCGCCTTCGCCGTCGACCTGCCGGCCGATGCGCGCGACGTCATCATCTCCAATCCGGCGGTGGCCGAGGCCATGCTGCATTCGCCGCGCCGGATCACCATGATCGGCCTGGCGGGCGGCGAGACGGACGCGATCTTCCTGGACGCGGGCGGGCGCACCATCCTGGCCCTGCGCGTGCGGGTGGACGCGGGCGTCAGCGCGCTTCAGGACACCCTGGCGCGCGTGGCGCCGGGCTCGGACCTGCGCGCCGAGGCGGTCAACGACAGCATCATCCTGACCGGCGTGGCCGCCAGCCCGGCCGAGGCCGCCCGCGCCGCCCAGGTGGCGCGGGCCTTCGTCAGCGCGCCGGAAAAGGTCATGAACATGATCGCCGTCGCCGGATCGGACCAGGTGACGCTGAAGGTCCGCGTGGTCGAGGTGCAGCGCAACGCCATCAAGCAGCTGGGCTTCGACACCCAGGCGGTGGTCGGCCGGGTGGGCGACACCCAATGGCTGCTGGGCAACAGCGCCACCTGGGGCGTGAACGGCTCCTTCCTCGGAAGCCTGGCGGGCGGGATCGCCCGCGACACCACCAAGAATTTCCAGATGCAGATGCCCTGCGTCGGTCCCGGCTGGCCCGAAGGGGCCCTGTGTCCGATCACGGTCGACGGCAGCGCCGGGGATCCTTCCAACTGGGACACGGCCCAGGCGGGCACCGGTCCCGGTTCGGACGGGCTGAACAAGGGTTCGGCCATGCTCAAGGCCTTCGAGCGCGTCGGCCTGGTGCGGACGCTGGCCGAGCCCAATCTCACCTCGGTCAACGGCGAGGCGGCGAGCTTCCTGGCCGGCGGTGAATTCCCCGTGCCGAGCGGTCGCGACCGCGAAGGCCAGATCACGGTCGAGTACAAGCCGTACGGCGTCGGCCTGTCGTTCCGGCCGGTGGTCCTGTCCGAGGGACGCATCAGCCTGCAGGTCAAGGTCGAGGTGTCGGATCTGACGCAAAACGGGGGCCTGACCATCGGCGCGGGCACGCCGTCCTCCATCACCCTGCCGGGCCTGTCGGTGCGGCGCAGCGAGAACACCATCGAAATTCCTTCGGGCGGCTCGATGATGATCGCCGGCCTACTGCAGGAATCGACGCGCCAGGCGATCGACGCCCTGCCGGGGATGACCAATCTGCCGGTGCTGGGCCAGTTGTTCCGGTCGCGCGACTATCTGATGGGCGAGACCGAACTGGTGGTCATCGTCGAACCCTATATCGTCACGCCGACCTCGCCCGGCCGGATGCAGACGCCCGCCGACGGTCTGCGCATGGCCAAGGACGCCCAGACCATCTTCTTCGGCCAACTGAACCAGGTTTACGGCTCGCCCGCCCCGGCGGCCCAGCCGGGCGCCGGTTGGCGCGGCCCTGTCGGCTATGTGATCGAGTGAGCGCCATGATCCGCACCGCATCCGTCTCCGCCGCCGTTCTGAGCCTGGCGCTGTCGGCCTGTGTCGGCGGCCCGGCCAGCCTCGGCGGCGAGCCGCCGCTGACCCCGACCTCGCGCTTCTCGCTCCAGGTCGAGCCGGGCCTGGACCGCATCGCCCTGGCCGTGCACGAGAGCGGCCTGTCGGCCAATCAGCGCGCCGCGCTCGACGCCCTGATCGGGCGGTTCGCCATGGAGGGCGCGCCGGCCCTGGTGATCGAGGCCCCGGCGGGCGGCGATCCCGTTGCGGCCCAGGCGGCCTGGAACGTCAAGGCGGCGTTCGAGGCGGCGGGCGTGCCGGGCGAGCGCATCCAGATGGTCGGCTACGCCGCTCCGGACCCCAGGGCGCCGGTCCTGGTCGGGTTCGAGACGGTGCGCGCCGTCGTGCCCCAATGCGGCGCCCAGTGGGGTAATCTGGGCCGCACCGGCGACAATCAGTCGTCCTCCAACTTCGGCTGCGCCGTGACCGCCAACCTGGCGGCGCAGATCGCCGATCCGCGCGACATCGTCGCTCCGCGCGCCATGACGCCTGCCGACGCGGGGCGTCGCGCGGTGGTGTTCGACGCCTATCGCGCGGGCGAGCCGACCGCCGCCCAGACCGAGGCGCTGATCTCCCAGACCAAGATTTCGCAGGCCGTGCAATGACGACCGCGCCCTTTCCTTCTCAGACCTTCGACCCGCTGGACGGTTTCGACATCGACGACGAGTTCGTGAACGTCCCAGGGGCCTCGCCGGGGCCGCTGGACCGGAAGGCGGACGCGTTTGACCCGGTCGGGCGGATGCGGGTTGAGACCGAGACGGCGATCAATGCGGCCCCGGTTCCGTCGGCGGCCCCTGCGGCTTCTCCCGCCCCGGCCGCGCCCGTCGTGGCGGCCATGCCGGCGCCGGAGCCCTCGACGGCTCCGGGAACCGCCCTGGCGATGGGCGGTCCGGGCTCGGTCGAGGTGTCCATCCCGCGCATCGGCGTGCACATCTTCGCCGAGCGCCAGGACACGGCGGCGGCGGCCGAGCGCGCCGGACAGGATCGCCGCATGGCCCGCGCCACGACCCAGATCCGCCTCGGCGGCGTCCAGGCGGCGATCGAGGCCTATCAGGCCGAACCGACCCCGCCCCTGATCATCGTCGAGAGCCTGAAGGCGCCGCAGGACCTGCTGGCCGAGATCGATCTGTTGGCCGAGGTCTGCGACGCCGGGACCAAGGTGGTCATCATCGGCGCGACCAACGACATCCTGCTCTTCCGCGAACTGATGCGGCGCGGCGTCAGCGAATACCTGGTGGCTCCGGTCCAGCCCCTGCAGCTGATCGCCGCCATCGGCGGCCTGTTCGCCGACCCGGCCCAACCCTTCGTCGGCCGCACCATCGCCTTCGTCGGCGCGCGCGGCGGGGCGGGGGCCTCGGCCGTGGCCCACAACACCGCCTATGCGATGAGCGAGCGGATCGGCGTCAACACCGTCATCGTCGACTACGACCTGCCGTTCGGCACGGCCGGGCTGGACTTCAACCAGGACCCGTTGAACGGGGTGGCCGACGCCCTCAGCCAGCCGGACCGTCTGGACGCGACCCTGCTGGACCGGATGATGGTCCGCTGCACGGACAAGCTGAGCCTGTTCGCCGCGCCCGCCACCCTGGAGGCGGACTGGGACGTCGGCGCCGACGCGGTCGAGGAAGTCACCACCCGCATCCGCGCCACGGCGCCCTTCGTGGTGCTGGACCTGCCGCACCTGTGGTCGGGCTGGATGCGCCGGGCGCTGATCGCCGCCGACGAAGTGGTGGTCGTAGCGACGCCGGACCTGGCCTCGCTGCGCAACGCCAAGAACATGATCGACCTGATCAAGCAGGGGCGGCCCAATGACGCCCCTCCGCGTCTGGTCCTGAACCAGGTCGGGATGCCGGGCCGGCCCGAGATCCCGGCCAAGGATTTCGGCGCGGCCCTGGGCGTCCATCCCAGCCTCTGCATCCCCTTCGACGCCAAGGTGTTCGGATCGGCCGCCAACAACGGCCAGATGATCATCGACGCCGCCGCCAAGACCAAGGCGGCCGAGGCGTTCGAGACCCTGGCCCAGATCGTCTCGCGCCGCGAACTGCCGGCCGCGCCGGCGCGCGCGGCGGTTCGGGCCAAGCCGGCCAAGCCGGCCAAGGGGAGCGGCTCCCTGTTCGGCTCCCTGTTCAGCAAGAAGTCCTGACGGCCATGTTCGGCAAGCGGACAGCGCAATCCGGCCTGGCCCCGGCCGCGCCCCGGCCCGCTCCGGCCGCTGCGCCGGAACCCGAGGCGCGTCGCGCGCCGGAGCCGGTGGACGGCTTCTCCGCCGAAGACCTGGACCCCTTGGCGCCGCCGACGGCCGCGTCGCGCAGCGATCGGCTGGACGCCCTGGACGGGATGCTGGGCCGCCGGTCCGAACCGGCGGAGGGCGCGGCGCCGCCCAGCGCCGGCCCCGCGCCACGCCCGGCCTGGAGCAGCTCAAGAAGGCCCAGGTCGTCACCGAGATCGTGCGCGAGCAGAGCGACTATTATCACGCGACGAAGACCACCATCTTCAACGCCCTGATGAACACCATCGATCTGGCGCAGCTGGCGCAGCTGGATCAGAAGGCGGCGGGCGAGGAAATCCGCGACATCGTCGCCGAGCTGGTGGCGATCAAGAACGTCTCCATGTCGGTGGCCGAGCAGGAGCACCTGGTTCAGGACATCCTCAACGACGTCCTCGGCTACGGGCCGCTGGAGCCCTTGCTGGCGCGCGACGACATCGCCGACATCATGGTCAATGGGGCCGGGCGGGTCTTCATCGAGGTCGGCGGCAAGGTGCAGCTGACCAATGTCCGCTTCCGCGACAACGGCCAACTGATGAACATCTGTCAGCGGATCGTGTCGCAGGTGGGCCGCCGCGTCGACGAGGCCAGCCCGATCTGCGACGCCCGCCTGCCCGACGGCAGCCGCGTCAACGTCATCGCTCCGCCGCTCGCCATCGACGGCCCGACCCTGACCATCCGCAAGTTCAAGAGGGACAAGCTGACGATGCGCAACCTGGTGGAGTACGCCTCCATCAGTCCCGAGGGCGCGCGCGTCCTGGGCGTCATCGGCGCGTCGCGATGCAATCTGGTCATCTCGGGCGGCACGGGCTCGGGCAAGACCACCCTGCTCAACACCCTGACCGCCTTCATCGACCCGACCGAGCGCGTCATCACCTGCGAGGACGCCGCGGAGCTTCAGCTGCAGCAGCCGCACGTCGTGCGGCTGGAGACCCGTCCGCCGAACCTGGAGGGGCAGGGCCAGATCACCATGCGCGATCTGGTGAAGAACTGCCTGCGGATGCGCCCTGAGCGGATCATCGTCGGCGAGGTGCGCGGCCCCGAGGCCTTCGACCTGCTGCAGGCCATGAACACCGGCCACGACGGCTCCATGGGCACGCTGCACGCCAACTCCCCGCGCGAGGCCATCAGCCGGATGGAGTCCATGATCACGATGGGCGGCTACGGCCTGCCGTCCAAGACCATCCGCGAGATGATCGTCGGCTCGATCGACGTCATCGTCCAGGCCGCGCGCCTGCGCGACGGCAGCCGCCGCATCACCCACATCACCGAGGTGGTGGGGCTGGAAGGCGACGTCATCGTCACCCAGGACCTGTTCGTCTACGAAATCACCGGCGAGGACGCGAACGGCAAGGTCACCGGTCGTCACCGTTCGACCGGCATCGCCCGTCCGCGCTTCTGGGACCGCGCCCGCTACTACGGGCTGGAGCGGGAACTGGCCGAGGCCCTGGACGCGGCGGAGTAGGGACCATGCTGCTTCCCATCCTCGCGGCGGTCCTGGCCTTCATCGCCATCGGCGGAGTGGGCTGGGTGCTGGTCGGCGGCGACGAGCCCTCGGGCCAGGTGATCAAGCGCGCCAAGACCCTCGGCGTCCGCGCCGAGGCGGTCGCCAACGCCAAGCGCGCGGCGGTCGCCAACACGCCCGAGGCCCGGCGCAAGCAGATCCTGCTGCAGCTCAAGGAGGTCGACCGGCGCGAGCGCAGGGCGCGCATGACCATGGCCGCCAAGCTGAAGCAGGCGGGCCTCAGGCTGTCGATGCGTAGCTTCGTCATCATCAGCGTGGTCGCGGGCCTGGTCGGGGCGTTGCTGACCCTGGTCCTGAGCGCCAACATCTTCCTAGCCGCAGGCGTCGGCGTGGCCGCGGGCCTGGGCCTGCCGCGCTGGATCGTCGGCTCCAAGGCCAAGGGGCGGATGAAGAAGTTCTCCCTGGCCTTCGCCGATGCGGTCGACATCCTGGTGCGGGGCATCAAGACCGGCCTGCCCCTGCATGAATGCTTCAAGATCATCGCCCGTGAAAGCCCCGAGCCCCTGGCCGGAGAGTTCCGCACCCTAGTCGAGGGCATGGGGGTCGGCCTGACGCTCTCCCAGGCGCTCGACAAGATGTATGAACGCATCCCGACCCCCGAGCTGAAGTTCTTCTCCATCGTCATCGCCATCCAGCAGAAGTCGGGCGGCAACCTGGCCGAGGCCCTGGGCAATCTGACCGCAGTGCTGCGCGCGCGGCGGATGATGGTCGAAAAGATCAAGGCCCTGTCGTCCGAGGCCATCGCCTCGGCGGGCATCATCGCCTCCCTGCCCCCGGGGGTCATGATCATGGTGATGCTGACCAGCCCCAGCTACATGATGCTGATGTTCACCGATATTCGCGGCCAGATCATGCTGATGGGGGCGGGCCTGTGGATGGCGATCGGCGTCTTCGTGATGAAGCGCATGATCTCCTTCAAGTTCTGATGCGGAGGCGACGACCGTGAACGGCTTCATGCGCTTCATGACCGACCCGCAGAACCTGCTCAGCATCGGGGTGGGCGTGGCTGTCTTCGCCAGCGTCGTGACCCTGCTGTCCTCCTTCGTCGGCGGCGGGCCGCGGCTCGACAAGCGGATGAAGGCGGTCGCCGAGCGCCGTGAGGAACTGCGCCGTCGCTCGCGCCAGACCATGCGCGGCACGGGCGGCGAGGGCTCCAGCCTGCGCCAGACCGACGACAGCTTCCGCAGCCGCGTGGTCGCGCGCCTGAACCTGACGAAACTGCTGGAAGACCCCAAGGTCGCGGACAACATGATCCAGGCGGGTTTCCGCGGGCCTGGGCCGCTGAACACCTTCTACTTCTTCCGCTTCGCCACGCCCTTCATCCTGATGGCGTTGACGGCCGCCTATCTGTTCGGCGTCATCAAGCCGGACCTGCCCTTCACCACCCAGATCGCCTTCGTGGTCGGGGCGGCGGGCGTCGGCTTCTATGCCCCGAACATCTATCTGAAGAATATGATCGACAAGCGGCGGGCGTCGATCCTGGCGGCCTTTCCGGATTCGCTCGATCTGCTGCTGATCTGCGTGGAGTCCGGCATGTCGATCGAGGCGGCCATCCAGAAGGTCAGCCAGGAGGTCGGCAGCCAGTCGATCGAACTGGCCGAGGAACTGTCCCTGCTGTCGGCCGAGCTCAGCTATCTGCCGGACCGGCGCATGGCCTATGAGGGCATGGCCAAGCGGACGCAGCATCCGGGCATCAAGGCCGTGGCCACCGCCATGACCCAGGCCGAGACCTACGGCACGCCCCTGGGCGCCGCCCTTCGCGTCATGGCCAAGGAGAACCGCGACCTGCGCCTGGCCGCCGCCGAGAAGAAGGCCGCCGCCCTGCCGGCCAAGCTGACCGTGCCGATGATCCTGTTCTTCCTGCCGGTGCTGTTCGTCGTCATCCTGGGCCCCGCCATCATCAACATCCAGGACATGATGAAGGGGGGCTGAGCCGCCGTCGGCGTGAACCTCAGCCTTCTTCGGCCGTGCGTTTCAGGGCCTCGCTGATGGCCTGATAGGCCGGATTGATCCGGGCCCGGTGCCTGTCGTGGAACAGTTCGGCGCGCAGGCCGGTGAAGACCGTGCCGTGAGAGACGATGCAGGCTCCCCGTTCCAGTTCCTCGATCTCATAGTAGCGCAGGGTGCGGAACAGGAAGCCGCGGCGCTCGACCCAGACCAGCTGGGCGTTGGGCTCCCACTCGCCCAGCTTCGCCTGCACCTGACGCTCGCCCAGATCCGGCAGGCGCTCTATCAGGCTGATCGGCGCGCCGAAGCCCAGGTCGCCCTCGACCCCGACCTCATGCGGATTCCAGCGGTTCCAGCCGCCGAAGTCCGTCAGCACCTCCCAGAGGCGTTCGGCCGTGGCGCGCACGCCGATGCGGTTCTCGATGCGGATCGTTTCCATGGCGCTTCCTGTGACATGGCTTTTGGCGTTTAGGAAGACGGCGCGGCGCCCGGTCTTTAATCCTTGGAAGGGCCGCTCCGCCGCGTTAAGTCCGGGCCCAGCCCAAGGAGCCGTCATGATCACCCGCATCCAGCCCGACAGCCGCATGAGCCAGGCCGTGATCCACGGCCAGACCGTCTATCTGGCCGGACAGGTCGGCGAGCCGGGCGAGGACGTCGCCGCCCAGACGCGCACCGCCCTGGCCGAGATCGAGGCGATCCTGGCCGAATGCGGCAGCGACAAGTCGAAGATCCTTTCGGCCCAGGTCTGGCTGGCCGACATCGCCGATTTCGAGGCGATGAACGCTGTCTGGGACGCCTGGGTCGATCCGGCCCATCCGCCCGCCCGCGCCACCTGCGAGGCCAGGCTGGCGACGCCCGACTATCTGGTCGAGGTCATCGTCGTGGCGGCGCGCTGACATGGCGCGCGTCATCTCGCAGGAGAGCGAGCTGGAGCGGTTCCGGGCGACCCGCGTCACCGCCCTCTACCGCCTCGACCTGATCGAGAAGGGAGCGCAGCTGACCTATGACGACGGCACGCCCGTCGACATGGCGTCCGAGGCGCAGCGGCTGAAGGACCAGGTCGCCGACATGGACCGCCGCATCGCTCGGCTGGAAGCCGCCGGCGAGGCGTGAGGCTGGCCGTCCCCCGCTGACCGACGTCGAAGGGGTCGACGTCTGACATTGGGCCGTCAGACCGCCAGTCGCTCCAGCACTGTGGCGATGACGCGCTCATAGGCGTCGGCGAGGGCGCGCAACTCCGCTTCCGGCACGCGTTCGTCGATCTGGTGCATGGTCTGGCCGACCAGACCCAGCTCCAAGACCGGGCACAGGGCGCGGATGAAGCGGGCGTCCGAGGTGCCGCCGCTGGTCGAGGCCTCGGGGCGGCGGCCCAGAACGGCCTCCACCGCGTCCTGCACGGCCGTGACGAAGACGCCCGGTTCGGTCAGGAAGGCTTCGCCCGAGCACATGTGCTCCAGTTCGATGCGCAGGCCGGTCTCGGCCTGCAGCGCGCCCGCCTCGCGGTTCAGCCAGTCGATCAAGCCGTCGCCGGTATGGGTCGGGTTGAAGCGGATGTTCAGCCGCGCCTTCGCCTCGGCCGGGATGATGTTGGTCGCCGGATTGCCCACGTCGATGGTGGTGATCTCAAGATTTGAGGGCGGAAATTCTGGATAGCCGTTGTCCAGCACATGGGCGTCCAGCCGGGCCAGCAGCCGGGCGATCACCGGGGCCGGATTGGCGGCGCGGTCGGGATAGGCGACGTGGCCCTGTTTCCCGTGGACGGTGATCCAGGTGTTCAGCGAGCCGCGCCGTCCGACCTTGATCATGTCGCCCAGGTGGTGGGCCGAGGAGGGCTCCCCGACCACGCAGGCGTCGATGACCTCGCCCTCGGCGGCCAGGGTCTGGACCACCCGCTTGGTGCCGTGCAGGGCCGGGCCTTCCTCGTCGCCGGTGATGAGGAAGGACAGGGAGCCGGAAACGTCGCCTTGCGCCAGCACGCGCGAGACGGCGGCGACCCAGGCGGCGATCCCGCCCTTCATGTCCACGGCGCCGCGGCCGTAGAGGACGCCGTCTCGCGTTTCACCCTCGAACGGTCCGGCGCTCCAGGCCTTGACGTCGCCGGTCGGCACCACGTCGGTGTGGCCTGCGAAACAGAGGTTGGGCGAGGCCGTCCCGCGTCGGGCGTAGAGGTTCTCGATCCGGGCGTCATGACCGACGCCGGTCGGCCCCTCGAATACCATCCGGCGGCAGGCGAAGCCCAGCCCCGTCAGGACGCGCTCCAGCACGTCCATCGCCCCCTCGTCCGCGGGCGTGACGGAGGGGATGCGGATCAGGTCGCGGGTCAGTTCGACAGGATCGATGACGGAATGTGATGCGGCGCTCATGCCGCTATGCTTTAGGCATATCGCGCGCCGGCGAGAAGGCCCGACGGCCGTGACGGCTCCCCCTGTTTGAAGACGCACCACGACAGTGACGACCGAAAGCATCGACTCCGCCCCGACGGTTCCGCCCCAGCCGCCGCTGCCGCCCGGACCGCCGCCCCCCTCGGGGCATGACGACGGCCCGTCCAGCCCCTGGGGCATCGGCGACTTCCGTCTGCTGTGGCTGGGCCGCATGGTAGCGGTCCTGGGCATCCAGATCCAGTCCTCGGCCCTGTTGTGGCAGGTCTATGAGATCGCCCGGCGTGATCACCCGATCGAGCAGGCCAGCCTCTATCTGGGCCTGGTGGGCCTGTGCCAGTTCCTGCCGCTGCTGGCCTTCACCCTGCCGGCCGGGGCCATGGCCGACCGGCGCGACCGCAAGCACACCGTCACCCTGTCGATTATCGTCGAGGCGATGTGCGCGAGCGCCTTCCTGATGATGGCGCTGCACGGCTCGCCGCCCCTGTGGGGCTTGCTGGCGGTCGCCGCCGTCTTCGGCGCGGCGCGCGCCTTCCTGGCCCCGGCCAGCCAGGCCTTCCTGCCGATGGTGGTGGGACGCAAGGCCCTGCCGCCCGCCATCGCCGCCCAGTCCATCGCCTTCCAGACCGGCGCCATTGCGGGGCCGGCCCTGGGCGGGGTCATCGTGGGCCTGTCCGTGCCCCTGGCCTACGCCTCGGCCATGGCGCTGTTCTTCGTGGCGGTCGCCTGCTTCCTGCTGATCCGCACCCGAGGCAAGCCTCAGGTCGATCCTTCCAGCCTGGGCCCGGTGCAGCAGGTTCGCGAAGGCCTGGCCTATGTGTGGAAGACCAAGATCGTCCTGGGCGCCATCTCGCTGGACCTGGTCGTCGTCCTGCTGGCGGGGGTGGCGCTGCTGACGCCGATCTTCGCGCGCGACATCCTGCACGTCGGCGCTGTCGGCTTCGGCCTGCTGCGGGCCTCGTTCGGGGTGGGGGCGCTGTTGATGGCCCTGTATCTGAGCCGCTTCCCCATCGTGCGCCACGGCGGGCGGTGGATGTTCGGGGCGGTGGCCGTGTTCGGCGTCTGCACCCTGGCGTTCGGCCTGTCCAAAAGCGTCTGGCTGTCAGGGGCGGTGCTGTTCCTGGGCGGGGCGGCGGACATGATCAGCGTCAACATCCGCCAAACCCTGATCCAGCTGGCCACGCCCGATCACATGCGCGGGCGGGTGTCGTCGGTGTCCATGCTGTTCATCGGCGCGTCCAATGAACTGGGCGAGGCCTATTCGGGCGTCATGGTGCGCCTGCTCGGCCCGATCGGGGCGGCGGTGTTCGGCGGCTTCGGCGCCCTGGCCGCGACGGGGATCTGGGCCAAGGCCTTTCCCAGCCTGAGGAAGGCGAACAAGCTGACCTGATGCGCTTAAAATGATCCTTCTCCCCTTG
>JAFKFS010000146.1 GCA_017308115.1 Bordetella sp.
ACCATAATCCGGTCGAACGGCGCCTGTTCCGGCCAGCCCCGCCCGCCGTCGCCATGACGGGTGAAAACATTGTCGATGCCGAGGATTTTCAATCGGTTCTCAGCCTCGGTTAAGAGGCTCTTGTAACGCTCGACCGAGTAGACGAAGCGCGCCATGCGGCTGAGCACCGCGCACTGATAACCGCTGCCGGTGCCGATCTCGAGCACGCGGTGGCGCGGCTGAACGTCCAGGGCCTGGGTCATCAGGCCGACGATGAAGGGCTGGCTGATGGTCTGGGCGCAATCGATCGGCAGGGCCTGATCCTCCCACGCCTGATCGAGGAATTTCTCATGGACGAAGACGGCGCGGTCGATGGACTCCATCGCCTTCAGAACCCGCGCGTCCGTCACGCCCTGACGCCGCAGAGACAGGATCAATCGGCCCGCGCGGTCGTCCCTCAGGTTCATCGCTCGTGCGGCCCCTTCGGCGGAGCGCCGCCCAGCACCTTCTTCAGATCGTTGACCGACTGCATGTGCGTCAGGTCAATGTGCAGCGGCGTGACCGAGATGCGGCCCTCGTCCATCGCCCGCAGGTCGGTGCCGTCGGCGTGCTCCTGCGGCGCGCCCCGGAAGGCCATCCAGTAGTAGTCGCGGCCGCGCAGGTCGGTGCGGCGCACGGCGTGCATCTCGCCGATGTCGCGGAAGCCCTGGCGCGTCACCTCGACCGCCTTGACCAGTTCGGGCGGCAGGCGCGGGAAGTTGACGTTCATGACCACGCCGTCGCCCCACTTCTGCTCCAGCAGGCGGGCGACGACGCCGGGGCCGAAGGCTTCCGCCGTCTCCCAGTGGGCCACCACGTCGTCGTGGAATCGTTCCAGCGACTGCGACAGGGCGATGGAGCGGATGCCGAAGGCCATGCCCTGAAGCGCGCCCGCCACCGTTCCGGAATAGCTGACGTCCTCGCCCACGTTGTGACCGCGGTTGACGCCCGACAGCACCAGATCGGGCCGTTCGGGCATGATGTCGTTGACGGCCAGGATGACGCAATCGGTCGGGGTGCCGGTCACGGCGAACCGCTTGTCGCCCAGTTCATTGACCCGCAGCGGCTCGGTCAGGGTGATGCCCCGGCCCTTGGCCGACTGCTCGGTCTGGGGGGCGACGATCCAGACGTCGTCCGACAGGGTGCGGGCGATCTTCTCCAGGCTGGCCAGACCTTCGGCCTCGACGCCGTCGTCGTTGGTGAGGAGGATTCTCATGCATCGTACTCGTATTCCTTCTCCCCTTGGGGGAGAAGGTGGGCGCCGCAGGCGCTCGGATGAGGGGTAGGTTTCAAGAGGCGGACCGGCGAGAGCGCGGACACAGCCCCCTCAACCGTCGTGCTTCGCCCGCCACCTTCTCCCCCGAGGGGAGAAGGGTTCATGCACCGCCTCCGACGATCTTCAACCCGCCCATATAGGGCTGCAGTGCGACCGGAACCGCGATGGTCCCGTCCTCCTGCTGATAGTTCTCCATCACCGCGACCAGGGTGCGGCCGACCGCCAGACCCGA
>JAFKFS010000147.1 GCA_017308115.1 Bordetella sp.
CGCTGCGAATGGGTTGCCCTGAACCCTTCCTTCAGACCGTCCGAGGCAACTCCTACGGTTCCTTTCGTAGTTCTTCGGGTATGTCGTCTCCCCATCGTTGGATGACCTCCAGCATCGCTTCAGCAAGGTGATTGCGGAGGCCACGGCTCTGTTGAGCGGCAGGAGCGTGGAGCATCATCGCCGCCCATACGAAATCGGCGGCATCGAAGGCTACGGCAGAGACGAGCGAGTGGTTGGCGAACTCTCCGACGCCCTGTTCGCGCTCTTTCATCAGACGCTCGATGGCGGCACCGTGCCGGATCGCTTTCTCCAAACCATACGGCGGAAGCGGGAAGTCGCTGACGTTCACTGACGGGTCTCCAGTTCGGAGAACGACCATAGCCGAGCTTGCGTCAGATGCGGACGGGGGGAGGACTGGCTCTCGTCAAGCAGATCGGCTTCGCCCAGACGAAGGCTCAGAGGCTCTTGGCCATGCGGTAGTTGCGGAAGGTCTCGCCCCGGAGTTCGACGTCCTGCGCCTCGATGACCTCGAAGCCGCTGCGCTCGAAGAACGGACGGGCAGTGATGCTGGCCTCGGTGAATAGGCGGCCGATGTCGTGCCGGTTCGCATGGTCATGGATGTGATCCAGCAGGGCACGCGCGACGCCTCGGCCTTGGTGGTCGGCATGGACGAACATCATGTCGATGTGGCCATCTGGCTCCAGATCGCTGAAGCCTGCGATTTCTCCGGCGACTTCCGCCACGAAGGTTGGTCTGCCGCCGAGGCGCGCTTCCCACTGCTCTCGGTTCACCGCGACCGGCGCCCATGCGTCGATCTGGGCCGGGCTGTAGTCCCGCCGGGCCACTCTCCGAACCGACCCAGCGAACAGATCGATCAAGGCGTCGAGGTCTTCTGCGCGGTAGGCGCGGATGCGGATGTCGTCGTTCATGGCGTCGGCTGATGTCGGAGGGGCGACGCCTTTAGCGGGCCGAACGCATGTCGTCTAAGGGCATGACGAACATTTGGCTGTAGCCTTGGTGACCATCGCTCGTGGTGAAGACCACGAACTCCTCGCCCGCCTGTTCCGCCGCCTCGCGCACGATGTCGCTGAACTCGTCGATGTGGTCGGGCTTGCCGATCAGCGTGAACCCGTCCCGCTCGACCTTTACGTCGTAGGCGGGGGCGCCGTGCTTCAGTTTTTCCAGAAGCCGTCCCATGGCTGAAGCAGAACACGGCTCTGCCAACGGCACAAGCTGAGCCGGAAAACAGAACTGCTGACCACGGATGAGGAAGACCTGTTCTGGTGGGCTATGTGGCTGGCCGACTTTCGGTCCTCGTTAGGCGACGATTAATAATGAGCCTGACGGACGAGCGAGGTAGAATGATAAATAGATCAAAGCTCTCTGGTTTGGGTCCAGACGGAAGCAGCTATCAGGAGGTCGCCCGGGCGGCCATTTGATGAAGCCCCGCCCGGTGACCCAAACCCGGTCGGGGCTTTTCTATTTCGGCGGGTTGTCAGGCCGTAATCTGACGCGGCTCAT
>JAFKFS010000160.1 GCA_017308115.1 Bordetella sp.
GCCGTCGTCCGCGCCCTGACCGCCGAGGGCGCGCGCGTGACCGTCGTCGAGGCCGAGCGGCCGGGCGCCGGGGCCTCGGGCTTTCCCTCCTCCCTCGTCACGCCCCGGCTGGACGCGGGCGACGCCCTGATCGCGAGCTTCCACGCCCAGGCCCTGGAGCGGGCGGGGCGGCTGTATCGCGCCCAGCCCGACGCCGTCCTCGCCGAGGGCGTGCTGCAACTGGAACAGGCCCCGCGCGACGCCGCCCGCTTCGACAAGATCGCCGCCCAGCCCCTGTGGCCCCAAGGCGCCATGCGCCGGCTGGACGCGGCCGCCTGTTCCGAACGGCTGGGCGAGCCGACGGCGCGCGGCGGGTTGTGGATGCGCGACGCCCTGACGGTGCGCGCCGGCGCCGTTCTGGAGCCCTGGCTGGCGGGCGCACAGCGGATCGACGCGCGCGCCGCCCGGCTCGAACCGACGAGCCAGGGCTGGCGCGTCCTGGGCGAGGACGACGCCGTTCTGGTCGAGGCGGACGCCGTGGTGCTGGCGGCGGGCTGGGGGTCGGCGCGGCCGGCGCCGGACCTGCCGCTGTCGCCGGTGGCCGGACAGGCCGACTGGATCGAGGGCGCGGCGCCCACCCTGGCCGCCGCCTGGGGCGGCTATGTCGCCCCCACGGTCCGGGGCCTGCTCTACGGCGCCACCCACGACCGGGGGATCGCGGCGCCCAAGGCCTCCGACGAGGCCGGCGCCCGCAATCGCGCGGCCCTGGCCGCCGTCTTGCCCCAACTGGCCGCAGGCGTGGAGCGGGCTTCCGTCCACGGCCGCCGCGTCGCGGTGCGCGCCACGACGCCGGATCGACTGCCTCTGTGCGGCGCATGGGAGGCGGGCCTGCATGTGCTGACCGGCCTGGGCTCGCGCGGCTTCTGCGTCGCGCCCCTGCTGGGCGAGCATCTGGCCGCCACCATCCTGGAGCGCCCCTCGCCCCTGCCCGCCGAGGCGGCCCGACGCCTGAACCCGCGACGCCACGCGCCGCAACCGAAGACCGGAGCGAACGTTGACGGTAAAGGTTCATCTTCCGGCGCTGTCTGACGCCGGACGAGCCGCCGTCGCTCGCGATTTCATGGAGCAAAGCCATGTCCGTCCGCCTCGCCTCCGCCGCCGTCCTGTGCGCCATGGGCGCCGTGGCGGCCTGCGCCCCCGTCTCCGCCGTCCCCGACCGGGCGGCGGGCGCGACCGCAGGCGCGCGCAAATGCTTCTTCCAGGGCGACGTGCGCAGCTTCCGCGCCTCGGCCGACGGGCGAAACGTCTATGTGCGCGAGCTGGACAAGACCGTCTATCGGCTCGAGGCGGCGGGGTCCTGCCCCGAGCTGGGCGACGCCCTGGCGATCGGTTTCGCCCCCATGGGCGGGATGAACAGCCTGTGCGCCGGCGACTACACCCGGCTGGTGGTCGGCGGCTCGCCCACGGCCATGCCCTGCAGCGTGCGCATGGTCGGCGCCCTGACCGAAGCCGAGGTCGCCGCCCTGCCCGCGCGGGACCGGCCCTGATTCCGATCCGGCCCCGCCCGCGCGGCTGCAGATTACTTCTGTGTAATTGCGAATGAGTCGTTTGAGCGGGGATCGCCGAACGGGTAAACAGCGTTGCTATGCCCGCGACGCCGGACAGAAGGTTGGCGCGCGCCTGACTGAACGCTTAACCTCCCAGGATATCCGCACGTGGCGACCTCTCGACGCTTTCCGGCCCGACTGACCTCCGCCATGGCCGTGTCGCTTGCCGCGAGCCTGACCCTGGCCGCCTGCGGCGGACACGGCGACGCCCCCAAGGAGAAGGAAGGCGGCGCCTCGCGCCAGACCGTCAGCGCAGCAACGGCGATCTCGGTCGCCCTGCCCCGCACCGTGGTCGCCTCGGGCACCGTCTCGGCCTGGGAAGAGGTGCCGGTCGGCGCCGAGACCGGCGGGCTGACGGCGACGACCCTCTATGTCGACGAAGGCTCCTACGTCCGCCAGGGCCAGCCCCTGGTGCAGATGAACGACGTCCTGCTGCGCGCCCAGGTGCGCCAGCAGCAGGCCGCGGTGCAGACGGCCGAGGCCAACGCCGCCCGCGACGACGCCGCCCTGGCCCGGGCGCAGGAACTGAAGCAGCGGGGCTTCCTCAGCCAGGCCTCGCTGGATACGGCCCTGGCCAATCAGCGCGCCTCGACGGCGAACCTGGCCTCGGCCCGCGCCGCCCTGTCCGAGACCCAGACCCGCCTGTCCCAGGCCACCATCCGCGCGCCGGTCAGCGGCCTCATCATCAGGCGCAGCGTGACCAAGGGCCAGATCATCGAAGCCGGCAGCGAACTGTTCCGCATGGTGCGCGACGGCCGCCTGGAGCTGGACGCCCAGGTGCCCGAAACCGAGCTGCCGCTGATCCAGGCCGGTCAGAGCGCCGCCGTCACCTCCAGCCAGGCCGGATCGACGACCGGCGCGGTCCGCATCGTCACGCCCGAGGTCGATCCGCAGACCCGCCTCGGCCTGGCCCGCATCAGCCTGGCTCCCGGCAGCGCGCTGAAACCCGGCATGTTCGCCCGCGCCGCCATCGAGGCGGGCACGCGCCCGGCGACCGTGGTGCCCACCGACGCCGTCCTGTATCGCAGCAACAAGGCGGGCGTCTTCGTGCTGAACGCCGACTCCTCGGTGCGCTTCACCCCGGTCACGGTGCTGTCGCGGCGCGACGACCAGACCTCGGTGGACGGCGTGGACGTCGGGGCGCGCGTCGTGGTGGCCGGCGCCGGATTCCTGAACGACGGCGACAAGGTGACGGTGGCCGCGCCGCGCGCCGCCGCGCCTGCAGCCGCCCCCGCCGCCGCCCAAGCGCCCGCCAAGAAGTAAGGCCCGGCCATGAACCAGATTTCCGCCTGGGCGATCAAGAACCCCATCCCCATCATCCTGCTGTTCCTGCTGCTGACCCTGGGCGGCGTGACCGGCTTCATGGGGATGCGGATCAACAACAACCCCGACATCGACTTCCCCCTAGTCGCGGTCACGGCCGCGCGCCCCGGCGCCGCCCCGACCGAGATGGAGGTGCAGGTCACCCGCGTGATCGAGGATTCGATCGCCGGCCTGTCGGGCGTGCGCCACTCCTATTCCAACGTCTCGGACGGGGTGTCCTCGACCACCATCGAGTTCGAGCTGGGCACCGACACCGAGCGCGCCACCAACGACGTCCGCAACGCCATGAGCGGGGTGCGCGCCAGCCTGCCGCAGGACATGCAGGAGCCGACGGTCCAGCGCATCGACATCACCGGCGACGCCCTGATCACCTATGTCGTGCGCTCGGAGACGATGACCCCCGAGCAGATCAGCTGGTTCATCGACAATGAGATGAGCCGCGCCCTGCTGGCCCTGGGCGGCGTCGGCGAGGTCAACCGCTCGGGCGGGGTGGATCGCGAGATCCGCGTCGAACTGGACCCCCAGCGGCTCAGCGCCTACGGCGTCACGGCGGCCCAGGTCAGCCAGGCCCTGACCAACGTCAACAACAACCTGCCGGGCGGGCGCGTCACCATCGCGGGCTCGGAACGCGCCGTGCGCACCCTCGGCGCCGCCGGTTCGGTCGAACAGCTGCGCGAGACCCTGGTGCCTGTCGGCGACGGCAAGAACGTGCGCCTGGGCGACCTGGGCGCCGTGGTCGACAAGTGGAGCGAGCCGCGTCGTCTGGCCCGCTACAACGGCCAGGAGGCCGTGACCTTCAACTTCCTGCGCTCGCGCGAGGCCAGCGAGGTCAAGGTCTCGGAAAAGGTCCGCGCCGAGGTCGCCAAGATCGACGAGGCCCACCCCGAACTGACCATCGAACAGGTCACTTCGAGCGTGAAATACATCGAGGAATCCTACCTCGCCTCGCTGGAGGCGCTGATCCTGGGCGCGGTCCTGGCGGTCATCGTGGTGTGGATCTTCCTGCGCGACTGGCGCGCGACCCTGATCGCGGCCACGGCCATGCCGATGTCGCTGATCCCGACCTTCGCCATCCTGGGGCCGATGGACCAGTCGCTGAACGTGGTGACGCTGCTGGCCCTGTCGCTGACGATCGGCATTCTGGTCGACGACGCCATCGTCGAGATCGAGAACATCGTGCGCCACATGCGCGACGGCAAGCCGCCCTATGACGCCGCCTTCGAGGCCGCCGACGAGATCGGCCTGGCCGTCGTGGCCACGACCGGCACCATCATCGCCGTGTTCGCGCCCGTGGGCTTCATGCCCGGCATCATCGGCCAGTTCTTCAAGGCCTTCGCCCTGGCCGCCTGCATCAGCGTCTTCTTCTCCCTGGTGGTGGCGCGTCTGCTGACGCCGCTGATGGCGGCCTATATGCTCAAGCACACCCACCATGAGGACAAGGACCCCTTCTGGATGGGCGGCTATCTGCGCTCGCTGAAGTGGTGCCTGCGCCATCGCTGGATCGTCTTCGTCCTGGGCGGGGTCTTCCTGTTCGGCTCCGTCGGCCTGTCGATCGCGGCCAAGATGTCGTTCGAGTTCATGTCGCCCGCCGACGAGGGCCGCGCCGCCTTCCAGATCGAGCTGCCGCCGGGCGCCACCCTGCGCCAGACCGACGCCGTGGTGAATCAGGTGGCGCAGAAGCTCAACGCCCGGCCGGAGGTCACCTCCGTCTACGCCGCCGTCGGCGGCCAGTCGGTGAACCAGGCCAACGTCTACGCCGACATGGTGCCCAAGGGTAAGCGCGAGCTGAGCCAGCAGGCCTTCGCCCGCGTCATGGTCGACGAGTTGAAACAGATTCCCGGCGCCCGCATCCGCGCCGGCATCGCCCAGCAGGGCGGCGGACCGGGCGACGGCACCAGCTACACCTTCTCCATCCTGGGCGACGATCCGGTCGTGCTGGAAGCGGCCGCCCGCAAGGTCGAGGACGAGATGCGCGGGGTGAAGGGGCTGGCGAACGTGGTCAACACCGCCGCCATCGCCCGCCCGGAGATCCTGGTCACGCCCCGCCCGGACGAAGCGGCCATGCTGGGCGTCTCGGCGGGCGCCATCTCCCAGGCCGTGCGCGTCGCCACCATCGGCGACGTCGACCAGAACCTGCCCAAATACAATCTGGGCGACCGCCAGATCCCGATCCGCCTGCAGCTAACCGAGGCGGCGCGCGAGGACCTGAACGTGCTGGAGACCCTGCGGGTGCCCACCGCCTCGGGCGCCGCCGTGCCGCTGAGCGCCGTGGCCGACATCGAGTTCGGCGCCGGACCGGCCACGGTCAGCCGCCAGGACCGCTCGCGCATCGCCTCGATCACGGCCGAACTGGACGGCGTCACCACCGGCGCGGCGGGCCAGGCGGTCAACCGCCTGCCCTCGGTCAAGAGCCTGCCGAACGGCGTGCGTCAGGTCCCCGCCGGGGACGCCGAGTTCATCCAGGAGATGCTGGTCGGCTTCGGCATCGCCTTCCTGTCCGGCATCCTGCTGATGTATGCGGTTCTGACGCTGCTGTTCAAAAGCTTCGCCTATCCGGTCACCATCATGGCGGCCCTGCCCCTGGCCATCGGGGGGGCCTTCATCGCCCTGGTGATCGCGGGCAAGAGCTTCTCCATGTCGGCCCTGATCGGGGTGCTGATGCTGATGGGGATCGCGGCCAAGAACTCCATCCTGCTGGTCGACTACATCATCCTGGCCGAGAAGGCGGGGCTCAGCCGCTTCGACGCCATCATGGACGCCGCGCACAAGCGGGCCCGGCCGATCCTGATGACGACCTTCGCCATGGGAGCCGGCATGGTGCCGATCGCCATCGGCTGGGGCGCCGACGTGGAGTTCCGCTCGCCCATGGCCGTGGCCGTGCTGGGCGGACTGATCTCCTCGACCTTCCTGTCGCTGCTCTACATCCCGGCGGTGTTCACCATCGTCGACGACGTGGCCGGGTTCGGACGGCGGATGCTGCGCCGGATGTTCGCCGGCCAGAAGACGCTGGCGGGGGAACGGCGCGCGCCGGCGGAGTGAGACGACAGGCTCGCTGAAAGATGAAGCCCCCGGCCGCAAGGTCGGGGGCTTTTTCTAGGTGCATTCCCTCTCCCGCCGGGAGAAGGAAACTCAGCCCCAAAAGCAAAGGGCGGGCCGGATTGCTCCGACCCGCCCTCAGACTCTCAGACGCCCCGCGAGATCAGTAGCGGACGCGCAGGGTCACGCCGTAGGTGCGCGGCTGGCCCATGAAGGCGTTGTAGGTCTGGGTGTCCAGCGCCGGGTTGTAGTAGGTGCCGTTCGGCTGGACCGCGGTCTGGAAGGCCGAGCCCTGCAGCGGGGCGTTGATGGCCACCTGCATATACTCCTCGTCCGTCAGGTTCTGGGCCCACAGGTCCAGCGCCCAGCGTTCATCCTCGGCGCCCAGGGTGATGCGGCCGTTCAGCAGGGTCATGGCGTCCTGCATCTTGTACGGCAGCAGGTCCGAACCGGTGTTGAACTCGGTCGAGTACTTGGCCGACAGGTTCAGGCCCAGCCTCATCCCCGCCCCGATCGAGCGGTCGAAGGCCATGGAGGCCGTGGCCGACCACTCCGGCGCGAAGGAGGCGCGGGCGCCCGGCAGCAGGGACAGTTGCGGGAAGTTGCCCGGATTGGTCAGGTCGGCGGCGGTGAAGTCGCCGTACTTGGTGTCGGTGTAGGTCACGCCGCCCGAGAACGACAGGCCCTCGACCGGGGTGAACCAGACGAAGTCGGCGTCGACGCCTTCCGAGGTCAGCTCCGGGATGGATTCGACCACGAAGGCCGTGCCCAGGAAGGTGTTGAGCTGGAAGTCCTGGAACTTCTGGTTGAAGTAGGTGAGGTTGAACAGGACCGATCGGTTGAACAGGGTGTTCTTCAGGCCGATCTCATAGCTGTCGACGGTCTCGGACGGGAACAGCAGGGAGGCGTTCGGCGTGACCGGCAGCGGATTGGCCGCCGTCGGCCCCTGCACCCGGTCCAGGTTGTAGCCGAAGGACTTATAGCCCCGCGCATAGGAGGCGTAGGCCATGACGCCGGGGTTGAAGCGATAGCTGGCCTTGATGGTGCCGCTCAGCTCGCCGTCGTCGTGGCTTTCCGAGATGCGGCGATTGTCGAACAGCGGATTGGCCCAGGGCAGGCAGATGTTGGCCGCCAGGCGCCCGGCCGTGGCCTGGGCCGCGGCCTGCGACTGACCCGCCGCCATCAGGGCGCCGGTCATGGCCGTCACATTGCCCAGGGCGCCGCCGCAGGCCGCGCCGTTGGTCCCCAGATTGTCCTGCACGCCCAGCAGCCGCTTGTCGTCCAGGGTGTAGCGCAGGCCCAGGGTGACGTCGAACTGGTCGGTCAGATGCAGGGTGTTGTTGGTGAACAGGGCGAAGGACTGGGTGGTCTGGCTGTAGTGGTCCTGAACCCCGTGGCCGGCGGCGAACCCGGGACCGCTCGGCGCCGTGGGGCCGCTGGGCGCCGCGCCGCCCGAGACCAGGCAGCCGGCCAGGAACTGCGCCGTCGTGCCGGGGCGGGTCAGGCAGCCGATGATGTTCGGGCTGTTCGGGATCAGGCCGGCCGAACCGGCGTTCAGCTGGCTGGAGATCAGCAGCGACAGGAAGGGCGTATAGCCCGCCCCGTACCAGTAGCTGTCGGCGCGGTTGATGTTCTCGCGCGTCATGAAGGCGCCGACCAGCCAGTCGAGGCGGTCGGTGGCGCCGGCCAGGCGGAACTCCTGGGTCAGGTTCTCCAGCTCGAAGCCGTAGCCGCCGTCGTTCTGGCGATAGAGCAGGTCGGCGGTGGTGTAGTCGAGGTCCATCCCGTTGACGCCCGACCAGTTCCGCCACGAGGTCAGCGAGGTGAAGGTGGCGTTCCACGACGGGATGTCGATGTTGGCCTCGGCCGAGAAGCCCATGTCCTCCATCGTCTGGCCGGTGCCGCGGTTGGCGTAGGCCTTGCGCGAGAACGGCAGGGAGCCGAAGCCCGAAGCCGGCGCCGCCTGCTGGCCGCCGATGGCCGTGATGATGCCGTAGGTCGGGCCGGTGCGGATCTGGCTCGAGACGCAGCAGTATTCGTCGCGCTTGGAATAGTCGGCGATCAGGCGGATCGAGACGTCGTCCGACGGCAGGATCAGCAGCTGGCCGCGCGCGGTCCAGAAATTCTGGTTCTGGTCGTCGGTCTCCTGACGCGGGCCGGGGCCGGTGACGACGTCATAGAAGCCGTCGCGCTCGCGCTTGGCGACGTACAGGCGTCCGGCGATCTTGTCGGTCAGCGGGCCGGTGACCGATCCGGCCACGCCCCAGGCGCCGAAGTTGCCGTAGGTCGCCTCGGCCTCGAAGCCGGGGGTGAAGGACGGCGCCTCGGTGATGATGTTGATGACGCCGGCCGAGGTGTTCTTGCCGAACAGGGTGCCCTGCGGCCCCTTCAGCACCTCGATGCGGCTCAGTTCGCCCAGGTCGCCGAAGCCGACGCCGTTGCGCGAGCGATAGACGCCGTCGATGACCACGCCGACCGAGCTTTCCAGGCCCGGGTTGTCGCCGACCGTGCCGACGCCGCGGATGCGGGCGGTGGTCGAGGTCTCCGACTGCGTGGAGGTGACGGTCATGCCCGGCGTCAGGATCTGCAGGTCCTTGATGTCGCGGACCCCGGCGCCGTCCAGCGCCGCCTGCGACAGGGTGGTGACGACGATCGGCACGTCCTGCAGGCTCTGCTCGCGCTTCTGGGCGGTGACGATGATGTCGTCGACCGTGGTCGGACCTTCCTGGGCGGCGGCGGCCCCCGCGAAGCCGAAGGCCGCAGCGCCGACGACGGCGACCGAGGCGGTGCAGCGGAGGATGTGGTTCAAACGCATAAGGCGGCTCCCCGACTCTATGGGCCCGGCCGCGTTTCGCGGCCGTGCGCGATTCCTGTCCCTGATGACCCCCGCTCATTGGACGGCGCGGGTTCTCAGCACAAAGGGGTAGTCCATGCCCGAGTCACCGACAAGCAAAGGCCGCCTGGAGAACGATAATTTCACCCAAGCCCGCCTCACCTGTGGCGATAAAGCGACAAATATACTGACGTTAGGTCAATGTTATCAGCGATCACTCAGCGGAAGCGACTGATTTTTCATCGCGTCTTTTCTTCCGTCCGGCGTCGGCCAGCGACAGAATCACGGCCGCCCCCAGGGCCGACAGCAGCGAGCCGCCGATGACCCCCAGCTTGACCTCGATCTGCTCGGGCGAGTCCACGGCGCCGGGGAAGGCCAGGACGCCGATGAACAGGCTCATGGTGAAGCCGACGCCGCACAGCAGGCTGACGCCGTAGAGCTGCATCCAGCCCGCGCCCGAGGGCTTGTCGCCCAGGCCCAGCCTCACCGCCAGCCAGGCCGCGCCGAAGACGCCCGCCTGCTTGCCGAGGAAGAGGCCGAGCGCGATGGCGATGACGAGCGGGGCGAAGGCCTGTTCCAGCGACAGGCCGGCGAAGGAGACCCCCGCCTTGGCGAAGGCGAACAGGGGCAGGACCAGATAGGCCACATAGGGGTGCAGGTCGTGCATGGCGTCCTTGAGCGGGCTCTGCGCGGTCTCGCGGCGCGGATCGACCGGCACGATCAGGGCGAAGGCCACGGCGGTCAGGGAGGTGGACAGCCCCGACCGCACCGTCAGCTGCCAGACGGCGGCGAAGCCCAGCACCCAGAAGGCGGCGGCCATGCGGCGACGCCCCAGGACGCCGAAGACGGCGATCACGCCCAGCGCCGCCAGCAGCGGAATCCACTGCACGCCCTGGCTGAACAGGACGGCGATCAGGGCGATGGCGCCCAGGTCGTCGACGATGGCCAGAGTCAGCAGGAAGACGCGCAGCGAGGCCGGCAGTCCGCGCCCGACCACGGCGAAGACGGCCAGGGCGAAGGCGATGTCGGTGGCCAGGGGAATGGGCCATCCTTGCGTCGGGCCGCCCAGAGCCCCGGCGATCGCCAGATAGACCAGGCCCGGAACCGCCATGCCGCCGAGCGCCGCCAGGATGGGCAGGGCCAGCTTCCTGGGGTTGCTCAGCTCGCCCTTGAGTATCTCGTATTTGATCTCCAGGCCGACGACGAGGAAGAAGACGGCCATCAGGCCTTCCTTGATCCAGTCGGAGATCGTCTCCTCCAGCCGCAGGGGGCCGATCTGGACGGCGTGGACGCTCTTGAGCCAGGCGAAGTAGTCGGCCGACCACGGCGAGTTGGCGACGATCAGGGCGGCCAGGGCGGCGAGGCCCAGGACGGCGCCGGAACCGGCCTCGGTCTTGAGAAAGGCGAGCGTGAGTTTTCTGGCCACGAAGGTCTCCGAAACGATGAGAGGTCTGTCGTGGCGTCAGGTTATCGACGGACGCCGGACCGGATTCGCGCGCGGGGCGGCGCCGGCCTGGCTTCGGGACGATGTCGCGCGAAGCCTGATGTCTGCGGAGGAAAATACCGATCGGCGGCGAAGGTTCAATCCCGCCCCCCGATCCGCCTCGCGGTTGCGAAACAGGCGTCGAAGGCGCATCTGCCGCCCATGCCCGTCTCCCCCGCCTATCGCCCCGAACCCCGCTTCTTCGACCTGGGCGCCGACTACGGCGACGCCGTTCAGGCGGCCGATTTTCCCCAGACCATCTTGCGCCTGCGCAACGACCGGGCGGCGGCCGAGGTCGGGCTGGAGACGCTGAGCGACGCCGAATGGATCGCCCATTTCGGCCGGTTCGAGCCCCTGCCCGGCCAGCCCGGCCCCGTGGCCATGCGTTATCACGGCCACCAGTTCCGCGTTTACAACCCCGAGATCGGCGACGGGCGCGGCTTCCTGGCGGCGCAGATGCGGGAAGTCCCTCAAGCAGCTTCCCTCCGCGAGGGAAGCGATAGGGAAACAAAACAATCCCGCCTTCTCGACCTGGGCACGAAGGGCTCGGGCATAACGCCCTGGTCGCGTCATGCGGACGGGCGGCTGACGCTGAAGGGCGGGGTGCGCGAGGCGCTGGCGGCGGCCATGCTGGACAGTCTGGGCGTGCCCACCTGCCGCATCCAGTCGCTGATCGAGACCGGCGAATACCTTGAGCGGCACGACGAGCCGTCGCCGACGCGATCGGCGGTCATGGTGCGGCTGTCGCACAGCCACATCCGCTTCGGGACCTTCCAGCGCGCCGCCTACTACGGGCGCAAGGACCAGATCGACGTGCTGTTGGAGCACGCGCGCAGCCTGTATCATCCGGCGGTCGCGCCGGGCGACGCGGCGGGCTTCCTGGCGGCGGTGGTCGAGGCCTCGGCGGCGCTGACGGCGAAGTGGATCGCGGCGGGCTTCGTCCACGGGGTGCTGAACACCGACAATCTGAACGTCACGGGCGAGAGCTTCGACTACGGCCCGTGGCGCTTCCTGCCCCACTATGAGCCGGGCTTCACCGCCGCCTATTTCGACCAGAACGGCCTCTACGCCTTCGCGCGCCAGCCCGAGGCGGTGTTCTGGAACCTGACCCAGTTGGCGGGGTGCCTGAAGCTGATCGCCGACGCTGAGCCGCAGGTCGCGGACCTGGCGGCGGCGCTGAACGGTTTCGGCCCGGCCTATATCCGCCATCTGCGCGCGGCCTTCCTGAACCGGCTGGGGGTGCGGAGCCTGGGCGAGGCGGCGGATCAGCGGCTGCTGGACGCGACCCTGGCCCTCGCGCGCGAGAAGAAGGAGGCCCTGCGCTGGGAGCCGCTCTTCTTCGACTGGTTCGGCGGCTTCAGCTCGGCGGCGCGGGCGCTGGGCGGCGCGCGCGGCAAGACCTATCAGGGCGAGGCCTTCGACGCCTTCCGCTTCGCCCTGATGGAGCATGAGCCGGACCGGCCCGAGCGGCTGGAGCATCCGATGTTCGCCGCCCCCGAGCCGGAGGAGATGCTGATCGACGAGGTCGAGGCCCTGTGGAGCGCCATCGCTGCGGACGACGACTGGGCGCCGCTGAAGGCGAAGCTGGCCCGGCTGGAGGCGGCGAAATCGGCCTGGAACTTGTGAGTCTCCCGCTCATCCCCGCGGAGGCGGGGACCCAGTGAGAGCGCCTCGCGCGCCCGACGACCGTACCCCGAGCCCACGCTCAGACCTCGCGCCTCGGGGCCGAAGAACTGGGTCCCCGCCTCCGCGGGAATGAGCGGGTATTGTGAGACAGCGTCCTAAGTCATCAATTGATGTCATCGCCTGTTGACTCGAAAACCGCCCGGGCGTAGGGGCGGATGATCCCGGCTGGGTTACGAGGAATTGTGGTTTCAGCCCCGCTGTCGCCCCACCCTCCGCCGACCGTGATCACAGATTGTTTCAGCCGCTTGCAAACGGGATCACAGGAACTGACCTTGTGACTGTTGCGAATTAACGGTTACGGCCATGACGACGACCACCTTGACGCCTCACCAGGCGCGCGCCCGCGCCGACTATCTGAACATCGCGCTTTGGACCTTCCAGGGCTGGATCGCCATGTTCTTCATCGCCGCCGGCTACGCCAAGCTGAGCGAACCGATGGGCAATCTGATCGTCCTGATGAAGTGGCCGGCCCTGGCGAGCGAGGCCTTCGTGCGCGGCCTCGGCGTCGCCGAGATCGTGCTGGCCGTCATGGTCCTTGCGCCCCTGGCGTCGTGGCGGTTCGGCCGCCCCCTGCTGCTGACGGCGGCGGCGGGCCTGCTGGCGCTGGAGGTCATCGCCCTGGGCGTCCACGCCTTCGGCCTGGATCTGGGCCTGAGCCTGACCAACGTCTTCCTGATCGCCATCACGGCGCCGGTGCTGTGGCTGCGCCGCCGATAGGCCGACCCCTTCCAGGTTCCTCTCCCCTCCCCCTCCTGAAGGACCTGTGAAGCAGGCCGCGACCGATCCGCTCGGTCGCGGCCTTTTTTTTCATCCCTCTCCCGATGGGAGAGGGCTTGAGCCTCCAAGAGCGAAGCGATTGGTGCAGGCGAAAGGGTGAGGGTTCGCGGCATAAATCGGCCGAAGGCCGCCGCGCGACGGCTAACGCCGACGGACAGGACAAGCCCCTCACCCTTTCGCGCAAGAACGATCGCTGACGCTCTCGTGCGCTCAAGCCCTCTCCCGCCGGGAGAGGGAAGCCCATCCGTTCACAACTTCGTAGCCGGCGCGGCGGAAAGCTTCCCTTTACGTTCGCGTCAAGTTATGAAGACGTTATGCCGACAGCCGACGACCATCGCACCTATTCCATCCGGCAGCTGTGCCGCGAGTTCGGCGCCACCGCGCGAGCCCTGCGCTTCTATGAGGACAAGGGCCTGCTGACGCCGTCGCGCAAGGGGCAGACGCGGGTCTACGGCCCGCGCGACCGCGCCCGGCTGAAGCTGATCATGCGCGGGCGCCGCATCGGCTTCACCCTGGTCGAAATCCAGGAGATGCTGGATCTGTACGATCAGAAGGACCACAACGTCCATCAGATGGCCATCGCCCTGCCGCGCCATCGCGCCCGCATCCAGGCGCTGAAGCAACAGCTTGAGGACATCGAAGGCGCCATAGAGACGGCCGAGGCCGCCTGCGCCTGGATGGAGAGGACCCTGGCCGAGCACCGGCCCGACCTTCTGCCGGGGGCCGAGGCCTACGCCAGCCTGCTGAGCGAACGCCTCAACGACCCCGACGACCACTTCCAGACCTTCAAAGCGAGAGCGTGATCCCATGGCCTACAAGGCGCCTGTCCGCGACCTGTCCTTCGTCCTGCACGACGTGCTGCAGGTCGAGACCTACGCAAACGAGCTTCCCGACGCCGACCTGTCGCGCGACCTGATCGACCAGATCGTCGAGGAAGGCGGCAAGTTCGCTGAGGAGGTCATCGCCCCGATCAACCGCACCGGCGACCAGGAAGGCTGCCACATCGAGGGCGACGTGGTGACGACGCCCAAGGGCTGGAAGGACGCCTATCGCCAGATGGTCGAGGCGGGCTGGCCCTCGCTGGGCTTCAGCACCGAGTTCGGCGGCCAGGGCATGCCCTCGGTCGTGTCGAGCGCGGTGGGCCAGTTCACCGCCGCCGCCAGCGCGGCCTTCTCCATGTATCCGGGCCTGACCAGCGGCGCCTTCCACGGCATCGAGGCCAGCGCCTCGGACGAGATCAAGCAGAAGTATCTGCCGAAGATGGCGACCGGCGAATGGACCGGCACCATGAACCTGACCGAGCCGCAGTGCGGCACCGACCTGGGCATGGTCCGCACCAAGGCGGTTCCGAACGGCGACGGCTCCTATTCGATCACCGGCCAGAAGATCTGGATCTCGGCGGGCGAGCACGACTTCGC
>JAFKFS010000161.1 GCA_017308115.1 Bordetella sp.
GCTTGCCGGTGACGGCGCGCATCGAGAGCGCGGCGCCGCCGCGGCCGTCGCCACCGGCGCGCGTGAGCACGATGCCGGTGATGCCGACCCGCTCGTCGAAGGAACGGGCGAGATTGACGGCGTCCTGGCCGGTGAGGCTGTCGGCGACGAGCAGGATCTCGTGCGGCTTCGCGATGGCCTTGATCTCGGCCATCTCGATCATGAGCGGCTCGTCGATATGCGTGCGGCCGGCGGTGTCGAGGATGACGACGTCATAGCCGCCGAGCTTCGCCGCCTGCAGCGCGCGGGTCGCGATGGCGGTCGGCGACTGGCCGGCGACGATCGGCAGCGTGTCGATGCCGTTCTGCTCGCCGAGCACGCGCAGCTGCTCCTGCGCGGCCGGACGGCGCACATCGAGCGAGGCCATCAGGACCTTGCGCTTCTGCTGCTGCGTCAGGCGGCGGGCGATCTTGGCCGAGGTCGTCGTCTTGCCCGAGCCCTGCAGGCCGGCCATCAGCACGACGGCGGGCGGGGTCGCATTGGTGTTCAGCGGAACCGGCTCTTCGCCGCCCAGCATGTCGACCAGGCCGTCATAGACGATCTTGACCACCTGATCGGCGGGCTTGACGGCGCGGATGACCTCCTCGCCGGTCGCGGCCGTCTTGGCGCGGGCGATGAAGTCCTTGACCACCGGCAGGGCGACGTCGGCCTCGAGCAGGGCGACGCGGACCTCGCGCAGGGCCTCCTCGACATCCTTTTCGGACAGGGCGCCGCGGCCGGTGATCCGGTCGAAGACGCCTGTCAGCCGCTCGTTCAGAGCCTCGAACATTCAAACCCTTTCATGCGCCTGGGCCTTGGCCTCCGTGAGCAGCGCCCATAGGCGGGCGACCTCTGCGAACGATCACGTCGACAGAGGCCCTCTCCCGCCTCGTCCTGAAGAAAATCAGGGGTCGTGCGGGTGGAGGCGCAGGTTCAATTGCGCCGGAAGTCGCGGCTTATGACGGAAAAACAAGCCAGAGTCGATAGTTTGTTGAAGGGCTGTTCAGCGCCCTTTCAACTCAGCCAAGCCACCACACAGGGGTTGGCGCGTTGCCGCATGGACTGGCGCGTTCGGATCCCGCTGATACCGTCCCGCTTCCGGCCTCCCCGCTGAGAGACACCCATGACCCAAGCCTCCGAGTTTCCCCATGACCGCCTGCGTGAGGAGGTCCGGCTGCTGGGCGCCCTGCTGGGCGAGGTGATCCGCGACGAGGGCGGGCAGGACCTCTTCGACCGCATCGAGGCGGTGCGGCGGGCCTCGGTCGCCTATCACCGGGACCCTGCCTCGGACGACGCCTCGGAGCTGGAGCGTCTGCTGGGCGAGCTGTCGCTGGATCAGGCCATCGGCCTGACGCACGGTTTCGCCGCCTTCTCCCTGCTGGCCAATGTCGCCGAAGACCGGGCGGGCAAGCGCCGCGCCCAGGCCCAGGCCGAGGCGGGCGAGCGGGCCGACACGCCCGAGGGCGCGCTCATTCGTCTGGCCGAGGCGGGCGTCGACAGGGGCGCGGTGCGCGACCTGCTGGCCCAGGCCCTGATCTCGCCGGTGCTGACCGCCCACCCGTCCGAGGTGCGCCGCAAGAGCGTCATCGACCGCACGGCGGCGGTCGGCGAACTGCTGGACGGCTGCGATCGCGACGGGATCGCCTGCGACGCCAGAACCCTGAAGGAAGCGCTGCGCCGCCAGATCGTGATCCTGTGGACCACGCGGCTGACCCGCGCCTCGGCCCTGGTTGTGCAGGACGAGATCGACACCGTGGTCGACTGGCTGCAGCGCATCTTCCTGCACGTCGCCCCGGTCCAGCTGGCCGAGTGGCGCCGCCTGCTGCAGGCGCCCGAGCTGACGCCCTTCGTGCGCATCGGCTCCTGGGTCGGCGGCGACCGCGACGGCAACCCGAACGTCGACGCCGACACCCTGCGCGCCGCCTTCCGCAGCCAGGCCCGCGCCGCGCTGGGCTTCTATCTGGACGAGGTGCACGCCCTGGGCGCCGAGCTCAGCCTGTCCATCGACCTGACCCGCGTCACGCCCGAACTGGCCGCCCTGGCGCAAGGGTCAGGCGACGCCTCCATCCAGCGCGCGGACGAGCCCTATCGCCGGGCGCTCAGCCAGATCTACGCCCGCCTGTCGGCGGCCTATCCCGCCTTGACCGGCGAGCCGACGCCCCGCCCCGCCCGCTTCGACGCCCCGGCCTATGACGGCCCCGACGCCTTCCGCGCCGATCTGAGCATCCTGCACGACAGTCTGGTGCGGACCCACGGCGCCGTCTTCGCCGACGACCGGCTGGCGCGGCTGATCACGGCGGCGGACGTGTTCGGCTTCCACATGGCGACGCTGGACCTGCGCCAGAATTCGGACGTGCACGAGCGGGTCGTGGCCGATCTGCTGAAGGTCGCGGGCGTCTCTCCCGACTACGCCGCCCTGGACGAGGCCGAACGGCTGGCCGTGCTGGCGCGCGAACTGGCCGGCCCGCGCCCCCTGTTCTCCCCCTATGCCGACTATGCGCCCGAGACGCTGAAGGAGCGCGCCATTCTTCAGGCCGCCGCCGAGGCTCTTTCGACCTTCGGCCCGCAGGCGATCCGCACCCATATCGTGTCCAAGACCGACGCCGCCTCGGACATGCTGGAGGTCTATCTGCTGCTCAAGGAGGTCGGCCTCTACGACCCGGCCGACGCGTCCGCCTGCCCCATCCAGGCCGCCCCCCTGTTCGAGACCATCGACGACCTGCGCGCCGCCCGCGCCACCCTGGAGCGCGTCCTCGCCGAGCCTTCCGCCCGCACCGTGGCCGAGGCGCGCGGGGTGCAGGAGGTGATGATCGGCTATTCGGATTCCAACAAGGACGGCTCCTACCTGACTTCGGGGTGGGAGCTGCACGAGGCCTCGCGCGCCCTGCTGGAGGTCACGGGCGCGGCGGGGGCGCGGCTGCAGCTGTTCCACGGCCGGGGCGGCGCCGTGGGGCGCGGCGGCGGCTCGGCCTTTTCGGCCGTGCTGGGCCAGCCCGCCGGGACGGTGGCGGGCCGCATCCGCGTCACCGAACAGGGCGAGGTCATCGCCAACAAATACGGCGAACCCGAAGTGGCCCGGCGCAACCTGGACGCCCTGACCTGCGGGACCCTGCTGGCCTCGCTGGGGCCGCAGTCGGACGCGGGCTACAGCGCCCGCCATGGCGAGACGGCGGCGCGCCTGTCGGCCGCCTCGATGAAGGCCTATCGCGCCCTGGTCTATGAGACGCCCGGCTTCGTCGACTATTTTCGCGCCGCCACCCCCATCGCCGAGATCGCCGACCTGAAGATCGGCTCGCGCCCGGCCAGCCGCACCGCCTCGCCCGCCATCGAGGACCTGCGCGCCATTCCCTGGGTGTTCAGCTGGTCGCAGTCGCGGGTCATGCTGCCCGGCTGGTACGGCTTCGGCTCGGCGGTCCAGGGCGAGGACCCCGCCGAGCTGCGCGCCATGGCCGAGACCTGGCCCTTCTTCCGCACCCTGGTCCAGAACATGGAGATGGTGATGGCCAAGGCCGACATGGCTATCGCCCGCCGCTACGCCGGCCTGGTCCCCGACCCCGCCCTGGCCGAGCGAATCTACGCCGCCGTCCGCGCCGAATGGGACCGCACCGTCGCCGCCGTCCTGTCGATCACCGGCCAGCAGAGCCTGCTGGGCGGCCAGCCCGAACTGGATCGGCTGATCCGTCAGCGGATGCCCTATGTCGAGCCGCTGAACCATGTGCAGATCGAACTGATCCGCCGCCGCCGCGCGGGCGACGACGACCCGCGCGTCAGCAACGGCATCCTTCTGGCCATCAACGGCGTGGCGGCGGGCCTCAGGAACAGCGGCTGATCACAGCCACTTGGTGCGCTTGAAGGTGACGTACAGGCCGATGCAGATGGCGACGATCAGCGCCATCACCGCCGGATAGCCATAGGTCCAGCGCAGTTCGGGCATATGCTCGAAATTCATGCCGTAGATGCCCGCCACCGCCGTCGGCGTGGCCAGGATGGCGGCCCAGGCGGCCAGCTTGCGGGTGATGACGCCCTGGCGCTGCTGCTCCAGCAGATTGGACACCTCGAACACCGAGGCCAGGATGTCGCGCAGGGCCGCCGCCCGGCTGGCGACGCGACGCACATGGTCGGCCACGTCGCGGAAATAGGGCCGCACCTCGCGATCGATGCACGGCAGGTCCAGCGACTGCAGCTTGACGCAGACCTCCTCCATCGGCCCCAGAACCCGGCTGAACTTCACCAGTTCGCGGCGCAGCTGGAACAGGCGGGTGATGTCGTCGCGCGCCAGGAAGCTGTCCAGCGCCACCTGCTCCATCTCCAGCACCTTGTCCTCGATGGCGTCGATGATGGGGATGTAGCCGTCGACGATGAAGTCCAGCACCCCGTGCAGGATGAAGTCCGGCCCGTGGCTCAACTGGTGCGGCGAGGCCTCCAGCTGGGCGCGCAGCTGGGTGTGGGCGCGCGCCGAACCGTGGCGGATGGTGATGACGTAGTCGGGGCCGACGAAGACATGGGTCTCGCCGTACAGGATGCGGTCTCCCTTGGCCTGCGCCGTGCGGGCGACGATGAACAGCTCCGAGCCATAGACCTCCAGCTTGGGGATCTGATGCGCCGTCAGGGCGTCCTCGACCGCCAGGGGATGCAGGTGGAAGCGTCGGACCAGGACGTCGAACTCCTCGTCCGACGGCTCATGCAGGCCGATCCAGAGATACTCCCCCTCGCCCAGGGCCAGGCCCTGATCCGTCAGCGGCGCCGCGCGCACCCGCTTGCCGTCCTTGTAGACATAGGAGGCGACGACGCTCATGCGGTTTCCTTTTTTGGCAGGCCGCGATCAGAAGGCTCCGCCTTCTCGACCCGACACGGCCCGTGGCACGACCAAGGTTTAGCATGGACCAGGACGCCGTCGATGCCTCCCCCTCTTCGTCATCCTCGGGCTTGACCCGAGGATCAAGCGCCGACGCGCACGTCCGGTCATCGTTGAGCAGGCGGGCAATCCGATCCTCGGGTCAAGCCCGAGGATGACGGCGTGTGAACGGGCACAAGAAAAGGCCCGGCGGATCGCTCCACCGGGCCTCTCCATTCTAGCGTCCAACGGCCTCAAGTAGGCCGAAGGCCGATAGGCCCCCTTAAGAAACCGGGAAGCCGCGCACCTTCAGCAGGGCCGCCACGTCCGGGTTGCGGCCGCGGAACTGGCGATAGGCGTCGCCGCGATCCGTGGTGTTGCCCGGCGCCAGGATGATCGACTTGAAACGGCCGCCGATGTCCGGGTTGAAGACGTCGCCCGACTCCTCGAAATAGGCCCAGGTGTCGGCGTCCATCACTTCCGACCACAGGTAGGAGTAGTAGCCGGCCGAATAGGCGTCCGAGGTGAACAGGTGGTTGAACTGCGGCAGGCGGTGCCGCATCACGATCTCCCTGGGCATCCCCAGACGGTCCAGCGAGGCCTTCTCGAAGGCGGCGATGTCGGTCGGCGGCGTCCCTTGCGTGTGCAGGTCCATGTCGACCAGGGCCGAGGACAGGTAGCTGACCGTGGCGTAGCCCTGGTTGAAGGTCGAGGAGGCCTCGATCTTGTCCACCAGCGCCTGCGGCATCGGCTGCTTGGTCTCCACGTGCTTCATGTAGCCGTCGAGGATGGGGCGGCTCAGCACCCAGTGCTCGTGCACCTGCGACGGATATTCCACGAAGTCGCGCGGCGTGTTGCCGAACGACGGATAGGTCACGTTCGAGCTGAAATAGTGCAGGGCGTGGCCGAATTCGTGGAACAGGGTCTCGGCGTCGTCCAGGGAGATCAGCAGGGGCTGGCCGTCCGGCGCCTTGACGAAGTTGTTGTTGTTCGAGGCCAGGATCGGCTTGGAGCCGGTCAGCTTCGAGAACGAGCGATAGGTGGTCATCCAGGCGCCCGAACGCTTGCCCGGACGGGCGAAGTCGTCGGCGTAATAGAGGCCGATCAGCTTGCCGGTGGCCTTGTCCGTGACCTCATAGGTGGTCACGTCCGGCTCGAAGGTCGAGACTTGGCCCTGAGGCAGGCGCTTGAAGACGAAGCCGTACAGGCGCTCGGCCATGTAGAAGGAGGCCGCGCGCACGGCGTGCAGCTCGAAATAGGGCTTCAGCTCGTTCTGATCGAGGTCGTACTTCGCCTTGCGCACCTTCTCGGCGTAGTAGAGGTAGTCCCACGGCTCGATGTCGTGACCGGCGATCGCCTTCATGTCGGCGACTTCCTCGGCGACGCGGGCCTTGGCGGGCGCCCAGACGCGCTGCATCAGGTCCATCGCCGCAGCCGGGGTCTTGGCCATGGTGTCCTGCATGCGCCATTCGGCGTGGTTGGCGAAGCCCAGCAGGCGGGCGCGCTGCTGACGCAGGGCGACGATCTGGGCGATGGTCGACTTGGTGTCGTTGGCGTCGCCGTTGTCGCCGCGCATGATGAACTTGCGCCATACCTGCTCGCGCAGGGCGCGGTCGTCGGCGAAGGTCAGGAAGGGATCGACGCTCGAGCGCGTGTTCAGGATGGCCCAGCCCTGGAGGTTGCGGGCGCGGGCGGCGGCGGCGGCGGCGGCCTTGTTCGAATCCGGCAGGCCCTTGAGACCGGCTTCGTTCGCGATGACGGTCCAGGTGTTCTCATCGGCCACCACCTTCTGGCCGAAGCGGGTGAAGGCGTTCGACAGCTCGGTGTTGATGCGGCCCAGCTCGGCCTTGCCGTTCGCGTTCAGGGCGGCGCCGTTGCGGATGAAGGCGTCGCGGCTGCGCTCGGCCAGGCGTTTCTGCTGGGCGTTCAGGCCCGTCGCGTCGGCGCCGTCGGCCACGGCCTTGATGCGCTGGAACAGTTTTTCGTTGAAGGTGATCTCGTCCGAAGCGGCCGACAGGATCGGCGACAGCTCGGTCTCCAGCGCGTCCCACTGCTCGCCGCCGATGTTCGACGTCATGACGCTGAACACGTTCAGGGCGCGGTCCAGCGGCTCGCCCGCCATCTCCATCGCCGCCATGGTGTTGGCGAAGGTGGGCGCCTCCGGGTTGTTGGCGATGGCCGCGATGTCGGCGCGCTGCAGCTCGATGCCTTCCAGGACGGCCTGGCGCATCTTGGGCGCCGTCACCTTGTCCCAGGGCGGCACGCCCTCATAGGGGCCGGTCCAGGGCTGCAGCAGTTCGGCGCGCGGCGCGGTCGCCGGCAGGACGGCGCGGGCGATGCGGGCCTCATCGGCGGTCGTCAGGGCCGCGACGGCGCCGCTCACCGCGTTCTCCACGGCCCCGGCCGAGGCGCAGCCCGACAGGGCGAAGAGGCTCGCGCCCCCGATGAGAAGATGGCGTCTTTGCATCCAGGTCTCCCAACCATTGCTGTTTCGGACGTCCTTCGGCGAAGCGGCCTCCAGCGTCGCATAAATCCGGTTTAGTCCTAACCATTGGACGGCGAAACCCCGCGGGTCTAAAGGCCGCTGCATGGCGATAGGCGTTTTCGACTCCGGCGTGGGGGGCCTGACGGTCCACCGCGAACTCACGACCCGCTTTCCGACGCGGGATTTCATCTACCTGGGCGACCAGGCCCACGCCCCCTATGGCGGACGCGGCGGCGAGGACATCGTCGAACTGACCCGCGCCGGGTGCGAGCGCCTGTTCGAGGCGGGCGCCTCCGTGGTCGTCCTGGCCTGCAACACGGCCTCGGCCATCGCGCTTCGCCGCCTGCAGCAGACCTGGATTCCGCAGATCCGCGAAACCCTCGGCCGGCCCGTCAACATCCTCGGCATCATCGTCCCGACCATCGAGGCGGCCACCGGCCTGCCCTGGTCGTTCGAGGCCGAGCGCAACGGACGGCAGGAAGGCGAGAAGAAGGAGGCGATCGACATCACCGGCGTCTTCTGCACCGCCGCCACGGCCATGAGCCGGGTCTATGAGATCGAGATCGACAAGCGCCGCGACGACCTGGCCGTCTTCACCGAGGCCTGCCCCGGCCTGGCGGGCCTGATCGAGTTGGGCGCCCCGGCGGAAGAGCTGAAGGTGGTGGTCGACGACCACGTCGACGCCCTGCGCCGCCGCATCGGCCGCCACCCGGACACGGCCATCCTGGGCTGCACCCACTATGAGATCGTGGCCGACCTGTTCGCCCAGGCCCTGCCCCCCGGCGTCCGGGTCATCAGCCAGCCCGCCGCCGTCGCCGACTCCCTCGAACGCTATTTCGAGCGCCACCCGGAATATGACCTGGGCTCGTCCGCCCGCCGCGACTTCCTCACCACCGGAACGCCCGGCCCCCAGTCGGACCTCGTCGCCCAGTTCTGGGGCGCGCCCCTGACGTTCGAGAAGGCCTGAGACCCGCACGACCGCCGTCATCCCCGGTCCTGCCCCGGGGACGGCGAGGCGTGAAATCCCTTACGGCTCCGTCCCCGCGGCGTTGCGACGCTGGCCGAAGGTCGGCGCCCTCGCCTTCTGCTCGGCCCAATAGGCGGGACCGTCGTCCGGCTTGAACATGGTGCGCGGCACCCCGTTGCGGTCCACCACGGCGAAAGTGTTGGTCGAGGCCTGATAGTAGAGGGTGTCGCCGTTCGGCCGCTTCGCCGTCTCGGTCCCGCGCGGCGTGTTCTCGGTGAAGGTCCGCACCTTCTGCAGATAGTCCTCGGCCGACCTGGCCCCGAAGGCCGCGCCGTTGCGCTCATACAACCGCTGCGCCTTGACGTCGGCGGTCTCGCGCCGATTGGCGGTGACGGGCGGCTTGGCCGGTTCGGGCGCCGCCGCCCCCATCGCCGTGTCCGCCGCGCCCGCCGCGACCAGCCCGACGGGCTCGGCCGCCTCGCGCTCCCGCGTCTGCACCGCCGAGCCGCCGTTGTCGCAACCCGCCATAGCCAACGCCATCGCAGCCAGCACCGTCGCGGCCATCGCCGCCGTCGCCCGAACCCGCATGAAGCCCCTCCTCGCAATTTGACAGAACACAGTTAGGCACAACTTCCCTGTTCCGGCAATGTTCCTCGCCGAGACATCCGCGACATCGCTTTGTCTCGACGCCGTCGCGACGCGCCGCTAGAGCTTTGGGCATGACCGCATCCTCGCTTTCCGGCCGCAAGATCCTGCTGATCGTCGGCGGCGGCATCGCCGCCTATAAGGCGCTGGAGCTGATCCGGCTGCTCAGGAAGGCGGACGCCGAGGTGATGGCCGTCCTGACCCGGGCCGGGGCCGAGTTCGTCACCCCCCTGTCCCTGGCCGCCCTGACCGGCCATCCGGTGCGGCAGGACCTGTTCACGCCCGAAGACGAGACGGCCATGGGCCATATCGAGCTGTCGCGCTGGGCCGACCTGGTGGTGGCGGCCCCGGCCACGGCCGGGCTGATCGCCAAGGCCGCCAACGGCCTGGCCGACGACCTGGCCTCGACCGCCCTTCTGGCCACCGACAAGAAGGTGCTCCTGGCCCCGGCGATGAACGTGCGCATGTGGCTGCATCCGGCGGTCCAGGCCAATGTCGGGCGGCTGAAGGGCTTCGACGGCTTTCACGGCATGGCCGTGGTCGGGCCGGACGAGGGCGTCATGGCCTGCGGCGAATTCGGGCCGGGACGCATGGCCGAGCCGCCCGTCATCCTCGAGGCGATCGCCCGTCTTCTGGCCGGACCGGACGGAAGGCCCCTGCAGGGCCGGACCGCCGTCGTCACCGCCGGGCCGACCTTCGAGCCGATCGACCCCGTGCGCGGCCTGACCAACCGCTCCAGCGGCAAGCAGGGCTACGCCGTCGCCGCCGCCCTGGCCGAACTGGGCGCGCAGGTGACGCTGATCTCCGGCCCCGTGGCGCTGGAGGCGCCCGTCGGCGTGACCCGCGTCTGGGTCGAGGCGGCGACAGAGATGAAGGCCGCCGTCGAGGCGGCTCTGGTTTCCTTTGGCGGGGCCGCCGACATCGCCGTGATGAGCGCCGCCGTCGCCGACTGGCGCGTGGACGGCGTGGCCTCGGGCAAGATCAAGAAGGCGCCGGGCGGCCCGCCGTCCCTGGCCCTGATCGAGAACCCCGACATCCTGGCGGGCGTCTCCGCCCCCGGCCCGCGCCGCCCCAAGCTGGTGGTCGGCTTCGCCGCCGAGACCAGCGACCTGGAGGCCAACGCCCGCGCCAAGCTGTCGAAGAAGGGCTGCGACTGGATCGTCGGCAACGACGTGTCCGACGAGGTCTTCGGCTCGGACGGCAACGCCGTGACCCTGTTCACCCGAGGGGGCGCCGAACCCTGGCCCCGCCAGTCCAAGACCGAGGTGGCGCGCAAGCTGGCCCTGCGCATCGCCGATCATTTCAAGGCCTAGAGAGACCGCCCCGCCATGACCACCGTCCGCGTCGAACGCCTGCCCCACGCCGAGGGCCTGCCCCTGCCCGCCTATGAGACCGCCGGGTCGGCGGGCATGGACCTGCGCGCCGCCCTGGCCGACGGGGAGACGGTGGTGCTGGAGCCCGGCCGGCGCAGACTGATCCCCACGGGGCTGAAGATCGCCCTGGAGCCCGGCTTCGAGGCCCAGATCCGTCCGCGCTCGGGCCTGGCGCTGAAGCACGGAATCTCGGCGCCCAATTCGCCGGGCACCATTGACAGCGACTATCGCGGCGAGGTCGGGGTCATCCTGATCAACCACGGCGATGTGCCGTTCGAGATCAAGCGCGGCGACCGCATCGCCCAGATGGTGATCGCCCGCTACGAGCAGGCCCGGATGATCGCGGTCGAGGCCGTGGATGAGACGGCGCGCGGCGACGGCGGCTTCGGCTCAACCGGACGTTGACCTGGGCCTCGCTTCCACATCCGTAGATAATGGTCTAGCCTAAACCGATGAACACGCTGGACCAGCTCGTCTATTGCAGCCGCTCGCGACTGGCTCCAGCGGACGAGGCGGCGGCCATCGCCGACATCGTGCACGCGGCCGCCTTCCTCAACGCCCGCAACGGCGTCACCGGGGCCCTGGTCCTGCAGGACGGAATGTTCGTGCAGGTGCTCGAGGGGGCGCCCACCGCCCTGGATATCCTGATGCTGCATCTGCATTTCGACGAGCGGCATGAAGAGATCGAGGTCATGGCGCGCGGCCGGATCGAACGCCGCGCCTTCCCCGCATGGGGCATGACCGCCCCGACGCGCCGTCAGTGCGACGCGCTCGGCCGGCTGATCGCGGAACGCTCCGACGACCTGGCCGCCTGGCGCGGCGCCGTGAGCGCCCTTCTGGCCCCGGCCGCCTGACGAAACAGATCACGCCGCAACAGCGCGCCGGCGCATCGGCGGGCCATGACGCCGGGCGGCGGCGGGGCGCCGCGCGCCCTCAAGGCGTCACGCCTGGCGGAAGCCCAGCACGTCCTGCATGTCGTAGAGGCCGGGGCGGCGATTGCGGACCCAGGCGGCGGCGGCCACGGCGCCCTTGGCGAACAGGCTGCGGTCCATGGCCGAGTGCGACAGGGTCAGCATCTCGTCCTCCGAAGCGAACATGACGGTGTGCTCGCCGATCACCCCGCCCGCCCGCAGGGAGGCGAAGCCGATCCGGCCCGGCTCGCGCGCGCCGGTGATGCCGTCATAGGGCGGGCTGCGCAGCTCCTCCAGGTCGCGGCCCCGGCCGTTGGCGGCGGCCTCGCCCAGCATCAGGGCCGTGCCCGAGGGGGCGTCGACCTTGCGCCGGTGATGGGTCTCCAGCACCTCGATGTCCCAGTCGCGCGCGTCCAGCCGCAGGGCTGCGTGCTCGACCAGGCCGATAAGAATGTTCACGCCCAGGGAGAAGTTGCCGCTCATGGCGATGGCGATCTTCTCGGCGGCGGCCGCGATCTCGGCCTCCTGTTCGGGCGTCAGGCCGGTGGAGCCGATCACCAGGGCCGGTCCGCCCGCCTCGGCGCAGGCCTTGGCCAGGGCCACCGAAGCCTCGGGCGTCGAGAAGTCGATGATGACGTCGCACAGCTGCAGGTCGACGGTCTCGCCGCGATCGAAGCGGGCGGCGACCACCACGTCCTCGCGCGCGTCCAGGACTTGGGAAACGGCCCGGCCCATGCGGCCCCGGGCGCCGGAGATGCCGGCGTGGAAGATGTCGCTCACGCGGTCTCTTTCGGATTATCGGCGTCGCCGCCCAGGATGTCGGCCCAGAAACGCTTGGCCTTGCCGGCGAAGCTGGTGTTGCGCGGGGTCTGGGTTTCGCCCAGGGACGCCGCCAGTTCGGTCAGCAGCTCCTTCTGGCGCGCGGTCAGGTCCGTCGGGGTCTCGACGAACAGTTCGACCACCAGGTCGCCGCGGCCGCGCCCGTTCAGGTGCGGCATGCCCTTGCCCTTGATGCGGACGGTCTTGCCGGTCTGGGCGCCGGCCGGCACCTCGACCGCCGCCTTGCACTTGCCGTCGCAGGCGTCGGAGACCAGGCAGGGAGCGTCGACGATGCCGCCCAGGGCCGCCACCGTCATCGGCACCGGCACGGTGACCAGCAGGTCCAGGTTGTCGCGCTCGAACAGCTCGTGCGGCTGCACCGACAGGAAGACGTAGAGGTCGCCGCGCGGCCCGCCGCGCTGGCCCGCCTCGCCCTCGCCCGTCAGGCGGATGCGCGAGCCGTCGTCCACGCCCGCCGGCACCTTGAGGTTGAGCTTGCGGGTCTTGCGGACCTGGCCGTGGCCCCCGCAGGCGGCGCAGGGGTCGGCGATCATCTCGCCCGAGCCGCCGCAGCGGGGGCAGGTGCGCTCGACCTGGAAGAAGCCGTTGGCCTGGCGCACGCGCCCGGCGCCGCCGCAGGTGGAGCAGATGCTCGGCTTGGTCCCCGCCTTGGCGCCCGAGCCGTCGCAGACCTCGCAACTCATCAGGGTCGGAATGGCGATCTCGACCTCGGCGCCCTTATAGGCCTGCTCAAGCGTGATCTCGAGGTCGTAGCGCAGGTCCGAGCCGCGACGCGGGCCGTGGTTCTGACGCCCGCCGCCCCGGCCGCCGAAGGCGTCCCCGAAGGCGTCGCCGAAGACCTGGGAGAAGATGTCGTTGATATCGTGGAAGCCGGCGCCGCCCTGGCCGAACGGATTGCCGCCGCCCGCGCCGCCGCCGTTGACGCCCGCATGGCCGAAACGATCATAGGCCGCGCGCTTCTGATCGTCCGACAGGACGGTGTAGGCCTCGGAGATTTCCTTGAAACGGGCCACGGACTCCTCGGAGCCGCCGTTGCGGTCCGGGTGGTGCTCCATCGCCAGCTTGCGATAGGCGCTCTTGAGCGCGGCCGCCTCGACGGTCCGCTCGACCCCCAGGATCTCGTAATAGTCACGTTGCGCCATCAGGCGTTCGTCCTCTTACTTCCCGCCGCTTCAGGCCTCTCTTGTGGCGGAGGCGCTCCGTTCGCGGATGACCGACGGCCTGCCTGATGACATGGGCGCCCGGTCGAATGATGCAAGTTTCATGAAACGGCCCCGCCTGCCGTCTGGCAAGCGGGGCCGAACATCGTCAGGCGCCGGTTCAGGCGTCCTTCTTCTCGTCCGCGTCCGAGACTTCCTCGAACTCGGCGTCGACCACGCCGTCGTCGGCCGGCTGGCCTTCGGCGCCGTCAGCCCCGCCCTGCTGGGCGGCGTACATGGCCTCGCCCAGCTTCATCGAGGCCTGGGCCAGGGTGTTGGTCTTCTCGCGGATGGCCTCGGGGTCCGTGCCGTCCTTGGCCGACTTCAGCTCGTCCAGGGCCGACTGGATGGTCGCCTTGGTCGCCTCGTCGATCTTGTCGCCGTGCTCGGACAGGGCCTTCTCGGTCGAGTGGATCAGGCTGTCGGCGCCGTTCTGGGCCTCGACCAGCTCCTTGCGGGCCTTGTCGGCCGCGGCGTTGGCCTCGGCTTCCTTGACCATCTTGTCGATGTCCGCGTCCGACAGGCCGCCGTTGGCCTGGATGCGGATCGACTGCTCCTTGTTGGTCGCCTTGTCCTTGGCGGTGACGTGGACGATGCCGTTGGGGTCGATGTCGAAGGCGAGCTCGATCTGCGGCATGCCGCGCGGCGCCGGCGGGATCCCCATCAGGTCGAA
>JAFKFS010000162.1 GCA_017308115.1 Bordetella sp.
CGTCTTCTTCGACGGCGGCCCGCACCAGCACGGTAAGCTCCGATGAGAGATTTCAAGGGCATGAAGCGTCAACGCGGACGCAACCGTAAGCCCGGCGGCGGCAATAACGCCAACGCGACCAATCCGAACCGTTCGTGGGACTCGCAAGGGCCCGAGAACATCAAGGTGCGGGGCAACGCCCAGACGGTCTATGAACGCTACATGCAGCTGGCGCGCGACGCCGCGGCCGCCGGCGACCGCGTTCTGGCCGAGAACTACACCCAGCACGCCGAACACTATTTCCGCGTCCTGCGCGCCCTTCAGCCGCAGCGCTCGGTCAGCGAGATCGCCCAGCGCGAACAGGCGGGCCAGGGCTTCGACATCGACTTCGAGGACGAGTCGGGCGCCCAGGCGGCGGCCATCATCGCCGCCCAGCAGGCCGAGGAGCGCCGCGTCGAGGAAGAAGCCCGCCGCCAGGCCGAACGCGCCGAGCGCGAGGCCAACCGCGACCGCGAGCCGCGCGAGCCCAGGGAACTGCGCGAACCTCGCGAACCGCGTGAGAACGGCGACGGCGACAACCGCGAAGGCGGCCGTCGCGAAACCCGTCGCGAGCGCTGGGAGCGCCGCCGCGAGGAGCGCAACCGCCGCTTCGAGAACGGCGAGTCCGACGAGGGCTCCGGCGACGACGCCCCGAATGCCCCGGACGAGGGCCGCCCGTTCGGCGAGACCGCGCCCGAAGTCTCCGACGACCCGGCGCCTTCGGAAGCTGCGGCCGACGCGCCCGTCGCCAAGGCCGCGCGCGCCCCGCGCCGCGCCCGCGCCGCCGCGCCGTCGGCCGTGGCCGAGGACTCCGCCGAGGAGACCGGGGGCCTGCCGGGCTTTCTGACCCGTCCCACGACGCTTGAGGACGCGGCGCCCGCCGACGACGCGCCCGCTCCGCGTCCCCGCCGCACGCGCCGCAAGGCCGAGGCGCCCGTCGACGACGAATAGGGCGGTCGAACAACCCTCGCGGGTATGTTCACTTTAATGCAACTATTCAGGCGTCACTCTCGAGCCATCGGGAGGACGTGTGATGGAATTCGTTCTACTGGCGGTCGCCCTCGGGCTGGCTTCGGGAATCGCAGGCGTCAGGCTGTCGATCGGCGCCCATGGGCGCATACGCGCGGCGCAGCGGCTGCATGAGAATCAGACCGCCGAGGCCCGGCGTCGCATCGCCGATCTGGAGGGCGTCGTCGGCGCGCTCGAGGCGCGTCTTTCACGGGCCCAGGCGGTGGAGGCGGCGGGCCGCCGGACCCACGTCGCCCTGCTGACCGCCGCCGGCCGCGAGATGCGCGGCCCTCTGGACGTCATCCTGGGGTTCGCCGACCTGCTGCGGATCAATGCGGTCGATGAGCCGCTCAGCCATCGCCAGGGTCAGGCCGTCGACCAGATTCGCGAGGCGGCGGCGCGGCTGCGGACCCTGGTCGAGGGGCTGACGGTCTTCGCCGACGCCTCCGCCGCCTGCGCCTCGGCGCGCGAGCGCCTGGACCCGATGTTGATCGTGCGCCGCATCTGTCAGTCCCTGGCCGATGAGGCCGAGGCGGCCGGGGTCGAGCTGCGCCCGCCGCCGTTCCAGGCCGGATTGACCGTCCAGGCCGAGCCCCATGCGCTCGACCAGACGCTGACCAGCCTGATCCGCAACGCCGTCCAGCACAACCGTCCGGGCGGAACGGTGCGGATCGAGGGCGGCCGCGTGGGGGCTGAGGTCCGGATCACCGTGCGCGACACCGGGCCGGGCCTGTCGCCGGAGCGCATCAGGACCGTTTTCGACCCGTTCGCCGGGCGCGACTCCGCCTCGGCCGAGGGGGCGGGGACGGGCCTGGCCGCCGCGCGGCGTCTGGCGACCGCCATGGAGGGCGAGCTGACGGTCGAGAGCCGCGAGGGGGAGGGGGCCGCCTTCACCCTTCGCCTGCCGGCCGCGCCCCCGTCGGGCGCGCTTTGCGCAGCTCCGTCGGAGGCCGGGGCCGTTCCGTCCTCGCTCCCGCCCCCGCCTTTGACCCAGCCTTTGCCCCCGCCGTCGCCCCTGCCCCGCCTGCCGTCCGCCGTCCTGCTCCATATCGCCGAGGACCCCGCCGCCGTCGCCCTGATGCGTCACCTGTTGCAGGGGCTGGGGCCGGTGCAGCTGCACGTCGCTGCCGCGTGCGAGGGGGTGGAAATGGCCCGCGACCTGCGGCCCGACGCCGTGGTCCTCGATCTCGACCTGCACGGTGGGGAAGGCTGGGCCGTCAAGGCGGCCCTGGCCGGAGAGCCCCTGACGCGCGACCTGCCGGTCCTGGCCCTGTCCGCGGCGGTCGAGCCCGATCAGGCGCGCCGCGCACAGGCGGCGGGCTTCGCCGGATACCTGGCCAAGCCGGTCCTCCTGTCCGATCTCGCGGCGGCCCTGGCGCGTCTTCTGGCGCCCTCGCGCCAGCCTGAAACGGCGATGCGCGCCTGAGACTCTCACGCGGTCCAGGCTACGGGCGGGGTTGACGCCGCGCCTCATGGCGGCTTCCTAGAAGAAACGGGGCTTTCGATCCTCTGCGCGTGAGGAGACCGCCATGCCGCCTATGCCGAACCGACCTCCACCGCCCGTTTTCAAGGCCAGGGTCGGCCCGGCCCTGGCTGTGGCGACGCTGGCTGCGATGACTCTGGCCGCCTGCGCCACGACGCCGCCCCCGCCGCCTCCGCCGCCCCCGTCGCTTCCGGTCCCCGCCGCCCCCGAGGCGCCGGTCGGCGTCGTCCTGGACGACTGGCGCGGGGTCATCACCCCGGCCGACCGCGATCGCTATCAGCGCCGCGCCGCCGCCTGGGCCCTGGCGCTGGAGCAGGCCCGCCGTCAGCCCGGCTCGGGCGACCTGTCGGCCCTGGGGGATCTGATCGACCCCGACGCCGCCCGTTCCGACGTCGCCCCCCCGCCCGGCGCCTATCGGTGCCGGACGGTCAAGCTGGGCTCGCAGGGCGACGAGGGCGGGCTCGGCTATGTGGTCTACGGCTGGTTCGCCTGCCGCATCGAACAGACGCAGGCCGGGTTGAAGCTGACCAAGCGCACCGGCTCGCAACGTCCCTCGGGCCTGCTCTTCCCCGAGAACGACCGCGAGATGGTCTTCCTCGGCTCCATGGCCCTGGCGTCCGAACCGGCCGCGCGCAGCTACGGCCGCCGGCCGGAGCGTGATCTGGTCGGGGTGCTGGAGCGCATCGGCGAGCGCCGCTGGCGCCTGGTCGCGCCCTGGCCGGCGACGGAGTCCAACCTCGACCTGTTGGAGTTGGTGCCCGAGTCCGCCTCGCGCTGAACCGTCGCCGCTCCCGCCCGTTGGGACGAGATGACGCAGAAGACGCCCCCGCGACCCGCCCCCCGCACCGCTCCGCGACCCGCCAAGCGTTTCGGACCCGCCGCCGTCGCCGCCGTTCTCGGCGCCGCGACCCTGGCGGGCTGCGACCGCACGGCCGGACCGGATCGATCCGCCCCTCCCGAAGACGCGGCGCCTGAGGCCGTTTCCGCGGCGGCGTCGGAGGCCGAAACGGCGTCCCGGGCCCCTGTCCGAGCCCCGTCGTCCTCCGGCGAACAGGGCGGAGGCGACGACTGGCGCGCGGTCGCCAGCCCCGCCGACGCCAGTCTTCTGGGCCGCCTCGACCAGGCCTGGCGCCTGGCCCGCGCCGAGGCCGAGGCGGGCGGCTTCGGCGATGAGGCGGAGTCCCTCGGCGTCCTGGTCGATCCCAACGCCGCCCAGTCGGGCCGCCTTCAACCGCCGCCGGGCGAGTACCGTTGCCGCACCGTCAAGCTGGGCGCGCGCGATTCCGGCCAGGGCGAGACCGGAGGCCCGGCCTATGTCGCCTATCCCGCCTTCCGCTGCCGGGTCGAGCTGACGCCGGGCGGCGACCTCATTCTGGAGAAGACCACGGGCAGCCAGCGCACGCGCGGCCTGCTCTATCCGGACACCGACCGGCGCCTGGTCTATGTCGACGCCCAGGCCTGGGGCGACGAGACCGGCTTCCCGGCCTACGGCGCCCGGCCCGAGCGCGACCAGCTGGGCGTGTTCGAGCGCATCGGCCCCCAGCGCTGGCGACTGGTCATTCCCTTTCCCAAACAGGAGTCCAAGCTCGACATTCTGGAGCTGACGCGCTGATCGCGGCTTGACCGGGCGGGGCCGCGCCCGTCACCCTGTGCGCCGTTTTCGTCCGTTTCCGGAGACTGCCCATGCGCGGCGTCGGCCTCACCCTCGGATCCATCATCGCCATCGTCGTCGTCCTGGCGGTCGTGCTGATCGGCTTCCCCACCTACAACGTCTATTCCAAGCAGATGGCCGGGCGCGCCGCCTATGAGGAGGCGGTGCAGAACCGCCGCATCCGCGTGCTCGAGGCCCAGGCCGCCCTGGACGCCGCCAAGCTGACCGCCCAGGCCGAGATCGAGCGCGCCAAGGGCGCCAATGAGGCCAACCGCATCATGGCCGAGGCGCTCGGCGGCCCCGAGGCCTATCTGCGCTGGTCCTACATCAACATGCTGCAGGAGACGGCCGGCAAGGACGGCCGCCAGACCATCTACATCCCGACCGAGGCCGGGATGCCGATCCTCGAGGCTGGGCGGCGCCCGGCGCAATAACCTGACCCTTCTCCCCTTGTGGGAGAAGGTGGCAGACGAAGCCTGACGGATGAGGGGTATAAGCGCGTCGGACGCTGGGTGAGCGCTAGGCTTGATGAATTTCCAGCGTCGCGCCGACACCCCTCATCCGGCCCTGGCGGGCCACCTTCTCCCACAAGGGGAGAAGGGCTGTCACACCCGCGTCAGCCGCAGGTCCTGGTAGTCGTAGCTGAAGTCGATGTCGGGCGAGACGCCCTTGAGCGTGGCCGTCGCGGGCCTGGCCGTGGCGATGGCGAAGGTGACGAAGGCGTCTTCCTCGCGCTTGTCGGGGAACCGAGTGCGGAAGGTCTCGCCGTCATAGGGCTCCAGCCAGCCCTGCAGCGCCGGGGTGTGGGTGAAGCGCAGCCACAGGCCGGACTTGCGGTTGCGGCCGCGCCCCTCGGTCTTCGGCTCGATGACGATGTCGCCGTACCAGGGATCGCGCCAGGTTCCGGCGTAGGCCTCCAGCGGCAGGGACGGGGCCGCGCCCGCCGCCTGTTTGGCGTCGATCTCGACGGCGGCCTTCAGCGACTTCTCGATTCCCTCGGCCTCGCGCTTCTTGGAGTCGGCGATCCAGTCGACGTCGACCTTGTTCATGGCGATGTCGGACAGGCCCGAGCGCAGGGCGCGTAAGAGAAAGCTCTCCTCGGCGTTGGTGAAGACGGAAAAGCCGATCTTGCGGCCGGGGATCAGCACCGTGGCCGAAATGCCGCCGGGCGAGCCGCCGCCATGGGTGACCAGCCGCTCGCCGCGATAGTCCTGCACCTGCAGCCCCATGGCGTAGGTCGAGGCCACGGCCCGGTTGGGCAGCTCCGCCGTCGGCCCGTTGGACGAGGAGACCACGATGTTGGGCTTGTACATCTCGCGCGCGGCGGCTTCGGAGAACAGGCGCGAGCCGTCGGCCAGCCTGCCTTCGTTCAGGCGCACGGCGATCCATTTGGCCCAGTCGGCGGCGCTGGCGCAGATGCCCCCGGCCGCCGCCGCCGAATCCCAATTCCACACCTCGACGATCGACTCGGCGATCTGGGTCATCGGCCCCTGATAGCGCAGGGGCGGCCCGACGCGGCCGTGCGGCAGGGCGGACTTCGTCGGATCGGCCAGGCGGGCCAAGGGCGTGCTCTCGCTCATGCCCACGCGGTCGAAGATGCGGGTCTGGACGAAGTCCTCCCACGACAGGCCGGACGCCTTTTCGATCACCGCGCCGGCGACCACGAACATCAGGTTGCAGTAGTGGTAGTCCTCGCGGAAGCCGTCCTCGATCGGCACGAAGGCCGCCTGGGCCAGGACCTGCGCGCGCGTCCGGTCGCTGTTGGGCCAGAACAGCAGGTCGCCGGCGCCCAGGCCGAACCCGGCGCGGTGGCTCAGCGTATCGCGCACGGTGATCTGCTGGCTCACCAACGGGTCCGACAGGGTGAAGCCCGGCAGATAGGTGCGGATCGGCTCGTCCCACTTCACCTTGCCCTCGTCGACCAGGATGGCCAGGCAGGCGGCGGTGACGTTCTTGGAGTTCGAGGCGATGGCGAACAGGGTGTGTTCGTCGGCCGGTTCGGCCTTGCCCTGGCGGCGCACGCCATAGCCCTTGGCCAGCACCGTCCTGTCGTCGCGGACCAGGGCCAGCGACACGGCGGGCTGCTCTGGCCAGGCGGCCATGCAGCGCCGCACCCAGGCGTCGGCGGCGGCGGCGATCTCCTCGTCGGTGCGCGTATCGGCGCTGGTCTGGGCCCAGCCGGTCGCGGGCAGGGCCGCGCCCGTGGCGGCGACGGCGGAGGAAATCAACGCCGCGCGGCGCGACAGGCGGATGGACATGGCGAAGCTCCGAAAACTGAACGGCGACGCTAACGCCGCCGCTCCGCCGGGCCAAGGGGCGCCCCCCATTCATCCCGCTCATCCCGGCGGATGCCGGGATCCAGTGCTTTGGCTTCAGGCGCGACGGTTCATACTGCGAACGCGGCTCTTACTGGGCCCCGGCGTCCGCCGGGGTGAGCGGAGATTTCACAGACCCTACGCCGCCAGCCGCCACCTCTGCAGGTGCTCCAGCACGTCCGCCACGATCTGGGCGCGGGTGAAGCCGGTCACGTCGCGCGGGCGGGCGCCGTCGCCGGTCATGGCGCTGAGCCGCCATTCCAGGGCGCGGCGGCCTTCGGGGGCCTCCAGCGCGGTCAGGGCCGGGCGAGGCCGCGACCGAGCGCCCAGCCGATATAGGAAGTCCCGCCCGTTGGCGTGCTCGACCCTCAGCCAGACGCCGTTGTCGTCGCTCTGGACCTCGCTGTTCTCCAGCCCCTCGGCGGCGACCGCGGCGCGCACCTCCTCCAGCGCCGGGACGCCGTGGCGGGCGATCTGGCGGTCGATGTCGCGGCGGCTGGCGGGGGCCAGGATGCGCTTGAGCTGTTCGCGCAAGGGCGCCGCCTCGGTCTCGACCGCCTCGCCCTTCAGGTCGGCGTTCATCTGCCGCGCCAGGCCGAAGCAGGCCAGGATCATGATGACGGCGAAGGGCAGGGCCGCCACCAGGGTCGCCGCCTGCAGGGCGCCCAGACCCCCCGCCAGCAGCAGAAGGGCCGCCGCCAGCCCCTGCAGCACGCACCAGTAGATGCGTTGCCAGCGCGGCGTGTCCTCGGCCCCGCCCGACGCCAGGGTGTCGATCACCAGCGAGCCGGAATCCGCCGAGGTGACGAAGAAGACCGCCACTAGGGCGATGGCCAGGGTCGAGGTGATCGCCGCGCCCGGCAGATACTCCAGGAATCTGAACAGGGCGGTCGACAGATCGGCCTGGACCGCGTCGGAAATCGCCCCCGCCGCCTGGGCCATGTCGAAGCTCATGGCCGTATTGCCGAAGACCGTCATCCACAGGAAGGTGAAGCCCGACGGGACCAGAAGCACGCCGATCAGGAACTCCCGCACCGTGCGCCCGCGCGAGATGCGGGCGATGAACATGCCCACGAACGGCGACCAGGCGATCCACCAGGCCCAGTAGAACAACGTCCAGTCCGCCATCCAGGCGCGCGGCTCATAGGCGTAGAGGGTGAAGGTGCGGACGAAGAAATGATCCAGATAGAGGCCGAAATTCTGCACATAGGCCCGCAGCAGGAACAGCGTCGGCCCCGCGATCAGCACGAACAGCATCAGGCTGACGGCCAGCACCAGGTTCAGTTCGGACAGCCGTCGGACCCCCTTGTCCACGCCGGACAGCACCGACAGGGTCGCCACGCCCATGACCACGGCGATCAGGGCGACCTGCATGACGACATGGCTGGGCAGGCCGAAAACGTAATTCAGCCCCGCGTTCATCTGCGCCACGCCCAGCCCCAGCGATGTGGCGATGCCGAACAGGGTGCCGCAGATGGCGAAGATGTCGACGGCGTCGCCCAGCCAGCCGTTCACGCGCTTGCCGAGCAGGGGATAGAGGCTGGACCGCATGGTCAGGGGCAGGCCCTTGCGGTGGGCGAAATAGGCCAGGCTGAGCCCCACCACGGCGTAGATGGCCCAGGCGTGGACGCCCCAGTGGGTGTAGGTGATGACCATGGCCTCGCGCGCGGCCAGCACGGTGCCGGGCGGCGCCTCGGGCGGGGCGATGTAGTGCTGCACCGGCTCGGCCACGGCGAAATACATCAGGCCGATGCCCATCCCGGCCGCGAACAGCATGGCCAGCCAGGAGACGTAGGGAAAGTCCGGCTCGGCCTCGTCCGGCCCCAGCTTCAGCCGCCCGGTCGGCCCCAGGGCCAGCGCCGTCGCGAACAGCAGGAAACCGGCGACGGAGGCCACGTAGAACCAGCCGAAGGTCTCCACCACCCAGGCCTGCGCGCGTCCGAACAGGAGGTCGGACGTGGCGGGCGCCGCCAGGGCGAGCGTCAGCAGCCCGCCCGCGATGGCGCTGGCCCCCCAGAAGACACGGGGGTTCATCTTCGTCGTCAGCATGGGCCCCAAGCGCACGGCGACGCTTAAGGTTCCCCGCCGCGCCCCTTGCGTGTCCCATCGGCCACACCCACCTCCTTTGCGACAGCTCAAGGCGTCGCTTCCCGCAAGGGCGCATTGGGTGGAAATCCGCCTCCTGAGGGGAAACCGAACGCCATGAATCTCGACCTCTATTCCGACCGCGCCAAACAGGCCGTCCAGTCCGCCCAGTCGCTGGCCCTGGCCCGTCGTCACCAGCAGTTCGCGCCCGAGCACCTGCTCAAGGTGCTGCTCGAGGAACGCGACGGCCTGGCCCGCGACCTGATCGACAAGGCCGGCGGCGATCCCGCCGCCGTCGAACTCGTCACCGAGGGCCTGCTGAAGAAGCGGCCCCAGGTCGAGGGCGGCTCGGGCCAGCTCTATCTGGACGGCGACACCGCCCGCGTCTTCAACGCCGCCGAAGACGCCTCCAAGAAGGCGGGCGACGCCTTCGTCACCACCGAACGTCTGCTGGCCGCCATCGCCAAGGAGGGCGGCGCCGCCGCCGAGGCGCTGAAGTCGGCCGGCGTCTCCGCCTCCAAGCTGGACGCCGCCATCGCCGAGAAGCGCAAGGGCAAGACCGCCGACAACGCCGCGGCCGAGGATTCCTACGACGCCCTGAAGCGCTACGCCCGCGACCTGACCGAGGCTGCGCGCGACGGCAAGGTCGACCCCGTCATCGGCCGCGACGAGGAAATCCGCCGCACCATCCAGGTCCTGGCCCGCCGCACCAAGAACAACCCCGTCCTGATCGGCGAGCCCGGCGTCGGCAAGACCGCCATCGTCGAGGGCCTGGCCCTGCGCATCGTCAACGGCGACGTGCCCGAAAGCCTGAAGGACAAGAAGGTCCTGTCGCTGGACATGGGCGCTCTGATCGCGGGGGCGAAGTATCGCGGCGAGTTCGAGGAACGCCTCAAGGCCGTGCTGAACGAGGTGGCCGCAGCCGAGGGCGGCATCGTCCTGTTCATCGACGAGATGCACACCCTGGTCGGCGCCGGCAAGGGCGACGGGGCCATGGACGCCTCCAACCTGCTGAAGCCCGCCCTGGCGCGCGGCGAACTGCACTGCGTCGGCGCCACCACGCTGGACGAATACCGCAAGCACGTGGAGAAGGACGCGGCCCTGGCCCGTCGCTTCCAGCCGGTCTTCGTTTCCGAACCCACCGTCGAGGACACGGTGTCGATCCTGCGCGGCCTCAAGGAGAAGTATGAGGTCCACCACGGGGTGCGCATCTCGGACAGCGCCATCGTCGCCGCCGCCACCCTGTCGAACCGCTACATCACCGACCGCTTCCTGCCCGACAAGGCCATCGACCTGATCGACGAGGCCGCCAGCCGCGTCCGCATGGCCGTCGACTCCAAGCCCGAGGCGCTGGACGAGATCGACCGCCGCCTGGTCCAGCTGAAGATCGAGCGCGAGGCCCTGAAGAAGGAAGACGACAGCGCCTCCCGGCAGCGTCTGGAGAAGCTGGAGGACGAGATCGTCGATCTGGAAGGCCAGTCGGACGACATGACCGCCCGCTGGAAGTCGGAGAAGGACAAGGTGGGGCAGGGCGCCCAGCTGCGCGAGACCCTGGACCGCCTGCGCGTCGAACTGGCCGCCGCCCAGCGCGCCGGCGATCTGGGCCGCGCCTCAGAGATCGCCTACGGCCAGATCCCGCAGCTGGAACGCCAGCTGGCCGAAGCCGAAGCCGCCGATAAGCCGGCCGAAGGCCCGCTCACCCCCGAGGTCGTCGACGCCGAGCAGATCGCCGCCGTGGTCAGCCGCTGGACCGGCGTGCCCGTCGACAAGATGCTGGAAGGCGAGCGCGAAAAGCTGCTCAAGATGGAGGATGAACTGGGCCGCCGCGTGGTCGGTCAGGACGAGGCCCTGGCCGCCGTCTCCGACGCCGTGCGCCGCGCCCGCGCCGGCCTGAACGACCCCAACAAGCCGCTGGGCAGCTTCCTCTTCCTGGGCCCCACGGGCGTGGGCAAGACCGAGCTGACCAAGGCCTTGGCGGGCTATCTGTTCGACGACGACAACGCCATCACCCGCATCGACATGTCCGAATACATGGAGAAGCACTCGGTCAGCCGCCTGATCGGCGCCCCCCCGGGCTATGTCGGCTATGACGAGGGCGGCGCCCTGACCGAGGCGGTGCGTCGTCGCCCCTATCAGGTCGTCCTGTTCGACGAAGTCGAGAAGGCCCACCCCGATGTCTTCAACGTCCTGCTTCAGGTGCTGGACGACGGCCGCCTGACCGACGGCCAGGGCCGCACCATCGACTTCAAGAACACCCTGATCATCATGACCTCCAACCTGGGCAGCCAGTATCTGGCCGACCAGCCCGAGGGCGAGGATGTCGAGGCGGTTCGTCCTCTGGTCATGGAACAGGTCCGCGCCCACTTCCGGCCCGAGTTCCTGAACCGCATCGACGAGATCATCCTGTTCCACCGCCTCGGCCGCGAACAGATGGGCGGCATCGTCCGCATCCAGCTGGCGCGTCTGGAAAAGCTGATGGCCGACCGTCGCCTGACGCTCGCCCTGGACGACAGCGCCCTGACCTGGCTCGCCGACAAGGGCTACGACCCGGTGTACGGCGCCCGCCCGCTGAAGCGCGTCATCCAGAAGGAACTGGTCGACCCGATGGCGAAGAAGCTGTTGGCCGGCGAGATCGAGGACGGCAGCGTCGTGGCCGTGTCAGCGGGGCCGGACGGGCTGGAGATCGGCAAGGCGCGTGTTCACTAACGCGCATTGCCGACGTTGATCTGAGAAAGGGGCCGCGAAAACGCGGCCCCTTTTTCCTTCGTCATCCTCCGGCAAGCCGCGTCAGTGGCGCAGACCGGGGGACCCAGCGGCGCGCGGAGCGCGAAAGAGCCACGCTCGGCGGCCGCCCTAAGATCGCCTTCGGCGCCGCTGGGTCCCCCGGTTCCGCGCTGCGCGCGGCCCGGAGGATGACGGAAGAAGGAGAGCGGGTTAGCGTGGCGGTATGGGGACGCACCGCACCTTCATCGCGACCTACATCATGGCGAGCGGGCGCAACGGGACGCTCTACACCGGCTCGACCTCCAATCTGGAAAGCCGCGTGTGGAAGCACAGGACGCGCGCCTTTCCCGGCTTCACCGACGCCTATGACTGCGCCCGTCTGGTCTGGTTCGAGCAACACGCCCTGATGCTCGATGCGATCCGGCGCGAACGGCGCATCAAGAAGTGGCTGCGCGACTGGAAACTGGCCCTGATCGAGAAGGACAACCCGGACTGGCGCGACCTCGCGGCCGACGGGTTCCCCGATCCGAACTGGACGCCGCCGCCGGGCGCCGACTGAGCCTCACCCCAGCACCGGCATCACCTCCACCCCGTCGCAGACGAAGATGCTCATGTGCGGGTGGTTCTCGAACAGGCGGGCCGCCGCCTCGTGGCTGTCGGCGCGCACGACCATGAAGACGGTCAGCAGGTTGACCACGTCGGTCACCGCCCCGTCGTCGCCGACACGTTTGGTCGGGCCCAGCGGGCCGCCCTGAAAGACGATGGAGTCGCGGTGCGCCTCTTCCCAGGCGGCGACGGCGGCGACGCCGAGGCGGGCCGTCTCGGCCTGCTCGGCCTCGCTCATGGCGCGCCAGGCCCGCCATTTGGGACCGGTCTTGTCGCTGGTGAAGACGGCCAGGTAATGGGTCTGCGCGCGCATCGAAGCCTCCCGTTTGCGGGAGGGTCGGTCTTTCGTCCGGCGAGGGCAAGCGGCGCCGCCGTCACCCCTCATCCGTCATGCTCCGCATGACACCTTCTCCCACAAGGGGGAGAAGTAAGAACGCGCTCAAGTCGCGAGGGGCCGCGACCCGAGCATAGCGCCCTTAGATATGAATGGCGTGGCCAAGCGCGCGCAGGGACGCCTCGTGGAAGGCTTCGCCCAGGGTCGGGTGGACGTGGATGGTTCCGGCCACGTCCTCCAGCACCGCGCCCATCTCCAGCATCTGGGCGAAGCTGTTGGACAGCTCCGACACGTGCTGGCCGACGGCCTGAACGCCCAGCAGGCGGTGATCCGTCTTCGAGGCGATGACCCGGACGAAGCCGCCGTCCTCGCCCGCCTCGATGGCCAGGGCGCGGCCGATGGCGGCGAAGGGGAAGACCGCCTGGATCACGTCGTCTCGGCCCTTGACGTCGTCGGGGCCGAGGCCCGCCGAGACGATTTCCGGCTCGGTGAAGCAGACGGCGGCGATGGTGGTCGGGTCGAACACGCGGTCGTGCCCGGCGATGATCTCCGCCACGACTTCGCCCTGGGCCGAGCCCTTGTGCGCCAGCATGGGTTCGCCGGTCAGGTCGCCGATGGCCCAGACGTTCTTCATGCTGGTGGCGCAGCGCTCGTCGATCTTCACGAACGGGCCGTTCATGGCCACGCCCATGTTCTCCAGGCCCCAGCCCTGGGTCCGCGCGCGGCGGCCGACGGTGACCAGCACCTTGTCGGCCTCCAGCTGCATCGGATTGCCGTCCTTGTCGGTGACGTTCAGCCTGCCGTCGCCGAATCCGCCCGCGCGGGCGCCGAGCAGCAGCTGAACGCCGTGCTTCTCCAGCCACTTGGCGACCGGGTCGGTCAGGGCCTTGTCGTAGAGCGGCAGGATGCGCTCGGCCATCTCGACGATGGCGACTTCGGCGCCCAGCTTGCGGAAGGCGATGCCCAGCTCCAGGCCGATGTAGCCGCCGCCGACGACGACCAGCTTCTTGGGAACCTCGGGCAGGCTCAGCGCCTCGGTAGACGAGATGACGTCGCCGCCGAACGGCAGGAAGGGCAGTTCGACCGGCTCCGACCCCGTGGCCAGAATGACATGCTCGGCGGCGAGGCGGATGTCGCCGTCGTCGGTTTTCACGGTGCAGGTCTTGGCGTCCGAAAACTCGGCCCAGCCCTTGATGACCTTGACCTTGGCCTTCTTCAGCAGGGCGGCGACGCCCGCGTTCAGCTTCCTGACCACGCCGTCCTTCCACTCGACCGTCTTCGACAGGTCGATGGCCGGGGTCGAGGCGGTGATGCCCAGCGTGCCCGCGTCAGACGCGGCCTTGGCCACCGTCTCATACTTGCCCGCTGCGTGGATGATGGCCTTGGACGGGATGCAGCCGACGTTCAGGCAGGTGCCGCCGAGACCCGGCGACGCGTCCACCAGCACGGTTTCCAGCCCCAGCTGGCCGCAACGGATGCCCGCCACATAGCCGCCGGTTCCGGCGCCGATGATCAGGACTTTGGTCTTGAGGGTCTGGGTCATCAGTTCATCCAGAGCGTGGCCGGGTTCTCCAGCAGGGTCTTGATCTTCTGCACGAAGACCGCCGCATCGTGGCCGTCGACGATGCGGTGATCGAAGCTGGAGGACAGGTTCATCATCTTGCGCACGACCATCTGGCCGCCCCGCACG
>JAFKFS010000163.1 GCA_017308115.1 Bordetella sp.
ATTTCGCCGGTGGCCGCGGCGGCCATGTCGGCCAGCGGGTTGCCGTCGAACTCTTCCGAGGTGGCCAGGCGACGGATGTCGGCCAGGTTGCGAGCACCGCGGTACTCTTCCAGGAAGCGGTTGGTCTTCTTGGTCAGCGAGCTGAACTCGACCAGTTTGATGAGCAGCAGCGTCCAGGAGAAGATCGAGGCCAGGACGAGGCCGGACATCACGACCTTAACCACCGGGTGCGCCATCATGAACATGGCGATCGGGGTCAGGCCGCCGCCGTGACCGCCCGAAGCGGCTTCGTCGGCGGGAGCGGCTTCGGCGGCGTCGGCGGCCGGAGCGGAAGCGTCGGCGGCCGGAGCGGCGGCGTCAGCAGCGGGGGCCGAAGCGGCGGCCGGTGCGGCCGGTGCGGCCGCATCCTGCGCCAGAACCGGCGAACTCGCCATCAGGACGGCGGCGCCGGCCATTGCGAGGAGGATATTCGTCTTCTTGCTATCGAGCATGTTTCGCCAGTTCCTGCTTTGGTCTGACTCGTGGAACCCAAGACCCCAACCGCGTCAGTCGGCTGGGCCTCTACCGTGAAATTTTCCTCCCGCCGGAATTTCTCCCCCGCCGGTCGGCGCCGCACCCTTACGAAACATCCTGAGACATTTTGCAGACTGGAGCGATGGAACCATACCCCCCCGTCCACAGCCTGCAAGCAAGAATGCGGTTAAGTCCCTTTGGCGAACGGCTATCGGAGCGTCAAGGGCGGAAAATGGGTTTTCACCCCCGGACTCCCGCCGCCGCGACAGAGACGCAAGATTGTTGCGCAAGTCCGCAAGAAGACGGCAACATCAGTGCCGGTCGCCAGAATGTTAAGGAATGTTTAGGCCCGTGACGATTTTTCGGCTTTTTCAAGACAAGACCGAATATTCATCACTTGAGGGGGAAGTGGTGCCTGGAGGCGGATTCGAACCACCGACACGCGGATTTTCAATCCGCTGCTCTACCAACTGAGCTATCCAGGCGTCGCTTTGCGTCGCGAGAGGCGGCTCTATAGGCGAGGCCGGACGGGCTGTCCAGACGCCAATTCACTCAATTCCGCGATCTTTTTCATCTTCCGCGATCTTTTTCATCTTCGGTCGCCTCTTCGGCGAGAATGGCGTAGCCGCCGCTGAACCAGCGCTGCAGATCGACGTCGGCGCACCGCTTGGAGCAGAAGGGCTTGTAGGCGGCGACGGCCTCGGCCCGGCGACAGATGGGGCATTGAGCCATGGTCAACCCTCCTTGATCTCGAACACGCCCGGGGCGGCGTCCGTAGCCATGTGGGCGCGAGGGCCCAGTTCCGCCAGCCACGGCGACAGGACGCCCGCCGAAGCCGGAGGGCAGCGCAGGGTCAGGCGGGGGGCCGCGCGATCGGCGAGCAGCGCCAGCCTGAGCCGACGCAGGGCGGCGATTTCCGGCGTCCCCGGCGCGCTCAGCCGCTCGTCCGCCGGCGTGCGCCGCCACGGCAGAGACAGCTGCAACAGGCCGAACCGGCTCAGGGGACCGACCGCCGTCCCCTCATGACCGGCGAACGCCTGGCGCGCCATGGCCAGGGTGGTCTCTGGATGAAGGTCGACCCCGGCCAGATCGATCACGACCAGCCCGCCCCAGCCCTTCAGCCCCAGCAGCCGCGCCGCCTGGCGCAACCCCTCGCGATTCGCCGCCTCGCGTCCCTTGCGGGAATCGCGGCCGGCCGCCGGCGCGTGATCGATGTCGACGGCGATCAGGGCGCGCGTGCGCTGGATCGCCAGATCCAGCCCGACCTCCGGCGCGATCATCCCGCCGGACAGGGCTTCTTCTTCGGCCTCGAGCGCGGCGCGGATCGCCGGCGCGCCCGTCACGACGGCCGCGCCCGGCGCCTGTCTATTCAGAATGTCGGCGACGTCCGGCCCCGGCGACAGAAGACGCGGCGCGCCCCCCGCCTCCCCCAGGCGGCGCAGGACCGGGCCCTTGCGTTCGCGCGGCTCGGCCGTGACCTCAAGCTCGAGCTTGGCGCCTTCGGCCGGACGATCCGCCTTGCCCAGCGCCAGGAAGCCGAACGGCTCGCCGCACCCCAGATCGATGAAGGCGCCGCGCAAGGCCGGGGCCAGGCGCGCCACCCGGCCCACGACGCGCGCGCCCAGGCGATGCTCGGGCCGGTCGTCGTCCCTATGTATAATGAGCGTCCAGGCGCGGCCGTCGCGAAAGATCATGCCGCGGGTCTCGCCCGGAGCCGCGTCCAGGAAGACCTCGACCTCGGCCATCAGGCCGCCTCGGACCGCCAGCCGGCGCCGCGCAGAAGATTCGCCGCCTCATACAGAGGCAGGCCCATGACGGCGGGATGGCTGCCGACGATTCGGCTCACGAAGGCCGCCGCTCGGCCCTGGATGCCGTAGCCCCCGGCCTTGCCCCGCCATTCGCCCGAGGCGACATAGGCGGCGATCTCCTCCGGCGACAGCGGCTTGAAGCTGACGCGGGTCTCGACCACGCGCCAGGAGACGCGCCCGCCGCCGATGACCGCCACGCCCGTGAAGACGCGATGGTTGCGCCCGGACAGCAGTTTCAGGAACCGGGCCGCCTCGGCCTCATCGGCCGGCTTCTCCAGCAGGCGCCGCCCCACGGCCACCACCGTATCGGCGGCCAGGACGATGTCCTGGGGATGGCGCTCGGCGACGACGGCCGCCTTGGAGCAGGCCAGGCGCTGGGCCAGGCGCGCGGGCGCCTCGGCCTTCAGCGGCGTTTCGTCGATGTCGGCAGGATCGATCAGATCGGGCGCTATGCCGATCTGCGCCAGCAATTCGATGCGGCGCGGGCTCGACGAGGCCAGGATCAGCCTCGGAGCCGAAGCGTCAGGACGCGACACGCGCGTCCTTACTTGAAGCGGTAGGTGATGCGACCCTTGGTCAGGTCATAGGGCGTCATTTCGACCAGCACCTTGTCGCCGGCCAGCACCCGGATGCGGTTCTTGCGCATCTTGCCCGCAGTGTGGGCGATGATCTCGTGATCGTTTTCCAGCGTCACGCGGAACGTCGCGTTCGGCAGCAGTTCGCTGACCACGCCGGGGAACTCCAGCAGTTCTTCCTTAGCCATGCGGCCTCTCTCGCCCGTGTGAATACGGCCTAGACCCGCGCCGGGCGTGAGCGCGAGCCGTGAAATCGAGGGCGCCTAATGCACCAAAACGCTTGGATAGTCGAGTTCAGCCCCGACGGTAGAGGGCGCAGACCAGGGTGAAGAGCCGCCGCGCCGTCTCCTGGTCGACCTCGACCTTGCCTTCCAGCCGGGTTTTCAGCAGGGCCGCGCCTTCGTTGTGCAGACCCCGACGCCCCATGTCGACCGACTCGATCTGGCTGGGGGAAGAGCCCCGCAAGGCCTCGTAATAGCTTTCGCAGATCAGGCCGTAGTCCCGGATCACCGTCTTCATCGGCGTCAGGGACAGGACGTGGGTTCGGCTGAAATCCGGTCCGACGATGTCGAAGGCCAGACGATTGTCCTGCGAGGACAGCTTCAGGGCGTAGGGTCCGCCCTCGGCGCCCTCGGGAACGAAGCTGTTCTGCTCGACCAGGTCGAAGATGGCGACCCGGCGCTCATGCTCGACCTCGGCCGTGGCGGCAGGCAGGGAGGCGTTGTCGATCTCGATCGACTTCAGCTTGTGCGGACCGCTCATGCGCCGGTCTCGTCCAGGTGCGTCGGCGCGATGCGCGCGGGCCAGCGCTCCGAAAGATCGGTCAGCACCGCGTCCAGACACTCCACGTCGATGCGTAGATCGCCGCCGCCGGCGAACATCATGATGACGCGGCCGCCCGGCGCCTCGGCCGGGTGAAAGTCCATGGCCAGAAGCTCCAGCGCCTGTTCCGGCAGGCGCGGCAGCCGACGGCTCTTGACCGCATGGACGTCGCCGAACTGCATGGCGGCCATGACGCGCGTGCCGCCGCACTCCCAGCAGAAGCGCGACAGGACCACCGTCACCCGACGCGCGTCCTTCTCCCAGCGGATGTCCACCGGGCGCATGATGGCGTCCTGAAGCGCGGCCGAGATGATCTGCAGGTCGTCCGCATCCTCAGCCAGCAGGCGCAGGGGCGCGACCGGCGGCCGACCGCCCTGCGCCATGTCCTCGCCCGAAGAGGGGACCGGTTCGCCGTCAGTGCTCATCGCCCTCCCCCTTGATCCTTCGGACATCGGCGCCGCAGGCGCCCAGCTTTTCTTCCATCCGCTCGAAGCCGCGATCCAGATGATAGACCCGGCCGACCGTCGTCTCACCTTCGGCCACAAGTCCCGCGATGACCAGAGACATCGAGGCGCGGAGATCCGTCGCCATGACCGGCGCGCCCTTCAGCCCCTCCACGCCGCGCACCACGGCTTCGCCCGCGTGGACGGTGATGTCGGCCCCCAGGCGCGCCAGCTCCGGCGCGTGCATGAAGCGGTTCTCGAAGATGTTCTCGTGGATGACGCTCGCCCCCTCGGCCGTCGTCATCAGGGCCATGAACTGCGCCTGCAGATCGGTGGCGAAGCCCGGATAGATCTCGGTCGCGAGATCGACCGCCTTCAGCCGCCGGGACGGGTCGCGACGGACGATCAGGCCGTCCCCGGTCGGCTCGATCTCGACGCCCGCCTCGATCATCTTGTCGGTCAGGGCCGTGATCAGATCGGCGCGCCCCTTGGTCAGGCGCACCTCGCCCCCGGCCATCGCCGCAGCAAGAGCATAGGAGCCCATCTCGATCCGGTCGGGAATCACCGACCAGGTCGCCCCCGACAGGGATGAGACCCCCGTGATGGTCAGAACGTCCGTATCCAGCCCCTCGATCCGGGCGCCCATGGCGATCAGGCAGCGGGCCAGGTCGCCGATCTCGGGCTCGCGCGCCGCGCGTTTGAGCACAGTCGTCCCCTCCGCCAGCACGGCGGCCAGCAGGGCGTGTTCGGTCGCGCCGACCGAGACGAAGGGAAACTCGATCTCGGCCCCGCGCAGCCCCTTGGGCGCCGTGGCGGTGACATAGCCCTCCTCCAGCTCGATCGCCGCGCCCATGGCGGTCAGGGCCTGAAGATGCAGGTCCACCGGCCGCGCGCCGATGGTGCAGCCGCCCGGCAGGGAGACCTTGGCGTTCCCCGTCCGCGCCAGCAGCGGCCCCAGCACGTTGAACGAGGCCCGCATCTGACGCACCAGGTCATAGGGGGCGAAGGTGGAGGTCAGCTCCGGCGCATGAAACAGGGTCTCTTGCCCGTCCGCGCCGTCGCGCTCGGTCACTTCCACGCCGAACTGGCGCAGCAACTGGCCCAGGAATCGCGTGTCGGCCAGGCGCGGCATATTGGTCAGCAGCAGGGGCTGATCCGTCAGAATCGACGCCGCCATCAGCTTGATCGCCGAATTCTTGGCCCCGCTGATCGGGATGGAGCCGTTGAGGCGATGGCCGCCGTGGATGACGATGCTGTCCATGGGTGTCGGAATGATCCTGGGGAGGCCCGGACCCCTGCGGCCCGGCGAACCGGTTCTCTAGCAAGCCGGACGGCGCCCGCGAAAGGCCCGTAACGTCGCAAGACGGATGACTTTCAGTTGCTTTCCTTGGGCGGCCGCGCGCCGCCCGCGCCCGGCGCCTTGCGGCGGCGCAGATTCGCCCGCAGGGCGGCGGCCAGGCGCGCGGCGCGTTCGGCCTTGGCCGAGGCGGCCGGAGCGGCTGCGGAAGGCGTAACGGCGTCGGAGGCCGTGGCTTCGGCGTCTTTGGTCGGCTTGTCCATGGCCGCAGCAGACCGCGCCCAAAGATTTTGATCAAGCGTGCATTTTTGGCTTGGCCCGGCGGAAGCCTTTGGCTATACGGCCGCTTCCTCAGTGACCCGCCGCCGTAGCTCAGTGGTAGAGCGCATCCTTGGTAAGGCTGAGGTCGGCAGTTCAATCCTGCCCGGCGGCACCATCGGGGCCCGAACCTGAACGGTTTGGGCCCCGTCCCTTTTGGGCTCCCCGTTAGAATAGGCCTCCGCCGTTCCCCCGGGCCGCGCGCCAATTCGGCCGCGCCTCAGGGCGCAGGACGACGCCTACGCCTCGCTCCGGCCTGAAGCGTTCCGGCGCGCCCCGCCTCGACTGAAGGATATTCGGCCTAACCCGCTTTATCCCGACTAGCCACAGCCCGCCCCGCGCCGCTAGCCTTCAAGGCATCTGTATTGGATTTGACGGCCGAGGGGGCTTTCATGAAGCGTGTTCTTTTGACCACGGCTGCGGTTTGGACCGTAGCTTTTCCGGCGTTCGCCCAAAACGGCGCCCAGAACGCCGGGCAGAACGCCGCCCCGACGACCACGCCGAAATGGGACGTGAGCAATCCGATCGGCGCCCAGCGCGACGTGCGGATCAACGTCGACGAGGGCACCTGGATGGCCGTCGACATCAGCCCAGACGGGCGTGAGGTCGTCTTCGATCTGCTGGGCGACATCTATGTCATGCCGATCACCGGCGGCGACGCCCGCCCGATCGCCTCGGGCGTGTCGTGGGACATGCAGCCGCGCTATTCGCCGGACGGCCGCTTCATCGCCTTCACCTCGGATCGCGGGGGCGGCGACAACCTGTGGGTCATGGACCGCGACGGCTCCAACCCGCGTCAGGTGTCGAACGAGAGCTTCCGCCTGCTGAACTCCCCGACCTGGACGCCCGACAGCCAGTTCGTCGTCGGTCGCAAGCACTTCACCTCATCGCGCTCGCTGGGCGCGGGCGAGATGTGGATGTACCACCGCGCGGGCGGCGGCAGCGGCGTGCAGCTGACCGAGCGCCGCACCCAGCAGAAGGACACGGGCGAGCCCGCCTTCTCGCCCGACGGCCGCTATATGTACTTCAGCGACGACGCCACGCCGGGCGGCGTCTTCGATTACTCCAAGGACCCCAACACCCAGCTCTATGTGATCCGCCGACTGGATCGCGAGACGGGCGAGATCAAGCCCTTCGTCACCGGGCCGGGCGGCTCCGTGCGCCCCACACCGTCGCCGGACGGCAAGTCCCTGGCCTTCGTGCGCCGTGATCGCTACCAGTCGACGCTCTACGTCATGGACCTGGAGTCCGGGCGCGAGACGCCGATCTACGACGGCCTGGACCGCGACATGCAGGAGACCTGGGCGATCCACGGCGTCTATCCGGGCTTCGCCTGGACGCCGGACAACGGCTCCATCGTCATCTGGGCGGGCGGCAAGATCCGCCGCATCGACGTGGCCTCCAGGACCGTCAGCGACATCCCCTTCCGCGTCGCCGACACCCGTCAGGTGCAGGAGACGGCCCGCTTCCCCGTCGAGGTGGCGCCGGCCCAGTTCGACGTGAAGATGATCCGCTGGGCCCAGACCTCGCCGGACGGCTCCAAGGTGGTGTTCGAGGCCCTGGGCAATCTGTGGATTCGCGACCTGCGCGACGGCGCAGCCGGAACGCCGCGCCGCCTGACGCGCCAGAGCGACCATTTCGAGCTGTATCCCTCGTGGTCGCGCGACGGCCGCTCGATCGTCTACACGACCTGGAGCGACGACAAGCTGGGCTCCATCCGCGTCGTTCCCGTCGCAGGCGGCGAAGGCCGGACCCTCACGACCAACCCCGGCCACTATCTGGAGCCGCGCTTCTCGCCGGACGGCCAGACGATCGTCTATCGCACCTCCAGCGACGGCTATCTGCGTTCGGCCCTGTGGAGCCGCGAGCCGGGCGTCTATCGCGTCTCCGTGCGCGGCGGCGCGCCGGTCAAGATCACCGACGCCGGGACCAGCCCGCAGTTCGGCGCCCGCAACGACCGCATCTTCGTCAGCGTGCGCGAGGGCGACAAGCGCGTGCTGCGCTCGATGAACCTGTCGGGCGAGGATGTCCGCAACCATCTGAGCAGCGAATGGGCGGCCGAGTTCTCGGTCTCGCCGGACGAGCGGTGGATCGCCTGGACCGAGCGTTTCAACGCCTATGTCGCGCCCTTCGCCTCGACGGGCCGCGCCATCACGGTCGGCGCCGAGACCAAGGCCCTGCCGCAGACGCGCGTCACGCGCGACGCCGGCGAATGGCTGCACTGGTCGGGCGATTCCAGCCGCCTGCAATGGTCGCTCGGCCCCGAGTTGTTCTCGCGTCCGCTGAACGAGAGCTTCGCCTTCATGGACGGCGCGCCCGCCGACCTGCCCAAGCCGGCCGAGCACGGGATCAAGATCGGCTTCACCGCCGACTACGCCCGGCCCAGCGGCGTCACCGTCCTGTCGGGCGCCCGCCTGATCACCATGAAGGGCGAGGAGGTGATCGAGGACGGCGTGGTGGTCGTCAACGGCAACCGGATCGAGGCCATCGGCCCGCGCGGCTCGGTCACGGTCCCGGCCGGGGCTCGCGTCATGGACATGGCCGGCAAGACCATCATCCCCGGCCTGGTCGACGCCCACTGGCACGGCCGCATGGGCTCGGACGAGATCATCCCGCAGCAGAGCTGGGTCAACTACGCCGCCCTGGCCTTCGGGGTGACGACGCTGCACGACCCGTCGAACGACAGCAGCGAGATCTTCGCCCACAGCGAACTGGCCAAGGCCGGGCGCGTCGTGGCGCCGCGCATCTTCTCTACCGGCACGGTCCTGTATGGCGCGGCCACGCCGACCACGGCGGTGATCAACGGCCTGGACGACGCCCGCTCGCACCTGCGGCGGATGCAGGCGATCGGCGCCTGGAGCGTCAAGAGCTACAACCAGCCCCGCCGCGACCAGCGCCAGCAGATCATGCAGGCCGCCCGCGAACTGGGCATGATGGTCGTGCCGGAAGGCGGCTCGCTCTACAACGTCAACATGAGCATGCTGGTCGACGGCCACACCACCATCGAGCACTCGGTGCCGGTGGCGCGGATGTACGACGATGCGGTGCAGCTGTGGTCGCAGACGGGCACGGCCTACACCCCGACCCTGATCGTCGGCTTCGGCGGCGCCTGGGGCGAGAACCACTGGTATGAGGTCACCGACGTCTGGAAGGACCCCATCCTGAGCCAGTACGTGCCGCGCCGCATCCTGGACGACCGGTCGCGTCGTCCGGTGAAGACCCCGCCGGAAGAGCTGAACCACATCTCCATCGCCCGTGAATCGAAGCGGCTGATGGATCAGGGCGTCTCGGTCCAGATCGGCGCCCACGGCCAGCGCGAAGGCCTCGGCGCCCACTGGGAGCTGTGGATGTTCGAACAGGGCGGCATGAGCCCGCACGAAGCCCTGCGCGTCGGCACCATCAACGGCGCCCGCGCCCTGGGCATGGACAGGGACATCGGCTCGCTGGAGGTCGGCAAGCTGGCGGACCTGGTCGTGCTGAACGCCAATCCGCTCGAGAACCTGCGGGACTCGACCAAGATCGGCTACACCATGATCAACGGGCGCCTGTTCGACAACCACATGAACGAGGTCGGCGGACCGGAGCGCAAGCCCTTCTGGTTCGAGAGCGAGGACGGCCAGGCCTGGAGCGCATCGGGCACGGCCTCGGCCGCCGAAAGCCACGGCCACACCCACGACTGATCTCGCCGCAGGGCGGGAAGACGAAAGGGCCCGGCGATCCGCCGGGCCCTTTTTCGTGGCGAAGCTCACCTTGGGTGTCGATCTCGGCGATCGGCCTTCGGAAAACGCTCGAGGGAGCGGCTTGAAGCCTACTCCCCCAGCCCTCGCACCGAGGCCGCCAGCAGGGCGTTGCGCCGCGCCGCGCGCCCCTTCAGCCAGCGCATGGCCAGCACCAGCGCCAGCACCACCGCGCCGAAGGCCAGCAGCCACAGGGTGGGATTGTGCGCCTCGCTCATCATCTCAAGCCGCGCCAGGCCCTTGGCCGCCAGATAGCCGGGCGCCAGCATGGCCAGCACCCAGACGAAGGCCGAGGTGACGTTGGCGATCTGAAACACGCGCTGGCGCATCTGAAGCACGCCCACCATCACCGGCACGAAGGCGCGCAAGGGGCCGAAGAAGCGGCCGATGAAGATGGAGGCCACCCCGTAGCGGCGGCAATACAGGCGCGTCCAGGCCAGCTTGCGGCGGTGCGGGACCAGCAGATGGTGGCGCAGCACCCGCGTGCCCAGCCGCCGTCCGATCCAGTAGGAGATGGCGTCGCCCATGACGGCGCCGATGACGCAGCCGCCGATGACGGTGAAGGGGTCCAGCACGCCCGCGGCCACCAGGCCGCCCGCCGCGACCAGAAGCCCCGTCGCCGGCACGAAGGCGCCGATCACGACCAGAGACTCGAAAAAGGTCACGGCGCCGAGGATCACGCCGGCCCACATGGCGTTGCGGGCGATGAAGTCGGCGATCGAGGTAAGCAAACTGTCCATACTGATCCTTTGCCCGAGGGCATATGGGATCAGACCATGGAAAGGGAATGCGGCGATGCGACGCCTGGGGGGAAAAAGCGCATGGCGTGACCCTCAGGCCGCACTTTGGAGGCCGGACCTCCTATTTCGCGGCGTCGCCCGGCGTCACTCGGCGCTCATCGTCAAGATCGAACGGACGGATTCGGCTTGGACGCTCACGCCAACTGCGGCGGCCGTAGTCGTCCAGCCCATGAAGCCCCGGCCCGAAACCGTAGGAATCGAAACCATAGGGGCCGTAACCGTAGCCATAAGCCCAGGGCGCGTTCCTGGTCTGGCTGAAGCTGAGGTTCAGCGTGCCGTTCTCCCCCAGCGGCAGGGACACCGCCGCGCCGAAGTCCTTGTAGCCGCCGGTGCCGATTCCGGCGCTGACCACGCCGTGCATCCTGCGCGGGGCGGCCTCCTCCCAGGCGTCCGTCCAAGTCTCCACGGGCGGGGCCTCCGCCTTGCGCTCGCCGATCCAGCGGGAAATCTGCTCTTCGGTCGTCAGGCCGTGGGGCGTCGCGGTCTGCAGGGTCACGGCGGGCGAGGCGTCGCCGACCGTCTCGGCCAGGGCGGCGGCGCTCGCCGTCGGCACGGCGCCCGAACCCGCGCGCGGCGCGGTCGAAACCACGCCTTCGGGGTCGCTGCTCGCCAGCAGGAGGGAGGCGGCCATGAGTTCGATCAGCATACGCATCTGCTCCCGTTCACGACCACCCTATCCTCAAATGCGGCCAAGATCAGGCCGTCCCGTTGTCGCGCCTTGCTTCCCCGCGTCCCAGGGGATCAGGCAGGGGGTCGCCGTCAGCGACGAAACCGAGCGCGACCGAATTGATGCAGTAGCGCAGGCCCGTCGGCGGCGGCCCGTCGGGAAAGACGTGCCCCTGGTGGCTGTCGCAGCGGGCGCAGCGGGTTTCCACCCGCACCATGCCGTAGCTGTCGTCCCTCACGGCGCGGACGTGAGCCGGGTCGACCGGCTCGGTGAAGCTGGGCCAGCCCGTGCCGCTCTCGAACTTGGTCGCCGAGCGGAACAGCGGCAGGCCGCATTCGCGGCAGCAGAAGACGCCCGCCCGCTTCTCGTGCAGCAGGGTCCCGCAGAAGGGCGCCTCGGTGCCGTGGGCCAGGAGGACGCGCTTCTCTTCGGGCGAGAGAGCCGCCTCCAGCGTCGCCCGCTGGCTGTCGGTCGGCGGCGTCAGGTCAAAGCCGGAGGCGGAGCGCATCGGGTCGTGGGATTCGGTCTGGGTCATGGTCTGAAAATAGGAAGGGCCGGACGGTCGTTCCACCGTCCGGCCCTCGATAGCCCGGAATGATCGTTCGGATCAGGCGCCGAACAGGCCGTTCACCCAGGTCCGCACGGCGGCTTCATCCGTCGCGTCGCCGGCGTAGGCCAGGGCGCCCGACGGCGCGTACGGGGCGTTGTTGCCGCGCTGGCGCGTGGTCCAGGCCTTATGACCGTAGCTCAGGTCGGCGTAGTTGGACGGCAGGCGCAGCACGGTCGGCTCGATGAAGATGGTGTCCTCGGCCGTGGTCGTGCCGGCGATGCGCACGTTGGGCAGGCGGCTCAGCAGGTCCAGGGCGTCCAGGCATCCGCCCGAGCAGCCGGCGTCCACCAGGACGATGACCTGGCCCCGCACCGGGTTGGCGGCGCCGGTGTCCGGGGTCGCCGGACGGCCCGGCATGACAAAGGTCGCCTGACCGGCGGCGATGGCGCCGTCGAAGGCGGCGACGATGGCCTGGGTCTGCTCGATCACCGCGCCCGATTCCTGCACGAAGCGCGGATCGGACTGCATCCGGTTCAGGGTATCGACGAACCACTGACGGTTGGCCGGGGTGGCGCGATAGGTGACCTGTCCGGCTTCCGGCTGGCGGCTGACGGTGAAGTCGGGCGACCAGATGCGGTTGGCCAGGCCATAGCCGCGCGAGGTGGCGTTGGCCGACGTTCCGCCGGCGCCGCGCAGGTCCAGCACAAAGCCCTGGGGCCCGCGGATGGCCGCGGCCTGGGCCTCGACCTGGGCGAAGAAGGCGTCCCAGCCCGCATCGTCCGCCAGGGAATGGACGTTGATCCACGGACGGCCGTCGACCGTCTCGATCGAGAGCGGCGCGCCGGACGGCGTATAGACCGAGGCGCGATAGGCGGCTTCCAGGGTCTGGGCCGTCGCGGGCTGCGGCGACAGGGTGAAGGCGCGGGTGCGGCGACCGACCTGGAACTCACAGGTTCCCGGCACGCCCGTGGTCATCGGGTTGTTGCGGTTCCATAGCAGATAGGGGGCGCTGCGGACGCGGCCGGCCTCCGTGGTCAGGTCGGCCTCGAACTGGTCCAGCTTGGCCTTGGCTAGGTCCTCGATCGGCTCGGCGTTGCAGCTCTTGAGCACGGCGCCCAGCGGCGGCGCGCCGCGCACGCCTTCCTGAACATAGGAGACGACATACTGGCCGTTGCGCCAGGCCGTGGCCACGCCCGGCCAACTGGTGGCGAAATAGGGGCCCAGGCCCTCATAGGTCGGGCGGGCGGCGATGTTGGAGTCGCGGAAGCCGTTGGCGTACCAGCGCAGCAGATAGGCGTGGCTGTCGCCGCTGTTGACCTGGCCCGTCTTGGCCAGGGCCTGTTGCAGGCCGGCGTCCAGCCAGGCCCGGAAGGGCGCCCCGGCCTCGCCCGGCGTCACGGCGGCCGGATGATTGTCGCGCAGGGCCGCGTGCATGGCCTGAAGGTCCGTACGCGCCAGATCGCTGAAGTTCTGGGCCGAAACGGCCGAGGCGCCGAAGGTCAGGGCCAGTACGGCCGCCGAAGCGGAAAGCAGGCGTTGCATAGGGTTTCTCCCAGTCCGTCAGAATGCGGCTTGGGCGTGTTTTAGACTCATTGAAGCCCCCGTCGCCACCCCCTGCGTGGCTTGCGGCCTCGCGACGTTTACGCGCGCCCGTTTCCCGTCTAGGCCGTGGTTTCCGCAGGCGCGCGAGCGCCGAAACGCCGCGTGCTTGCGAATGACCGCCCTGGCCGATCTTTTTCTCAACTCCACGGGGCGCATCGGCCGGTTCCGTTTTCTGTCGGGCGCGGCGTGCCTGATCGGCGCCTGGGCGGCGGCCGACCTTCTTCTGCCCCTCCCCGGCTGGGTTCACGCCCTCGTCTCGGCCGCTCTGATCTACGGCGGCTTCTGCGTCCTGTCACAGCGGCTGCACGACCGGGGACGCTCGGGATGGTGGAGCGGTCCCGTCCTGCTGGCCTTCGCCCTGGCCTGGCCCCAGCCGCTGACGCCGCTGGACTGGGTCGCGGCGGCCGCCGTCGCCCTCGCCGCCCTCGACCTTGCGATCCTGCCGGGCCAGGCGGGGTTCAACCGTCACGGCGCCGCGCCGGGCGCCCGGCCTCAGAGCGGCGCGACGCCCGGCTGAACCGGCCCGAACACCCGCTGGAAAGACGATTTCAGCGCGTCGTCCGCCTCATCCATCGTCGCCAGAACGCCCAGATCGACCAGGCTGGTCACGCCGTGTTCGGTGATGCCGCACGGCACGATGCCGCCGAAATGGTCCAGGTCCGGCTCCACGTTCAGGCTGACGCCGTGGAAGCTGACCCATTTGCGCACCTTGACGCCGATGGCGGCGATCTTGTCCTCGCGGCTCCAGCCCGCGCCCTTGCGCTCGACCCAGACGCCGACGCGGCCCTCGCGCATCCCCGCCGCGACGCCGAAGCGGTCCAGGGCGCCGATGATCCAGTCCTCAAGCCCATGAACGAAGCCGCGCACGTCCTTGCCGCGCCGGTTCAGGTCCAGCATGACATAGGCCACGCGCTGGCCCGGCCCGTGATAGGTGAACTGCCCGCCCCGCCCCGTCCGATGAACGGGAAAACGATCGGGCGTCAGCAGGTCGTCGTCCCGGGCCGAGACCCCGGCGGTGTAGAGCGGCGGATGCTCCAGCAGCCAGACCAGTTCCTCGGCCTCTCCGGCGGCGATGGCGGCGACGCGCGCCTCCATGGCGGCCTCGGCGGCGGCGTAATCGACATAGCCGGACGACAAGGCCCATTCGACCGGGCGGCCGTCCTCGCGAAGCAGGCGACGTTGTGAAGAGTTTAACGGGTCGGCAAGCATGATGCCCTCAATGTGGGGCTGAACGCGGCGGCGCAAGGGCCGCCCGTTGATTTGCGAGTATCCTCTTTGAGCCAGATCGAATCCGTCGATGTCGAGATTTCGGTCGTGCTGGGCCGTTCGGTCCTGCCGATGCAGCAACTGCTGCGCATGGGCCGCGGCGCGGTGATCCCGCTGGACGCCTCGGAAAAGGACGAGGTCTGGATCCTGGCCAACAACCACCCGGTCGCGCGCGGCGAGATCGAGATTCGCGACGACCGCATCGCCATCACGGTGACGCGCCCGGCGGACGTCTATGACTTCATGGCGGGCGCGGCATAACCTTTCCCTCTCCCGGCGGGAGAGGGAATTTCACCTGTTCCGCAAAACCCTCTTTTCTTTCCGTCGGCTCTCCGCTATTGCCCGCCCTCCGATGCGAGCGGTCGTGGCGGAATTGGTAGACGCGCAGCGTTGAGGTCGCTGTGGGGCAACCCGTGGAAGTTCGAGTCTTCTCGACCGCACCATCTGATCTGACAGGGC
>JAFKFS010000164.1 GCA_017308115.1 Bordetella sp.
CGCTCGACCTCGCCGCGCCACAGGCTGTGGTCGTCGACGGTGGCGTCCAGCCCGGCCTCGGCCAGGGCGCGGCTCAGGACGGGGGCGCCGGCGGGCGCCTGCGGGTCCAGATGGACGATGACCAGATAGGGCAGGGGCAGGTCGGGCAGGGCCGCCTCCCCCACCCAGGGGCGCAGCAGGGCCTCGGCCGCCTTGCGGTCCAGGGCCTGGGCCTCGGCCACGCCGTCGACGCCCGCCAGGGTCTCGGCGGCGCGGGCGGCGGCGGCGGGGCCGGTCTCGTCGACGCGCGGGCGCACCTGCACGGTCGCCTCGGCCCGCAGTTGCCGCGCCCAGCCGTGCGCGGCCCGGTCGGCGGCCAGGGCGCCGACGGCGGCGATCGAGGCCAGGAAGCACAGCACGGCGATGACCACGACCAGCCAGCGCTCGCCGCCCGCCTCGCGCGGCAGCAGTTCGGGTCGGGCGTCGCCCCAGCGGCCGATCATGCGAGGGCCCCCGAGGCGGCGGGAGAGGCGGCCGGGACGCCGGCGGGCGCGATCTGCTCCAGCCGCCCGCCTTCCAGCCGCAGCACGGCGGCGCCGCTGCGCTCGGCCAGGGCCTCGTCGTGGCTGGCGATCAGGACAGTGGCGCCCAGCCTGTTCAGCGACTGGAACAGCCGCATCAGCTTCTCGCCCATCGGCCGGTCGACGCTGCCGGTCGGCTCGTCGGCCAGGATCAGGCGCGGGCGCGTCACCACGGCGCGGGCGATGGCCAGGCGCTGCTTCTCGCCGCCGGACAGGGTGGGCGGCAGGGCGTCCAGCCGCCCGCCCAGGCCGACCCAGCGCAGCATCTCCTCCACATCGGCGGCGTAGTCGGCGGGCCGCTCGCCCGCCAGGCGCAGCGGCAGGGCCGCGTTGTCGAAGGCGGACAGGTGGTCCAGCAGGCGGAAGTCCTGAAAGACGACGCCCATGCGGCGACGCAGGGCCGGAATCTCGCGCCGGTGAAGGTGGGTCACGTCCCGGCCGAACAGACTGATTCGCCCCGCCTGCGGCCGCGCCGCCAGCGTCAGCAATCGCAGCAGCGAGGACTTGCCCGCTCCGGACGGTCCGGTAAGGAAGTGGAAAGAGCCGTTTGGCAGAGTAAGGTTAACGTCCCGCAGCACGGCGGGCCTGTCCGCATAGCCGAAGCCCACGCCCCTGAGGCGGACGGCGTCGGGCGCGGAGTCAGGTTCGGCGGCGCGGCGGATCGGATCGGACATCGAGTTTCGTATTGGACCGGGGCGTTGCGCCGCGACAGGAGGGGGCGATAAGCCTCACAGTCAGCTGACATGATACTGACCTGTCCCGCCTGCGCCACTAGCTATTTCGTTCCCGACGAGGCGATCGGGCCGAACGGCCGTCGCGTGCGCTGCAAGTCGTGCGGTCATGACTGGCGCGCGACCCTTGAGGACGTCCCCCTGGAGCTGGAGCCGCAGGCCCTCGCGGCCGAGGAGGCCGAGGCCGCGCCCCGCTACGACAGCTTCGCCGAGACTCCGGCGCCGGAGTTGCCGCGCGTCTTCCGCGCCAAGGCCGAGCGCCAGCGTCGCGTGCGCCAGGCGGCGGCGGCCGGGGCGGCCTGGGCGGCGGCGGCGGCCGTGGCGCTGGGCCTGCTGACCGGCGGCGTCCTGTTCCGCGAGGAGATCGCCCGCGCCTTCCCGCCGGCGGCGGGGGTCTACCGGTCGCTCGGACTGGACGTGAACACGGTCGGCCTGCAGTTCGAAGCCCAGAGGGCCCGGACCGCCCCGCATGACGCCGGCAAGGTGGTGGTCTCGGCGGTGGTGCGCAACATTCGCGACGGGGAGATCGTCGCGCCGCCGATCTACATCGCCCTGCTCGACGCCAAGGGCGCTGTGGTGGCCAGCCGCGTCAAACGTCTTGATGGCCCGCCCGTCCTGCCCGGCAAGGTGGAGGGGTTCGCTGTCGTCATGCCCGATCCCGAACGCAAGGCCGTGGGCATGAAGGTGGATTTCGTGCTGACGCCGCCCAAACCGCCCCAAGCCGAGGCGTCCCCGGCGACGCCCCGAGCAAAGACCGCGGCCGACAGCGCCGTGCGCGAGGACGGCGGCCTGCGCCGCTGAACCTGCTTCGGCCCTCGGCCTGGCCGCTTCGCCTCTCGACACCGGTTCGCCTCTCGACTCCGGTTCGCCTCTCGACTCCGGCCGTGCGAAAAGGGTATCGCCGGGACCATGGCTGACACCCGACCGACGCCCGCCCCCACGGTTCTTCTGTCCCAGGCCGAGATCGAGGCCGTCGTGGCCGATCTGGCGCGCCGCATCGCCCCCCATGTCGATGATGAGACGGTGGCCGCCGTCCTGCTGACGGGCGGCCTGTGGTTCGCCGCCGACCTGACCCGCGCCCTGGCCCGCGAGGGGCGCAACGTCCGCTTCGACGCCCTGTGGCTGGCCTCCTACGGCGACGAGCAGACCAGCCGGGGGCGGATCGAGGTCCGCGCCCCCTATCAGCGGCCGCTGACGGGCAGGAAGGTTCTGATCCTGGACGACGTGTTCGACACCGGCCTGTCGCTGGCCGAGGCGGTGCGGATCACCAAGGAGGCGGGCGCCGCCGAGGTGCTGACCTGCGTCTTCGCCCGCAAGCCCTGGCCCAGGCCCCGCGCGCCCGAGCCGGACTTCGTCGGCTGGGAGGCGCCGAACCGCTTCCTGGTCGGCTACGGCCTGGACCACGCGGGCGGCCTGCGCGGCCTGCCCGACATCTGCGCCCTGGATTAGGGGGCGAGGGGGCTTACCCTCTCCCGGCGGGAGAGGGTTTGAGCGCACGAGAGCCGAAGGCGATCGTTCTTGCGCGAAAGGGTGAGGGGTTTGTCCTGTCAGTCGGCGTAAGCCGTCGCGCCACGGCCTTCGGCCGACTTCACCCGCGAACCCTCACCCTTTCGCCTTAGCCAATCGCTTCGCTCTTGGAGGCTCAAGCCCTCTCCCAAAAGGAGAGGGTTGTGAAAACTCGCCGCTTGCTACGCCAGCCACTCCGCCATCGGTTCGCGGGCGAGCATCTCCTCATAGGTCGGGCGCGGGCGGATGACCGCGCTGCGCTCGCCGTCGACCAGGACTTCGGCGGCCAGGGGGCGGGTGTTGTACTCGCCGCTCATGACCGCGCCATAGGCCCCGGCGCTCATGAAGACGACCAGGTCGCCCGCCTTCAGCGGCGGCAGGTCGCGGTCGCGGGCGAAGGTGTCCCCCGTCTCGCAGACCGGGCCGACGACATCGTAAGGCAGAGCCTCGCCCGCCACGGGCCGCACCGGCTTGAGGTCGTGGAAGGCGTCGTAGAGGGCCGGGCGCATCAGGTCGTTCATCGCCGCGTCCAGCACCAGGAAGCGGCGGCCGTCGGTCCGTTCGTTGACCTGGATGACCCGGCTCAGCAGCACGCCCGCATTGGCGGCCATCAGGCGGCCCGGCTCGAAGGCGGCCTCGACGTTCAGCCCGTCGAGCACCCGCGCGGTCATGGCCACGTAGTCGGCCGGGGAGGGCGTCGCCGCCTCGCCGTAATAGGGCACGCCCAGGCCGCCGCCGAGGTCGAGCCGGGTGACGCTGTGCCCCTGGGCGCGCAGGTCTTCCGTCATCCGGCGCAGCACGCGGAAGGCGGCCTCCAGCGGGCTCAGGTCGGTGATCTGGCTGCCGATGTGGCAGGCCAGCCCCACCGGCGTCACGTGGGGCGAGGCGGAGGCCCGGGCGTAGAGGGCCATCGCCTCCTCGACCGGCACGCCGAACTTGTCGCCGGCGCCGCCGGTGGTGATCTTGGCGTGGCCGCCCGCGCCGATCTTCGGATTGACGCGGATGGCGATGGCGGGGGCGGCGCCCTTGGCGGCCGCGACGGCGATCAGCCGATCCAGTTCGGCCGAGGACTCGACGTTGATCTGGCGCACGCCCTGTTCGATGGCGAAGGCCAGTTCGGCGTCCGTCTTGCCCACGCCCGAGAAGATGATGCGCTCGGCCGGAATCCCGGCGGCCAGGGCGCGACGGATCTCGCCCTCGGACACGGTGTCTGCGCCGCAGCCCAACTGCGCCAGGGTGGCCAGCACCGACAGGTTGGAGTTGGCCTTGACCGCGAAGGCGATCAGGGCCTCGCCCCCATCCCCGCCCAGCGCGCTCCCATGCGCGTCGCACGCCTCGCGCAGAAGGCCGTAGTGACGGCGCAGGGTGGCCGAGGAATAGACGTAGGTCGGGGTGCCGACGCTGTCCGCCAGCGTCTCCAGCGAGACTCCCTCGGCGTGCAGGACGCCGTCCTTGAGATCGAAATAGTGCACCGGCGGGGAGTCCAGTCAGGCTTTTTGGGAAGGAGGCTCAGTTCATCGGCGGCGGCTTGCCGAACGGGTCGGACGTGCCGTTGTCGATGGGCATCTGGCGCGGCGGCAGGTTCTGCATCGCCGGTTCGGGCAGATGCTCGGCCGAGCGGTCGCGGACGGCGCGCTCGGTCTGCTTCTTCGGCGCGGCGCCCTGCGGCGGCTCGAGCTCGGCCATGCGGCCGCAACCGGCCAGCAGAAGGGCGGCGGCGCCCGCCAGGATCAGGGTCTTCTTCACAGGCGGCCTCTCCAGTCGGCGATGCGCGCGCGGACCTGTTCCGGCGCCGTGCCGCCGAAGCTCTGGCGGCTGGCGCAGGAGGCTTCGGGCGTCAGCACTTCATACACGCCTTCGGTGATCCGGCCATCCAGGGCCTGCAATTCGCTCAGCGGCAGATCGCCCAGACCCAGGCCCAGAGCCTCGGCCCGCTTCACGGCGGCGCCGGTGACGTGGTGCGCCTGGCGGAAGGGCAGGTTCAGTTCGCGCACCAGCCAGTCGGCCAGATCGGTGGCGGTCGAGAAGCCCGCCCCGGCGGCGGCGGCCATCTTCCCGGTATTGGGACGGATGGCGGCGACCATGGCGGTCATGGCCGTCAGCGCCAGGTCGAGCGCGTCGAAGGCCTCGAACACCGGCGGCTTGTCCTCCTGCATGTCCTTGGAATAGGCCAGAGGCAGGCCCTTCATCACCGTGGTCAGGGCGATCAGGGCGCCGTTGATGCGGCCCGTCTTGGCCCGCACCAGTTCGGCGGCGTCCGGGTTGCGCTTCTGCGGCATGATGGACGAGCCGGTGGTCAGGTCGTCGGGCAGGGTGGCGAAGCCGAACATCGGCGTCATCCACACCACGATCTCCTCGGCCAGACGCGACAGGTGGCCCGCCGCGATCGAGGCGGCGGCCAGGCTCTCCAGCGCGAAGTCGCGGTCCGACACGGCGTCCAGGCTGTTGGCCATCGGTCGGTCGAAGCCCAGGGCCTGCGCCGTCATGTGGCGGTCGATCGGGAAGGGCGAACCGGCCAGGGCGGCGGCGCCCAGCGGGTTCTCGTTCATGCGGGCGCGGGCGTCGGCGAAGCGGCCCGCGTCGCGGCCGAACATCTCGACATAGGCCATCAGATGGTGGCCGAATGTCACCGGCTGGGCGGTCTGCATGTGGGTGAAGCCCGGCATCAGGTCGCCCGCGTGCTGTTCCGCCCGGTCCAGCAGGGCGCCTTGCAGGTCCTTCAGTTGCGCCACGGTGCGGTCGCAGGCGTCGCGCACCCACAGGCGGAAGTCCGTCGCCACCTGATCGTTGCGGCTGCGCGCCGTGTGCAGACGCCCCGACGGCTCGCCGATCAGCTCCGACAGGCGGGCCTCGACGTTCATATGGATGTCTTCATAGGCGTCGCGGAAGGGGAAGGAGCCGTCGCGGATCTCGCCCTCGATCACGTCCAGTCCGCCCAGAATCGCCTCGGCGTCCGCAGCGGCGATGATGCCCTGCGTCTCCAGCATGCGACAATGGGCCCGCGAGCCGGCCAGGTCCTGCGCCCACAGGCGTTTGTCGACGCCGATGGAGACGTTGATGGCCTGCATGATGTCGGCGGGCTTGGCGCTGAAGCGTCCGCCCCATAGAGACTGCCCCTGAGGCGCGGCCCCGGCGGTCGCGGCGGACTGTGGTTTGGAAGGCGTATCGGACATGAGCGGCTCTGGACGGACTTGGGCGGGCGTGGCGACGGCGGCGGCGATCGCGGTGATCGGCGTGGGCGCGGCGCTGCTATACGTCAATCAGAAGGGCGGAGGCAAAGAGTCCGCGCCGCCCGCCGCCGAGGCGCTCGATCCTCAGCTGGCGGCCTTCGCCCGGGGATCGCTGTCGGCGCTGCGGACCCCCGCCTCGCAGGCCGCGCCCGACTATGTATTCAAGGACGCCGAGGGCGGCGACGTCCGCCTGGGCGACTTCGCGGGCAAGGTGGCGGTGGTGAACCTGTGGGCCACCTGGTGCGCGCCCTGCCGGATCGAGATGCCGACCCTGGCGGCCCTGGCCGACCACTACAAGGGGCGCGAGGATTTCGTCGTCGTCGCCGTCAGCATGGACGCGGAAAAGACGGCGGATGAGGCGCGCGCCTTCATCGCGGGACACCCGCCGCTTTCATTCTACATCGACCCGAAGTTCCAGCTGGCCTTCGCGTTTCCGGGCAAGGGCGCCATGCCCCAGACCGTTCTGCTGGATCGCCGGGGCCGCGTCCGCGCCGTCCTGACCGGCGAGGCCGACTGGGCCGGCGCCGAGGCCAGGGCCCTGGTCGATCATCTGCTGGCCGAACAATGACCCTTCTCCCCGTGTGGGAGAAGGCGGCTCGCGGAGCGAGACGGACGAGGGGTGTCGGCGGCGTCATTTGAAGAGCAGGCGCGAACCTGACGCCGCTCCTCTTCGAGATCAGCGCTGACACGCCTCATCCGGCCCTGACGGCCCTCCTTCTCCCGCAAGGGGATGAAGGGATCGAATCAGTTCTTGGCCGGGACGCGCCGGTCCGTGGCCGGATCGACGGCGCCGGGGCGGCCCTCGGCGGCGGCCTGGGCCTGCTTGTCTTCCAGCTTGTCGGCGATCTTGCCCGCGCCTTGCTCGACCGCCTGGGCGGCCTTCATGGCGCCGGATTCGACGACCTCGCCGGTCTGGGCGGCGACGTCGGCGGCCTTGTCTCCGGCGGCTTCGGCGTTGGCCTCGGCCTTCTTCTGCTCGGCCTGGGTGCAGGCGGCGGCGCCAAGCGCCAGGACCGAGGCGGCGGCGATGGTCAGGGTGCGGATGCGCATGGGTGATAGCCCCTCTGAGATTTGAACCTTGGCCTTAACGCCGCTCGCCCCCGCTGGTTGCGCGCCTCCTCCGGATCGACCGGAAGCGTCCGGCGGCCGCCTCCGCGCCGAGAAAGAAGGCGCGGCCAGATTCAGGATTGAGGCGGTCTCGCCCATGCTGTAAGCACCGCCCTCCGGCCTCACGCCGCAGACGCACCCGTAGCTCAGCTGGATAGAGCGTTGCCCTCCGAAGGCAAAGGTCACACGTTCGAATCGTGTCGGGTGCGCCACTTCGGTTTGAGCGTGAAAATGGCGCGGCGCCGGGCCTTCCTTGTTCATCGCTTGAGCCGTTCGGCCGTCTGGCGCCTCGGCGTGGATTCTCTCGCCCGTTTCCGGCCGCGGGGCGGTGGCGGTGGCGGTTCGTTGCGGGCGGGTCTATAGCGCCCGCCTGAAGGGAGCCCCGTGGCCGTGTTCGACCTGACGCCTGAGATCATCGCCCTGCTGGGCGTCGCGTCGGTGATCGCCGGCTTCATCGACGCCATCGCCGGGGGCGGGGGGCTGATCTCCCTGCCGGCCCTGTTGTCGGTCGGGTTGAACCCGGTCGCGGCCATCGCCACCAACAAGGTCCAGGGCAGCGTCGGCACGGCCTCGGCCCTGTGGAACTTCTGGCGCAAGGGGCGGGTGGATTTCCGCCTGATCCGCTGGCCGATGCTGTTGACGGCGGCCGGGGCGGGGCTGGGCGCCTTCGCCGTGACCCTGGTCGACACGCGCTGGCTGATGATCCTGCTGCCCGTGCTGCTGGTCGGCATCGCCCTCTACTTCCTGCTCGGCCCCAAGGCGGCGGACGAGGACGCCCACGCCCGGCTGACGCCCCTGGCCTACGCCTTCGCGGCGGGCGGGATCGGCTTCTACGACGGCTTCTTCGGGCCGGGGACGGGGTCCTTCTTCGCGCTCAGCCTTGTCATGCTGCTGGGCATGGGGCTGACGCGGGCGACGGCGCACACCAAGGCGCTGAACCTGATGAGCAACATCGTCGGCATCGTCGTCCTGGCCGTCGGCGGCCACATTGTCTGGGCGCTGGCCGGGATCATGGCGGTGGGCCAGTTCATCGGCGGGCGGCTGGGCTCGCACGCGGCCATGCGCTTCGGGCCGCGCCTGATCCGGCCCCTGCTGGTGGTCATCTCCCTGGCCATGACGGCGCGGCTGCTTTCGGATCCCGCCAACCCGTTGCGGGTCATGATCGCGGGCGCTCCGCCGCCGGTCGTACTCTCCGCGCCGCTCGACGAGGGGCGGGGCCTGCCGCGGGCGGTCCGAGCGCCTTCAGGCGATCAGCGCCCGTAGCGCGCGATGCCCAGGTCGGCCGTCTCGATGTCCGGCGTGCGGCCGCTGACCAGGTCGGCGACGACGCGGGCCGAGCCGCAGGCCATGGTCCAGCCCAGCGTCCCGTGGCCGGTGTTCAGGAACAGGTTGTCCAGCTTCGTCCCGCCGACGACGGGGGTGCCGTCCGGCGTCATCGGGCGCAGGCCGGACCAGTAGCTGGCCGCCTTCAGGTCGCCCGCGCCGGGGAAGAGCGAGCCCGCCGAATGCTCCAGCGTATTGCGGCGCTGTTCCGGCAGGACGTTGTTGTAGCCCGAGATCTCGGCCATGCCGCCCACGCGGATACGGTCGCCCAGGCGGGTGATGGCCACCTTGTAGCTCTCGTCCATAATGGTCGAGACGGGGGCGGCGGGCTCATTGATGATCGGGGCGGTGATCGAATAGCCCTTCACCGGATAGACCGGCAGGGTCATGCCCAGCGGCTTGACCATCTGGGGCGAGTACGAACCCAGGGCCAGCACATAGGCGTCGGCCGTCACCACGCCCTTGTCGGTCTTGACCCCGGTGATGCGGCCGCCCTCGGCGATCAGAGCCTGAATCGTCGTGCCGTACTGGAAGGTCACGCCCTGCGTCGCCGCCGCGTGGTCGGCCAGGGCGTTGGTGAATTTGAAGCAGTCGCCCGTCTCGTCGCGCGGCAGGCGCAGGCCGCCGACGAACAGGTCGCGGGTGGCCTTCAGGCCCGGCTCGGCGCGGATGCAGCCGTCCTGGTCCAGCACCTCGAACGGGACGCCGCCTTCGCGCAGGACCTCGGTGTCCTTGTAGATGCCGTCCAGCTGCTTCTGGGTGCGGAACAGCTGCAGCGTGCCCTGGGTGCGGTGGTCGTACTCAAGGCCCAGCTCTTCGTTCAGCGCCGTCTGCACCACCTGGCTGTATTCGGCCAGGCGCACCATCCGCGCCTTGTTCAGCGCATAGCGGGTCGAGGTGCAGTTGCGCAGCAGGGCCAGCAGCCAGCGCACGGTCGCCACGTTCAGGTGCGGGTGCAGGATCAGCGGGGCGTGGCGCATGAACAGCCACTTGACCGCCTTGGCCGGAATGCCGGGCGCGGCCCAGGGCGAGGAATAGCCGGGCGAGATCTCGCCCGCATTGGCGAAGCTGGTCTCCAGCGCCGGGCCGTTCTGGCGGTCGACGACGACGACCTCGTGCCCCTGGCGGGCCAGGTAGTGGGCGGTGGTCACGCCGATGACGCCGGCGCCGAGGATTGCGATCTTCATGGGTCTTGACCTTACGCGAACCAGACGCGCGGCCTCCTAGACCAGATTTTGCGCCCATCGCGCAAGTCGCAGTTTGTGTGCGTCGCAATATCGGCCAGGGTGACAAGGACTGTCTGTGATCGGCCCGTCAGGGTTGATTATTTGCTCACTATATCGGTCAGGCGCGGCGAGCGGGTCCCTAGGAGGATCGGGTCGGATCGGTCAGCGGCTCTCCATAGTGGCGCTCGCCGTGCAGATTGGCGGCCAGGGGCGCGGTGGTGCGCTCGATCATCCGATGGACGACCGGCTTGTCCGGCCCCTGGTGCAGGGCGCGGATGCCTTCGCTGACGGCGGCGTCGGCGTGGGTGATGCGCTGGTTGTGGCGGACGTAGTCCAGCCAGGTGGGCGTCTGGTATTTCTCGGTCCAGATCTGCGGCTCGGCCAGGTCGCGCATCAGCCGCCACTGGCGCGCGCCGTCGCGGCGGCGGATGCGGCGCCGTTCGTCCATCAGGGCCAGGAAGGCGTCGATGTCCGCCTCGCGGATGCGATAGGCGATGGTGACGACCACCGGGCCGCTGCGCGGCTCTATGGCCAGGGCGGTCTGCGGCTCGGTCCAGCGGCGCAGCAGGTCCATGTTCAGATTGGCGGTCGAGGGCAGGGGCGCCTTCAGGCCGATCAGCACGCACAGCAGCAGCACTCCGGCCGACATGCCCAGCGCCAGATCGACGCCGTGGGCCTGGGCCAGGGCGCCCCACAGCCAGCTGCCGCCCGCCATGCCGCCGAAGGCCGCCATCTGATACAGCGCCAGCGCCCGCGCCACGACCCAGCGCGGCACCGACATCTGCACCGTGACGTTGAAGCTGGACAGCACCAGCACCCAGCCCGCGCCCGCCAGCATCAGGGCCGGCAGGGTGACGGCCAGCCGGGGGATGAAGCCCAGGCCCAGGGCGGCCGCCGCAAAGACCAGGGCGGCGACGCGGACGATGGTCTCCGTCTCGTACCTGGCGCGCAGCCGCCCGACGAACAGGGCCCCGCCGACCGCCCCGACCCCGAAGGCGCCCAGCAGCAGGCCGAAGATCAGCGGGCCGCCGCCGCCTTCGCGCGCGACGACCGGCATCAGGGCCTGGACCGCGCTGGCGCCGACGCCGAACACCACGGCGCGCAGCAGCACCGCCGTCACTCGCGGCGACAGGAAGGCGTAGCGCAGCCCCCCCGCCATGGCCGCCAGCAGCCCCTCGCGCGGCAGGGTCTGCTTGGGCCGCTCGGGCTTCCAGCGGAACAGCACGATCAGCAGGCCGACATAGCTGACGGCGTTGACGGCGAAGGCCGCCGCGGCGCCCGCCGCCGCCACGATCAGGCCGCCGATGGCCGGACCGACGCTGCGGGCCATGTTGAAGCCCATGGAATTCAGGGTCACGGCCCCGGCCAGGTCCTCGCGCGGGACCATGTCGCCGACCGAGGCCTGCCACGCCGGTCCGTTGAAGGCGACGCCGCAGCCGATCAGGAAGGTGAAGGTCAGCAGCACCCAGGGGGTGATCCACCCCATCCAGGTCATGCCCGCCAGTCCCGCCGAGACCAGCAGCATGAAGGTCTGGGCCGTCAGCATGATCTTGCGCCGGTCCACGGTGTCGGCCAGCGCCCCCGCCGCCAGCGACAGCAGCATGATCGGCAGGGTGACCGACGCCTGCACCAGGGCGACCATCTGGGCCGAGGCGATGGAGGTCATCATCCAGGCCGCGCCCACCGACTGGATCAGGCCGCCGAAATTGGTGATCAGGCTGGTGATCCACACCGCCCGGAAAATCGGGCGCCGCAGCGCCGCCAGGGCCGAGGGGCGCTCCGGCGGGGCGGGCGGCGGAACCGGCGGGGCGGCGTCGGCGGTCGAACTCATGCGGGGCGGCCCCTCGCATGGACGAAACGGAGCAGGCGGGAACCGGCGACGACCATAGGGTCAGTCCACACGGCTTCGGCGAGGGAAGCAAGCCGGGAAGCGGTCACTCTGGGTTCCGGATGATTGGCGTCGCGAGGGCGGCGCTGGGGCGCTATAGAAAGGCGGTGACCGTCCCAGCCGTTCCCCCGATGTCGTCTTCGCCGCCCTTCGCCGTCGCCGCCCTTTATCGTTTCGCGCCGGTGGCCGATCCGGCGGCGCTGCGCCTGCATCTGCTGGACCTGTGCGGCCATGAGGTGCGCGGCACCCTGCTGGTGGCGCACGAGGGGATCAACGGCACGATCGCCGGGCCGGACGCCGCCGTCGCCCGTGTGGTCGACGGGGTGCGCGCCCTGCCGGGCTTCGAGCGGCTGGAGCTGAAGTATTCGACCGCTTCGGTAATGCCCTTTCACCGCATGAAGGTGCGGGTGAAGGCCGAGATCGTCACCATGGGCCAGCCCGGCATCGACCCGGTCGAGGGCGTCGGGACCTATGTCTCGCCCCAGGACTGGAACGCCCTGATCGCCGACCCCGACACCGTCGTCATCGACACCCGCAACGACTACGAGGGCGAGATCGGCGCCTTTGCGGGCGCGATCCAGCCCAACACCCGCACCTTCCGCGAGTTCGCCGACTGGTTCCGCACCGAGGGTCGCGCCCTGCTGGACCGGCCGACCCCGCCGAAGGTGGCTATGTACTGCACCGGCGGCATCCGCTGCGAAAAGGCCACGGCCTTCCTCAAGGCCGAGGGGGTGCGCGACGTGCATCACCTCGAGGGCGGCGTCCTGAAATATCTGGAGACGGTGCCCGAGCCGGAAAGCCTGTGGCGCGGCGAATGCTTCGTCTTCGACGAGCGGGTGGCCGTGAAGCACGGCCTGGTCGAGGGCGAGCACAGCCTGTGCCGCGCCTGCCGCATGCCGGTCAGCCCCGAGGGGCGTCGCTCGGAACGCTATGTCGAGGGCGTCGCCTGCGACCGCTGCTGGGACGACCGCGACGAGAGCCGACGCCGGGGCTACGCCGAACGCCAGAAGCAGATGCAGATCGCCCGCGCCCGGGGCGTGGCCCACGTTGGGGCGACCTTAGCCCACCCTCTCCCGGCGGGAGAGGGCTTGAGCCTCCAAGAGCCGAAGGCGATTGGCTAAGGCGACCCGAAGGGCGGCGCGGAGCAGCCAAAGGGTGAGGGGCTTGTTCTTTCCGTCGGCGTAAGCCGTCGCGCTGCGGCCTTCGGCCGACTTCACCCGCGAACCCTCACCCTTTCGCGCAAGGACGATCGCTGCGCTCTCGTGCGCTCAAGCCCTCTCCCATCGGGAGAGGGGCGCCGCCGTCGCCGGCCCATGCCATCCTCCCTCCGCTGAACACGGAGGCCCGCCATGTCCCCCTTGCGTCCCGTCGCGCGGCTCGACACCCATGAGGTCGCCAACCAGCCCCCGCCGCTGTAGGACGTCGACCTCTTCACCGGCGACCGGGCCCTGCACGACGCCGTGCGGCGCTGGGGCGGGGCGGAGCATGTCGGGCGGCTGACCGATCTGGGCCGCCGCTGCGGCTCGGCCGAGGTGATCGACTGGGGCGTGCAGGCCAATCGCGTCCCGCCGGCGCTGGACACCCACGACCGTTACGGCCGCCGCATCGACGAGGTGACGTTTCATCCGGCCTATCATCAGCTGATGGACCTGGGGCTGGGCGCAGGCTTGGCCGCCCGCGCCTGGGACGGGACGCCGAACGGGCATCTGCTGCACGCGGCCATCCTGTTCCTGACCGGCCAGGCGGATTCGGGGACCAGCTGCCCCATGACCATGACCTACGCCTCGGTCGCGGCGCTTCAGGCCGATCCGGCGGGCGCCCCATGGATCGCGGGCGTGCTGTCCGGCCGCTACGACCCGGCCGTGCGCCCGGCGGGCGAGAAGGCGGGCGTGACGCTGGGCATGGCCATGACCGAGAAGCAGGGCGGCTCGGACGTGCGCGCCAACAACACCCGCGCGGAGCCGGTCGGCGAGGACGGCTGGTATTCCCTGACCGGGCACAAGTGGTTCTGTTCGGCGCCGATGTGCGACGCCTTTCTGACGTTGGCCTATGCGCCGGGCGGGCTGACCTGCTTCATCCTGCCGCGCTGGCTGCCGGACGGGACGCGCAACGCGGGCTTCCGCGTCATGCGGCTGAAGGACAAGATGGGCGACCGCTCCAACGCCTCGTCCGAGGTCGAGTATCACGGCGCC
>JAFKFS010000165.1 GCA_017308115.1 Bordetella sp.
CGGCGTGATCTCCCTGGACGGCAAGGGCGAGACCCAGCCGGCCAAGGCCACCGGCGACGGCGTGCGCGAGCCGCTGAACCGCCGCGCCACCGTCGACATCAACTTCTAAGGCGCACAGGGGGAACGCTCCGCGCGGTCCCCCGAAGCCTCAGGGTTGAAAGACATCAAGGACGGCCGATCCCTCGGGGCGGCCGTCCTTTTTCTTGGCCGAAGCCTATGTCCGTGTCGGCCCCCCGCGTTCCTTTCCGTCCGCTCCTCGGCCGGGCGAATCCGGCTTTTTCCCCTGGCTTTCTTCGGCCTGCGTCCGAGGGGCTGCTGGCGCCCTGCGACGACCGGGGCTATTGCGGCGGGGAGCGGTTGATTAGAGGAGCAGTCCATGCGCGTCGCCATGATCGGAACCGGCTATGTCGGACTGGTGTCGGGCGCCTGTTTCGCCGACTTCGGCCACACGGTGACCTGCGTCGACAAGGACGCCTCCAAGATCGACCGTCTGCGCTCGAACATCATGCCCATCTATGAGCCGGGGCTGGATGATCTGGTCGCGGGCAACGTCCGCGACGGGCGGCTGGCCTTCGCCGTCGATGGGGCCGAGGCCATTCGCCAGGCCGATGCGGTCTTCATCGCGGTGGGCACGCCCTCGCGTCGCGGCGACGGCCATGCGGACCTGTCCTACGTCTATGCGGCGGCCGAGGAGATCGCCGACCTGATGGACGGCTTCACCGTGGTGGTGACCAAGTCGACCGTTCCGGTCGGCACCGGCGACGAGATCGAGCGCATCATCCGCGCGCGCCGTCCCGAGGCGGACTTCGCCGTCGTCTCCAACCCGGAGTTCCTGCGCGAAGGCGCCGCCATCGGCGACTTCAAGCGCCCCGACCGGGTGGTGGTCGGCACGACCGATGAGCGCGCCCGCGCCGTCATGACCGAACTCTACCGCCCCCTGAACCTCAATGAGACGCCGCTCATGTTCACCGGGCGACGCACGTCCGAGCTGATCAAATATGCGGCCAACGCCTTCCTGGCGATGAAGATCACCTTCATCAACGAGGTGGCGGACCTGTGCGAGGCCGTGGGCGCCGATGTGCAGCAGGTGGCGCGCGGCATCGGCCTGGACAACCGCATCGGCTCCAAATTCCTGCACGCCGGCCCCGGCTACGGCGGGTCGTGCTTTCCCAAGGACACCCTGGCCCTGGTGCGCACGGCGACGGACGCGGGCTCGCCGCTGCGGCTGATCGAGACCACTGTGGCCATCAACGACGCGCGCAAGAAGGCCCTGGCCGACCGGGTCGCCGAGGCTCTGGGCGGCGTGCTGAAGGGCAAGACGATCGCCCTGCTGGGCCTGACCTTCAAGCCGAACACCGATGACATGCGCGACGCGCCCTCGCTGGACCTGGCTCCGGCCCTGATCGCGCGCGGCGCCAAGGTTCAGGCCTTCGATCCCGAAGGCATGGAGGAGGCGGCCAGGCTGCTGGACGGCGTGGTCTTCACCGACGGCCCCTATGACGCCCTGGCCGGAGCCGACGTCGCCGTCATCATGACGGAGTGGAACCAGTTCCGCGCCCTGGACCTGGACCGGATCAAGCTGCTGTTGAATCAGCCGGTCATGGTCGATCTGCGCAACGTCTATCGCCCGGAGGACATGCGGGCGCGGGGCTTCCGCTACTTCTCCATTGGCCGCCCGCTCGACGCGGCCTGATTAGAGGATCAGGCGGCCGACAGCGATCACGACGGCGGCGACCGCGACGGCCGAGGCCGCGGCTATCGCGACCAGCTTCATCGCCCGGCCCAGATCGTCCTCGTCCATTCGAATCTCCCGCTGCGCCAACAGGTCGCCAAACCGCGCGCCAAGGCAAGGGGGAGGCCGGGAAGCGGCGCCGTTTCCCGCGTCCGGACGTGAAAAAAGGGCGGCGCGTTGAGCGCCGCCCTCCCGTATTCGCGGATCGTCGCGCCGATCAGGCCGTGAAGGGACGGATCAGGATCTCGACGCGCCGGTTCTGGGCCTTGCCCTGCACCGTGTCGTTGGAGGCGATAGGCGCGCGGGCGCTCATGCCGGCCACATAGAGGCGTTCGCGCAGGACGCCGCGGTCGATCAGGTAGGAGGCGACCGAAGAGGCGCGGCGTTCGGACAGCGGCTGGTTGATGGCGTCGCCGCCCGAGGAGTCGGTGTGGCCCACGACGTCGATCATGGAGCGGTCGTATTCGTTCAGCACGCGGGCCACGTCGTCCAGCACCGGCAGGAAGCGGGCGTCCAGCGACGACTGGTTGGTGGCGAAGGTCACGTCGGACGGCATCCGCAGCACCAGGTTGTCGCCTTGGCGCGCGACGCCGACGCCGGTGCCGGACAGTTCGGCTTCGAGCGCGCGCTGCTGGCGGTCCATGTACTGGCCGACGCCCGCCCCGGCCAGGGCGCCGATGCCGGCCCCGATCAGGGCGTTCTTGCGGCCCTGCTCGCCGCTGGAGGTGTTGGTCAGATAGCCGAGCAGGGCGCCGCCCACGGCCCCGGCGATCGCGCCGGTGCCCGTGTTGTTGCGACGCGGGGCCGAGCTGTAGGGGTCGGTGGTGGTGCAGGCGGCGGCGCCCAGCAGGGCGGCGATGCTGACGCCGACGAGGGCAAGCTTGGCGCGCATGGAGAGAGTCCTTTCGATGGTCGCGATCTTCGCGGAGAACGCGAAGCATATGGTGAAGGTTCCAACCTGTACGGCATGTGAACGAAAGCCCGGCGTTGACCCCGGGGCTCGATCTTCCCATCTATTCCGTCAGGCCGGATCTTCCGCCGAAGTCGGGGAGGGTCGGACGGCCGAGGTCGCTTCCTGAGAGGGCCCCATGACTGCACGCACCCTGCTGTTCGACAGCCCCTTCCTGCTGGGCTTCGATCACACCCGCGCCCTGATCGACCGGGCGGCCAAGGCTGCGGCGGAATCCTATCCGCCCTATAATGTCGAGCAGCTCGGCGAGGCCGCCGTTCGCATCACCCTGGCCGTGGCGGGCTTCACCCCCGAGGATCTGGCGGTCACGGTCGAGGGGCGTCAGCTGACCATCACCGGCAAGCGCGACGAGGCCGGGCGCGACCCCCAGGCCTTCCTGCATCGCGGCATAGCGGCGCGCGGCTTCGTGCGCAGCTTCGTCCTGGCCGACGGGCTGGAGATCGCGGGCGCCCGCCTGGAGCACGGCCTGCTGCACGTCGACCTGATCCGCCCGGAGCAGGAGCGCAGCGTGCGGCGCATTCCCATCACGACGGACTGAGCGTCGTCGAACCGCCCGGGTTTCCGGGCGTTGAGTCAAGCGTAAGGAGGCGGTCTTATGACGCCCGACATGAATATGAAGGATTTCGCCGACTTCGGCGCCCCGGACCTGGTCTATGTCCGCGCCATCCGGGCTTCGGACGTCCTCGCCGACGCGCGGGTGGAGACGGCGCCGGGTCTTGAGATCGATCCGGACCAGATTCTCTATGCGGTGCACGGCGCCGACGGCGAACGCCTGGCGGTCATGCTGGATCGCGAAACCGCCTTCGCCGCCGCCATGGCCCATGATCTGGAGCCGATGTCGGTCCATTGAGGCGCGCGCCCCCTGCAGGCTGAATTCGCGTCAAGCCTCTGCGCCGCCGCTCAAGGCGAATCCAGCCTTCCCGCAAGCGGGATGAAGCGGCGAGGAAGACCGCTCAGGCGGCGGTCTTCGACATGTCCTTGACGAACAGGGCGCGGATGGCGTCCACCGTCCGGGCCTGACGCAGCTGCTCGTGCAGTTCCGGCGAGCGCAGGGCGCGCGACACGGCCGCCAGGGCGCGCAGGTGCTCGGCCCCGGCGTCCAGCGGCGCGAACAGGGCGAACAGCAGGTCCACCGGCCGATCATCCAGCGACTCATAGGCCACCGGCGTATCCAGCCGCACGAAGACGGCGCAGACCCGGTCCAGGCCCTTGATGCGCGCGTGCGGCACGGCGACGCCCGATCCCAGGCCGGTCGAGCCCAGGGCCTCGCGCTCCTGCAGGGCCTCGAACGCCTTGTCGGCGTCCATGTCGAAGGCGGCGCCGAAGGCCTCGGCCACCGCGTGCAGGGCCTGACGTTTGGATGACGCCCCGCCCCGCAGGACGATCCCGTCCGACGACAGCAAATCAGCGATGTCCATGCTTACCCCGAAAATCGAACCCGACATTGGCGGAAGGGCGGAAGCTCTTTAGCGCCTTCGCCCTTCCTGAGGAAGCCTCAGCCGACGGCTTGCGCCGCGGCGCCCTTGACGGTGCGTTGCGGATCGATCCAGCCGACGTTGCCGTCGGGCCGGCGATAGACCACGGCCAGGCCGCCGTGGGCGGCGTTGCGGAACATCACCAGCGGATAGCCGGTCATGTCCAGTTCGGCCACGGCGCGCCCGACGGTCAGGGTGCGGATCTCGGCCTCGGTCTCGGCGATGACCATGCCGACGGGCGGCGCTTCGTCGGGCAGGCCCGCATCGCCGAATTCCTCGTCCTCGACGGTGTCGGGGTCGCGGAAGATGGTCAGGGCGGCGACTTCACGCGCCGCGTCCTCGGTCTTCTCGGGCGACAGGCCCTTGGGCCCGATGTGGTGGTCCTTGAGGCGGCGCTTGTAGCGGCGCACGCGCTTCTCCAGCTTGGCCAAGCTGTCGGTGAAGGCGCTCTGGGCGTCGCCGCCGAACCCGGTCGTCACCAGGGATTGACCCGAGGCGAGGCGCACCCAGCAATCGACCCGGAAGCCGTGTCGATCCTTGGACACCACCACCTCGGCGTCCTGGGCGCCGCGAGCGAAATACTTGCCGACTCCCTCTTCGAGTTCCTGGGAGATGCGCGAGCTTAGCGCTTCGCCGACATCCACTTGCTTGCCGCTGACTTGGATCTTCATGCCCCTAGAACGCGACCGACCGGCTTTGGTGTCAATCCCGATCACCGATTTGTGGTGACGCTTGCGAGGGCTCAGCCGACCTTCAAAAGGCGGCGGCGCTGGATCGAGGAGGGAATGCGCAGGGCCTCGCGGTATTTCGCCACGGTGCGGCGCGCGATGTCGATTCCGGCCTCGTTCAGGATCTCCACGATCCGGTCGTCGCTCAGCACGTCTCCGCCGCCCGATTCGCCGTCGATCATGGTCTTGATCTTCTGGCGCACGGACTCGGCCGAATGGGCCGCGCCCCCGTCGCTGGACTGGATGGCGGCGGTGAAGAAGAACTTCAGCTCGAACACCCCGCGCGGGGTGGCCACGTATTTGTTCGAGGTGACGCGGCTGACCGTCGATTCGTGCATCTCGATGGCCTCGGCCACCGTCTTCAGCGTCAGGGGCCGCAGGAACTCGACGCCGAAGGCCAGGAAGGCGTCCTGCTGGCGCACGATCTCGGACGCCACCTTCATGATGGTGCGGGCGCGCTGGTCTAGCGACTTGACCAGCCAGCCGGCCTGGGCCGCGCATTCGGCGACGAAGGTCTTTTCCGTGTCAGAGCGGGCGCCCGCCGCCACCACGGCGTGATAGCGCTTGTCGACCAGCAGGCGGGGCAGGGTGTCGGTGTTCAACTCGACCCGCCAGCCCCCGGCCGGGTCCGGGCGCACATGGACGTCGGGCACGACCGTCTGGGCCGGTTCGCCGCCGAAACCGGCGCCGGGGCGCGGGGTCAGGGCCTTCAGCTCGGCGATCATCTCGGCCAGGTCCTCGGCGTCGACGCCGCAGGCCTTGCGCAGGGCGGTCAGGTCGCGTCGCGCCAGCAGCTCCAGATTGTCCAGCAGGGCGTCCATGGCCGGATCGAAACGGTTGCGCTCGACCAGCTGCAGCTTCAGGCATTCGGGGATGGAGCGGGCCATGACGCCCGTCGGCTCGAACCCGTGGCAGACGGCCAGCACCGCCTCGATCCGGGCCTCGTCGACGCCCAGCCGCTCGGCGATCTCGCCCAGGTCGGCGCGCAGATAGCCGCCCTCGTCCGTCGCGTCGATCAGGGTCAGGGCGATGGCGTGGTCGGCCGGGCTGAATCGGGCGGCCGAGGCCTGGGCCTGCAGATGCTCCCACAGGGTCTCGTCGCGATGATCGGGCCGCTCGCGCTCCTCGCCGTCGGCCAGGCCGCCGCCGGCGCCGGCGCGGGACCAGTCGGTCAGGCCGGGCTGATCGGTCGCCTGGTCCTCCCGGCGGTCGCTGACGCGCTCGCCGGGGGCGGCGTCGCCGTACAGGTCGTCCGCGCCGGCGTCCAGGGTCCGCGCGTGGACGTCCGAGCCCTCGACGAAGCGCAGTTCGCCCTCGTCGCCGCCGTCGGCCGGGGCGGCGTCATTGGCCGCCTCGGGGGCCGCTTCGAGGGAGCTCTCGCCGCCGGGCTCGCCCTCGTCCCGCTGCAGCAGGGGATTGCGCTCCAGCTCGCCCTCGACGAAAGCCTCCAGCTCGAGGTTCGACAGTTGCAGCAGCTTGATCGCCTGCTGCAGCTGGGGCGTGATGACCAGCCCCTGTCCCTGTCTGACCTCAAGCCTCTGACCGATCACGTCCCTTGAATCCCGCACGCGGACGCATTGGCCCGCTTCTTGCTGGGATCATGGGGCAGAGCCGTTAACGGGCGGTGAGCGGGGAGCGGGCTTGCTTACCCGCCCTCAGGCGTACATCTCGCCCAGATAGACGCGGCGCACCTCGGCGTCGGCCACCGCCTCCTCGGCCGTGCCCTCGAACAGGACGGCGCCGGAGGAGATGATCGAGACGCGGTCGATGATGTCCAGCGTCTCGCGCACATTGTGGTCGGTGATCAGCACGCCGATGCCCTGGCTGGACAGATAGCGGATCACCTGGCGGATGTCGGCGATGGCCAGGGGGTCGATGCCCGCGAAGGGCTCGTCCAGCAGCATGAAGCTGGGCCGCGCGGCCAGGGCGCGGGCGATTTCGACGCGGCGCCGCTCGCCGCCCGACAGGCCGGTGGCCGGGGCGTGGCGCAGATGGTCGATGCGCAGCTCCTCCAGCAGGCGGGAGGTCTCGTCCCGCACGCCCGCCGCGCTCTTTTCGCGCAGCTCGACCACGGCCTTGACGTTCTGCTCGACCGTCATGCCGCGGAAGATGGAGGCCTCCTGCGCCAGATAGCCCAGGCCCATGCGCGCGCGCTGGTACATGGGCTGCTGGGTGATGTCTTCGTTGTCCAGCCAGATCGAGCCGCTGTCGGCGGGGATCAGGCCGGTGATCATGTAGAAGCAGGTCGTCTTGCCCGCCCCATTGGGGCCCAGCAGGCCGCAGACCTCGCCGCGCTGGACGTTGAGGGAGACGTCGCGCACCACCTGGCGCTGGCCGAAGCTGCGGGCGATGTGTTCGACGCGCAGCCCCGTGGGACGCGCCTCTTCGAGCGCCGTCGTCTCGGCGGCGGGGGCGTCCCGGTTGAGGGCGGACAGTTCCTTGCGCGCCACGCGGGGTCAGTTCCCTTGCGGATAGAAGACGCCCTGGACGCGGCCGTTGGGGCCTCCGCCCTCGATGCGGGCCGTCTCGGTGCGGACGTTGTAGACGAGGCGGTTGCCGGTCAGCACGCTCTTGCCCTGGGTCAGGATGACGTCGCCGGTCACCACGACGTTGCCGTCGTTCAGCGTATAGACGGCGCGGTCACCCTTCATGCTCTGGTCGGGGGTGACGAAATAGACGTCGCCGGACGCCTCGATGCGGTTCAGATCGCCGCCCGAGGTGAAGCCGCGGATGTTGCTGGCGCGCAGGCGGTTGGACCCTTGCGTCACCTCGGCCCGGCCGCGTAGGGAGAAGCCCTCGGGCGTGTATTCGCCGCTGTCGGCGCCGTACTGGACCGGCTGGCGGCTGGCGTCGGCGCGGCCGGCGGACGTGTTCTGGGCTCCCGAAACGGCGGGCAGGGCCAGGGCGGCCGTCAGGACGGCGCCCGCGATCGTCAGCTTGGACTTGGACATCTTCATCGGTCGGCTCCGGCGGGATTGATCGTCCCGGTTACCTTGTTTTCGCCCTGGCCGTGGAAGACGACCCGCTGGCCCTGATCATAGATCGCATAGGACGAAGCATCGATGCTTCCAAGGGGGCCGCGACCCTGCACCCCCTTGTCGCCGGTGACGACGCCGGTGTCCGTATTGACCACGGCTTCAGGCGTGGTCAGCGCCCAGCCCGTGCCGCCGTCGGAAATCCTGACATTGGGGCCGATGACGACCTTGCGCTGCGTCTCGACATAGGCGCCGGCGTCGGCGCTCAGCTCCGTCGTCTTTCGTCCGCCCAGGTTCAGCCGCAGCAGGGGGCCGACCAGGCGGAAATGGCCGGTCGCCGGATCGCGCACCGCTCCCTGGGCGCCGATGACGAAGGCGCGCCCCTGCGCGTCCTGGCCGTGGAACATGGGGTTGTCCAGGCGGATTTCGCGGCTCTCGCTGGCCTTGCGCTCCACCCCCGACATCACGGTGCGGAACACGGTCCAGGTCAGGGCGCCCCCCGCCAGCATCAGGATGACGATCGGCAGGACGCGGCGATACAGCCTGACCCGGCGCGAGCGCGTGCGCCAGCGCTCGCCGGCGCGGGCGACGCGCGCCTCGTCGGCGCGCTTCTGCTCGTCCTGGGCCTGCTGTTCGCTCATCCGCGTGTCGGGTCCGTCCTTCAGGCGTGGGCGAAGATGTCGATCTCGTCCCAACCGGCCAGGTCGAGGCGCGAACGCACGGGCAGGAAGTCGAAACAGGCCCTGGCCAGCTCCATGCGGCCTTCGCGCACCAGCATCTCGTTCAGCCGGTTCATGATGGCGTGCAGGTAGAGGACGTCCGAGGCGGCGTAGTCCATCTGCGCCTGGCTCAGTTCGGCCGCGCCCCAGTCCGAGCTCTGCTGCGCCTTGGACATGTCCACCCCGGCCAGCTCTTTGGCCACGTCCTTCAGCCCGTGCCGGTCGGTATAGGTGCGCGCCAGCTTGGAGGCGATCTTGGTGCAGTAGACCGGCCGCGTCTCGACCCCCAGGTGCAGCTCGAACATGCCGATGTCGAACCGGCCGAAGTGGAAGATCTTCAGCACCTTCGGATCGGTCAGCAGCCGCTTCAGATTGGGGCAGTCGTAGGCCGGGCGGTTCAGGCGCACGACGTGGGCGTTCCCGTCGCCCGCCGACAGCTGCACCACGCACAGCGGGTCGCGCCGGAAACGCAGGCCCATGGTCTCGGAATCGATCGCCACCTCCGGCCCCAGGTCCAGGCCGTCGGGCAGGTCGCCTTCGTGGAAATAAACCGTCATGCGCGCAAAACTCGTTCGTCGTTCGGGCCGTACCATAGACGAACCGCGCGCCACCGCCAGAACACAGGCGTCAGAACGCGGGCTCGACTTCGCTGTGGCGGCCGCAGGGGAGGGAAGTCGGGGCCGGAATGACAAACGGCGCCGCACCCGATCGGATACAGCGCCGTCTGAGAAATGGTGCCCAGGAGAGGACTCGAACCTCCACGGCCGTTAAGCCACTGGCACCTGAAGCCAGCGCGTCTACCAATTCCGCCACCTGGGCCCGGTGGGTCGCCCCGCCGAGGCGCGGACTAATAGGGGGGACCCTCGGGGCGGTCAACAGCCTTTTTCCGCTTTCGTGAAAAAACTGCGTCGCCAGCCGAAAGCCCCGCGATTTCCGTATCCTATCAGGCCAGCCAGACCATCATCCGCGTATCGGCGCTTTCGCCCCGCGCGCGGCTGAAGGCGGTGCGGGTCTCGCCGGTGTAGAGGAAGCCCGCCTTCTCCAGCACCCGGCCCGAGGCGGGGTTGTCGGCGAAGTGGCCGGCCATCAGGGCGCGGCGCTTCCACCGTGTCGAGGCCCAGACCAGGGCGCCCTGCAGCGCCTCGGTCGCATAGCCCCGGCCCCAGAACTCCCGCCCGATCCAATAGCCCGTCTCGGGCACGGCGTCGGCGTCGTGGAACAGGCCGACGACGCCCACGGGGCCGTGGTCCTCGTGCTCGATCAGGAAGGTGTTGGCCCGCTTCGGGTTCTGGGACGCCACCTGCAGTACGAAGTCCTCGGCCTGGTCGACGCCGAAGGGGTGGGGCATCCGCATGGTCATGCGGGCGATGTCGTGGTCGTTGGCCAGGGCGGCGATCCGCGTCACGTCCTGGGCGCCGGGCGCGCGCAGCAGCAGGCGCCGCGTCTCGATGACGGGGGAGGTTTCGATCACGCACATGGTTCGGCCTCGATGTCTTCGGCGCCGCCTCCTTGGAGGGCTCGGACGGCTTCGAGGCGGGGAAACGCAAACGGGGAGCCTGGTGATCCAGACTCCCCGCGGAAAATTTTCCCTTGGTCCGGATCGGCTGCTGTCGAGAGCAACGCGATCCGGGAGATTTCCTGGCTTCGCGTTACTCGGCGGCCATCGCCTGGGCGTCGTCGTTGGCCGGGAGAATCGACACGTAACAACGACCGCCGCGTTTGGTGGTGAACTGCACCGAGCCGGTCACGGTGGCGAACAGGGTGTGGTCGCGGCCCAGGCCGACGTTCACGCCCGGGTGGAATTTGGTGCCGCGCTGACGCACGAGGATGTTGCCGGCCAGCACGCGCTCGCCGCCAAACTTCTTCACGCCAAGGCGCTTCGACTCGGAGTCGCGACCGTTGCGCGACGAACCGCCGGATTTCTTGTGAGCCATCTTGCTGCTCCTCTTCTTGGCGCGCTACCGGCCGTTCGGCCTGCTTGAGCGCCTGTTTCCTTGGTGCGCTACCGCCCGTTCGGGCTACTTAAGCGCACCATCTATCCTGCTAGGCGCTGATCCAGCGCCGGTGAAACTTCTTAGGCCTCGGCGCCTTCGGCGGCGTCAGCCTTGGCGGCCTTCTTGGCCGGCGCCTTCTTGGCCTTCGGAGCTTCAGCTTCGACGGCTTCGATGCGCGGGGCCAGGCCGCGGGCGCGGGCGTTGATCTCCGCCTTGGTGATCAGCTCGACCTTGCCGTCCCACTTGGCCTTCTCGCCGGCGCCTTCGATGCCGGTGATGCGCAGGACCGATTCCATCTGGCGATGGCCGTTCGTGCGGCGATAGCCCTGACGACGGATCTTCTTGAAGATCTTGATCTTCTCGCCCTTGCGGGTCTCGATCAGCGTGGCTGCGACAGCGGCGCCGTCGATCAGCGGAGCGCCGACCGTAACACCCTTGTCGCCGCCCAGCATGAGGACTTCACCGAAATTGACGGCAGCGCCAGCGTCGCCGTCGATCTTCTCGACAACAATCACATCGCCCGGTTGAACCCGGTACTGCTTTCCGCCGGTCTTGATCACCGCGTACATTAGGAAGCCTCAGCGTGAACGCAAAAATGGATGCGCCCGCCAGGAGACCCTGCGGGCGAAGAGCGGCGACATATACGGATGGTCACGGAAGAGTCAACGTGAAACGGACGCCCAAGGGGCCAAAACCCGCGTCAAACCGGTTCCTGGCGGACTCCATGACCCGATCGCCGCACTGACGCAAGCGGCGGCCCGCGTCGGAAGGGGTCTATCAGCAGGAACGCGGCGCAACGCCGCGCACGAAGATTCTTCGTCGATTCTTCTCGACCGTTATAAGGTAACATTCTAAGGGAGCGGCCATGTCCTCTCCCGATTTCGCCGGGCCTGTGCTGGGGTCGCTTCTGGGCGGCGGCTTCGTGGCCGCCTTCCTGCACGCGGCCCTGCCGACGCACTGGCTGCCCTTCGTCCTGGTCGGCCGCGCCCAGCGCTGGAGCGTAGCGCGGGTGATGACCGTCGTGGTCGTCGCCGGCTCGGCGCATATCCTGTCGACGGCCGTGGTGGGCTCCCTGATCGTGGCCGCGGGCCTGGCGCTGAACCATTGGGTCGAGGGGGCGCTGCCGCATCTGTCGGCGGCCCTGCTGTTCCTGTTCGGCGTCTTCTACCTGGCCAGGGCCTCGCTGAAGCGTCCGGCGACGGCGGGCGGCCCGGCCGCCGAACTGGTCGAGCCCGCCGTGACGGACAGGGCGGCCTTCTGGGGCCTGGTGCTGGTGATGGCGGCCACGCCGGGCGAGGTGCTGCTGCCCATCTACTTGTCCTCGGCGACCGAGGGCCTGGGCGTCCTGGCCCTGCTGACCTTGGCTTTCGCGCTGGGGACGGTGCTGGGCATGACCCTGCTGGCGGGCCTGGCGACGGCGGGCTATTCCATACTGAGGCTGGAGCGGTGGGCCCGCTATGAAGGGGCGATCCTGGGCGGGGCGTTGATCCTGATCGGCCTTCTGGTGCTGACGCGCCAGCACTGAATTAGGTTATATCTTTACATTCAAACACTTACCTTCTTTCTGGCCTTGACCTTCCCGCCTTGGAAGACCTAGCTGAGCGGACATGGCGCACGAACACGCACACGGCCATGACGGCCACGATCATTCCCACGGCCCAGGCCATGGTCATTCCCATTCCCATTCCCATTCCCATGGAGTGGGGGGGCATCATCATGGCCCGACCGATACGGGCGACTGGCGCTACGCGGTCGGCCTGATCGTCAACCTGGCCTTCGTCGCCGCAGAGTTCACGGCCGGCTTCATCGCCGACTCCACCGCCCTGATGGCGGACGCGGGCCACAATCTGTCGGACGTGCTGGGTCTGGCCATGGCGGGCGGGGCGGCCTGGCTGGCGCGGCGCGCGGCGGGGCCCAAGCGCACCTACGGATACGGCAAGGCCACGGTGCTGGCGGCCCTGGGCAATGCGCTTCTGCTGATCTTCGCCTGCGGGGCCATCGCCTTCGAGGCGGCGCGCCGCCTGGCCGAGCCCGCGCCGGTCGCCTCGGGCGTCATCATCGCCGTGGCCGGGATCGGCTTCGTCATCAACCTGGGCACGGCCCTGCTGTTCATGAAGGACCAGCACAAGGACCTGAACGTGCGCGGGGCCTATCTGCACATGATGGCCGACGCCGCCGTGTCGCTGGGCGTGGTCGTGGCGGGGATCGTCATCCTGTTCACCGGCTGGTCGATGATCGACGGGATCGTCAGCCTGATCATCGTCGCCGTCATCATGATCGGCACCTGGGGCCTGCTGAAGGACTCGGTGAATCTGGCGCTGGACGCCGCGCCCAACGGACTGGACGTGGGCGAGATCCGCGCCGCCTTCCTGGCCCTGCCGGGGGTGACGACGGTGCACGACCTGCATGTCTGGGGCCTGTCGACCACGGACGCGGCCCTGACCGCCCACATCGTCCACCAGCGTCCCGACGCGGATCGCCTGCTGGCCGAGGCGCAGGGCCTGGCCCGCGGCCGCTTCGGCATCAGCCACACGACGCTGCAACTGGAGACGGCGGTCCTGGCGGACTGCCCGACCTGCTGATTTCCTCTCCGTTGCATGGGGAGGAGAAGGCGCTCTTCCCTTTCCGCCCTGAACGCTCCATCTAGCCGTCCATGACCCAGAAGACTCCCGTGACCGTCCTCACCGGCTACCTCGGCGCCGGCAAGACCACTCTGTTGAACCGCATCCTCACCGAGGACCACGGTAAGCGCTACGCCGTCATCGTCAATGAGTTCGGCGAGATCGGCATCGACAACGACCTGGTGGTCGGCGCCGACGAGGACGTGTTCGAGATGAACAACGGCTGCGTCTGCTGCACGGTGCGCGGCGACCTGATCCGCGTGGTCAACGGCCT
>JAFKFS010000166.1 GCA_017308115.1 Bordetella sp.
GGCGCGATCCGGGGGCAGGCTGGCGCCATGAGCATCGAGCAACCACAAGGGCGGTACGCCTCGTTCGAGGCCTTCTACCCCTATTATATTCATGAGCACTCCAACCGGACGTGCCGCCGCATCCATGTGGTCGGGACGGGACTGGTGATCGCGGCCCTCGTCGCCTTTGTGGCGACGCGCAACCCCTGGTGGCTGCTCGCCATGCCGGTGGTCGGCTACGGTTTCGCCTGGGCGGGGCATTTCTTCTTCGAGAAGAACCGGCCCGCGACGTTCAGATATCCGCTGTGGAGCCTGATGGGCGACTTCCGCCTGTTTTTCGAGACGATCACCGGCAAGCGCAGGTTCTGATCACGTCCCCGTGCAGTCGGGTCGAAGCGTCGCAATGGGCGCCCATATGTCGGTCACGCTTTCGCAAGAAGGAAACCGCGTATGGAACTCGATAATCAGGTCATCATCGTCACGGGCGGCGCCAGCGGCATCGGTCGGGAAGCCTGTCTGGCCCTGGCCCGCAAGGGCGCGGACCTGATCGTCGCCGACTTCAACCTTTCGGGCGCCGAAGCCGTCGCCGGGGAGGTCCAGGCCCTGGGACACCGGGCCCTTCCCTTCAAGGTGGACGTCTCCAGGGCGGACGAGGTGAAGGCCCTGGTGGATTTCGCCGTTGAAAAGCTGGGCACGTTGAACGGCATGTTCAACAACGCCGGCATCGGGCTGGTGAAGCCCTTTCTGGAGATGGAGCCGGCCGATTATCTGAAGGTGATCGAGGTCGATCAGCACAGCGTCTATTACGGCCTGCTGTACGGGGCGCGGAAGATGGTCGAACTGGGCGTGAAGGGGGCCTTCGTCAACACGGCCTCCATCTATGGTTCGGTCGCCGCCCGCGGCAGCTTCAACTACAATGCGGCCAAGGCGGCCGTCGTCTCGATGAGCCGGTCCGGCGCACTGGAGCTGGCCGAGCATGGCATCCGCGTGGTCGGCGTGGCGCCGGGCTTCATCGATACGCCGATCCTGGGGGATGATCCGGCGGCGAAGGCTCCGCTGGCTGCGCAACATATGCACAACCGACTGATCCAGCCTGAAAAGGTGGCCAGCGTGGTGGCCTTCCTGTTCACGGACGCCGCCAGCGCCGTGAACGGCTCGACCGTGGCGGTTGACGACGGCTTCCTGTCCTTCAAGGTCTGACGAAGCCGCCCGACGCGAAAGGGCGGCCGGTTCGATCCGGCCGCCCTTTTTGTCGTCAGGCTGAAAAGCCTCAGTTCGAGGCCGTCTCCCACGCGGGGGGGCAGCCGTCGAAATCGCCCGCGTCGGCGATGGTCAGGGTCTTCATGTTCAGGCTCATGGCCGGGCGCATCGAGGCGCGGCCGTGGCCGGTGTAGAGGTCGATCTTGGCCCCCCGGATCGCGCCGCCGGTGTCGGACGCATACCAATAGCCGTCATGGACCGTGCCGTCCGACATGCGCAGGCCGACCGTCTCGCGGATGAACAGCTTGGTGCGGCGCGGGATGACGCGCGGATCGACCGCGACCGTGCGCATCGGTATCGGATTGCAGCCCAGGGAGTCCTTGCCGGTCGCCCCGCCGCCGCCGGCGTGATAGAGTCGCGCCGAGGCGCGCCAGTCGGGATCGCCGGCCATCAGCTCGAGCTGTTCGTCCGACAGGTCCGCCGGTTCGGCGGATTCGATGGAACCATTGGCCGTCGCGGCGGCTTCTACGATGGCGGCGTCGCGGGCGACGGCCGTTTCGTAAGGGACAGGCTCTCCGGACCCGGAGAAGGCCATGGTCCACAGCATGGCAAGCGCGGCGGCCGTGCTCAACATCGATCAAACTTCATGCAGCGCCGGTCCCGACACGCTCCGGCCCGGCGGTTTCTGACGACGAATTGCGGCGCAATTGCGGCAAATAAGATCAGGCGCCGCGTCAGGAGTGGATAAGGCGCAAATGGGGCCAGTTTATCGCGGGTCTGTCTCAGACTATCGTGACTATAGAATATAAGTATTTATCGAATTTGAGTTCTATACTTTGACGAGCGTCTCCATCGTTAACGACTTGACCGTGACCGCTAACACTTTATTGGTAAGAAAAACTGGCGATGACGCTAATATAACGGCGCCGTGATCGGCGCTGCTGCGGTCGTGATCGGCGGGTGGAGGCGGGCGCGGGAATGGGATAAGCCGTCGTTTCCCCTTCTGAAATTTCCCACGGCGCCGTCTCATGAACCGACAAGTCAAACGCCTGATGATTTCCGCCGCCGCCCTGATGCTGGTCGCGGCGCCCGCCGTTCAGGTCGAGGCCTGGGGCAGTTCGGGCCACCGGGTGATCGGCGTGGCGGCGATGCGCCATTTGCCGGGCGACCTGCCGTCCTTCCTCCGCACGGCCGGGGCCGCCGCCGACGTCGGCGAATATTCGCGCGAACCGGATCGCTGGAAGGGCGCGGGCCAGCCGCACGACCGCGAGCGCGACACCGCCCACTTCGTCGACATGGACGATCAGGGTCGGGTGATGGACGCGCGCGGCATGACCATGGCCGACCTGCCGCGCCTGAAATCGGAATACGACGCCGCCCTGATCCGCGCGGGTCTGGACGTGGATAAGGCGGGCTACCTGCCCTACGCCATCATGGACGCCTGGCAGAATCTGGAGCGCGACTTCGCCTATTGGCGCGTGCTGAGCGCCGCCGAGGCGCGCGAGCCGGACCTGGCCAAACAGGCCTGGTATCGCGCCGACCGCGAACGCCGCGAGCAACTGATCCTGCGCGACATCGGGGTGCTGAGCCACTTCATCGGCGACGCGGCCCAGCCGCACCATACGACCATCCACTTCAACGGCTGGGCGGGCGAGACAAACCCCGAGGGCTTCACCAAGTCGCGCCGCACCCACGGCGATTTCGAGGGCGCCTTCACCAGCCGGACCCTGCGCCTTGAGGCGGTGGAGGCGGCCATGACGCCGCCGAACGTCGAGGGCTTCGACCTGCGCGCCCGCACGGCTTCGCACCTGAATGCGACGCTGGCGACGGTGATCCCCTTCTATCGGATGGAGAAGGCGGGCGCGTTCAAGGACACGGACCCGCGCGGCGCCGTCTTCGTCAACGAACGGCTGGCGGCCGGGGCGTCGGAACTGCGCGACTTCGTGTCGGCCGCCTGGCGCGTCTCGGCCGGCAGCAGCATCGGCTGGCCGGCGGTGAAGGTCGCCGAGGTCGAGGCGGGCCGCGTCGACCCGTGGATCTCCATGGTCGGCGAGGACTGATTCAACGTCGTCATCCTCCGGCGAGCGTCGCGAGACCGGGGAACCCAGCGGCGCCGAAGGCGATCTTTACGGCGAGTGCGGTGCGTGGGTTTTTCGCCCTGACGGGCGCCGCTGGGTTCCCCGGTCTGCGCTGCTTTCGCGGCTTGCCGGAGAATGACGAAAACGATGGGGTTTCTCCCGCAAGGGGAGAAGGATTAAAGACCGCCCATGACTGAACTCACCCCTCCCGTCGTCGTTCTCGACAAGTCGCAGATGGCCGACAACATCGGCGCGGTCGCTCGCGTCATGGCCAATTTCGGCCTGTCGGAGCTGCGGCTGGTCAGCCCGCGCGACGGCTGGCCTCAGGACCGCGCCTGGGCCACGGCGTCCGGCGCCGACTGGGTGCTGGACGGGGTGAAGGTGTTCGACAGCGTGGCCGAGGCCGTCGCCGACCTGCACACCGTCTTCGCCACCACCGCCCGCCCGCGCGAGACGCGCCAGCCGGTGCGCACCCCGCGCGAGAGCGCCCGCATCCTGTATGACGACACGGCCTCGGGGCTGAAGACCGGCCTGCTGTTCGGCGGCGAGCGGGCGGGGCTGGAGACGTCCGACATCGCCCTGTGCGCCGCGATCACCACCATTCCGATCGACCCTAGGCACCACTCGCTGAACCTGGCGCAGGCGGTGGCGATTAACGCCTATGAGTGGCGCACCCTGATCCTGGACGCCCCGCCGCCGCGCTTCCGTGAGGGCGAGCCGCCCGCGTCGAACGACCTGCTGCTGGGCATGTACGAGCATCTGGAGGCGGAGCTGGACAACGGCGGCTTCTTCTATCCGCCCGAGAAGAAGCGCTCGATGAGCCAGAACCTGCGCGTCATGCTGGGCCGCGCCGCCTTCACCGAACAGGAAGTCGCCACCATGCGCGGCGCCATCCACGCCCTGGCCAAGGGGCGGGGGCGCGTGCTGGCCAAGCTGGCGGCGGAACGGGCGGAGGCGGCCAAGAAGGGGGAGTAGGCTTCCCTCTCAAACCGCTCGTCCCGGCGGACGCCGGGATCCAGTGCTTTGGCTTCGAAGCGGCAGGCCTGATGATAAGGCTCGAGACTGGCGCTCTCACTGGGTCCCGGCGTCCGCCGGGATGAGCGGGGGATGGAGCGCGTAGCCCTTTTCTGAAGGAACCGCATGAAGCTCGCCCTCGTCTATCCTCTCGCGGCGCTGGCCGAGATCGGCGGCTGTTTCGCCTTCTGGGCCTGGCTGAAGCTGGATCGCTCGCCCTTGTGGCTGGCGCCGGGCATGCTGTGTCTGGTCGCATTCGCGTGGCTGCTGGCGCTGGTTCCGGCCGAGGCGGCAGGGCGGGCGTTCGCGGCCTATGGCGGGGTCTATATCGTCGCTTCGCTGGCGTGGATGGCGCTGGTCGAGAAGACGGCGCCGGACCGCTGGGACGTCATCGGCGGCGCGGTCTGCCTGATCGGCGCGGCGATCATCCTGTTCGGGCCGAGGGCTTAGAGCGCGCTGAAGACGGCGGGCACGGTCTCGCTGGCGGGGCCGTAGACGCCCTCGTCGAACAGGGACGCGCCCTGCGTCGGCTCCAGATTGATCTCCACCGTCCGCGCCCCGGCCATCCGCGCCAGCTGGACGAAGCCCGCCGCCGGATAGACCGCGCCCGAGGTGCCGATGGAGACGAACAGGTCGCAAGCGGACAGCGCCCGCTCGATTCGCTCCATCTCCAGCGGGATTTCGCCGAACCAGACGATGTGCGGGCGCAAACGTCCGTGCGGGTGATGGGGCGAGGCGTGGGCGGGCTCCAGGTCGCCGGTCCAGTCGCAGACGACGCCCGAGGCGGTGCAGCGCGCCTTCTTCAGCTCGCCGTGCATGTGGATCAGTTCGAAGCCCGGCGCGGGCGGCGTGTCCATGTGCGCCCGGTCGTGCAGGTCGTCGACGTTCTGGGTCACCAGCAGGAAGCCGCCCCTCCACCGCGCCGCCAGTTCGGCCAGCGCCCGGTGCGCGGCGTTGGGGCGGACGTTCGCCAGATGCCGCCGCCGCTGGTTGTAGAAGTCCTGCACCAGGGCCGGGTCGGCGGCGAAGCCCTCGGGCGTGGCGACGTCCTCGACGCGACGCCCTTCCCACAGGCCGTCCGAAGCGCGGAAGGTCGGCACGCCGCTCTCGGCCGAGACGCCGGCGCCGGTCAGGACGACGAGGTTCATGCGGGGCTCCTTTGGGCGGACAGGCGGTCGTGCAGCCAGTCGATCATGGCGCGGACCTTGGGCGGGACGTGGCGGGGGTGGGGGTGGACGGCCCAGACGCCTTCGTCGGGCGGGCGGGCCTCATCCAGCAGGGAGACGAGGGCGCCCGCTGACAGGGCCTCGGCGACGTAGAAGTCGGGCAGCTGGCACAGGCCGAGGCCCTGCAGCGCCGCGTCCAGCACGGCCGCGCCGGAGTTGCAGCGCCAGCGGCCGGAGGGGCGCAGGCTGACCTCACGCCCGGCTTCGGTGAAGCGCCAGTGCTCGGACGAGCCGATCAGGCCGTCGTGGCTGGCGATTTCGGACAGGTCGCGCGGGGCGCCGCGACGCGCCAGATAGTCGGGGCTGGCGCACAGGATCAGCCGCCGCGAGGCCAGACGTCGCGCCATCAGCCGGGAGTCGGTCAGATGGCCGAACCGCACCGCCAGATCATAGCCGTCGCCGACCAGATCGCGCAGGCGGTTGTCGAGGTCCAGTTCGATCTGCAGCTCGGGGTTCTGGCGCGCGAAGGCGTTGACGGCGGGGGCGATGAACCGCTCGCCATAGGAGACGGAACAGGTCATGCGCAGCAGGCCGCGCGGGGCCTGGTCGTCGGGCTGGACGGCGGCCAGGGCCTCGTCGCGTTCGTCGATCAGGCGGCGGCAGCGGGCCAGGAAGTCGCGGCCGGCGTCGGTCAACTCGACCCGGCGGGTAGTGCGGTGCAAGAGGCGGGTCTGCAGCCGGTCCTCCAGCCGGGCGATCTCGCGGCTGACGGCCGAGGTCGATAGGCCCAGCCGTTTTGCGGCGGCCGAGAAGCTGGCCTGCTCCGCCACGGCGGTGAACTCGTCGATTCCGTCCCAGCGGCTCATCGGGACGTTGGATCAGGATTATTGCTAAACAGCAATAATGTTTTGCGGTTGTCGCCGTTTCGACCCGGCCGCAACGGGCGTAGTAAGGTCGCCAAATCACCCGCCCACCTCATGCCCCTGAAGCAGCGAGCGACCGCGTCGCGAGCGATAGGGGCGTCCGAAGGACCAAGATCCATGAAAACCCGCGCCGCTGTCGCCTTCGAGGCCAAACGCCCGCTCGAGATCGTCGAGATCGATCTGGAAGGTCCGCGCGCGGGCGAGGTGCTGATCGAGATCAAGGCGACCGGCGTCTGCCACACCGACGCCTATACGCTGGACGGTCTGGACAGCGAGGGCCTGTTCCCCTCGATCCTGGGCCACGAGGGCGCGGGCGTGGTGGTCGAGGTGGGCGCAGGCGTGACCAGCCTCGCGGTCGGCGATCACGTCATCCCGCTGTACACGCCGGAATGCCGCCAGTGTAAGTCGTGCCTGAGCCGCAAGACCAACCTGTGCACCTCGATCCGGGGCACGCAGGGCAAGGGGCTGATGCCCGACGGCACCAGCCGCTTTTCCTACAAGGGCCAGACCCTTCACCACTACATGGGCTGCTCGACCTTCTCGAACTACACGGTCCTGCCCGAGATCGCGGTGGCCAAGATCCGCAAGGACGCCCCCTTCGACAAGGCCTGCTACGTCGGCTGCGGCGTGACGACGGGCGTGGGGGCCGTGGTCAATACGGCCAAGGTCGAGCCGGGCGCCAACGCCGTGGTCTTCGGTCTGGGCGGCATCGGCCTGAATGTCATCCAGGGGCTGAAGATGGTCGGGGCCGACATGATCATCGGCGTCGACATCAACAACGACAAGGAAGAGTGGGGCCGTCGCTTCGGCATGACCCACTTCGTCAACCCCAAGGACGTGTCGGACGTGGTGGCCCATCTGGTCGAGCTGACCGGGGGCGGCGCCGACTACACCTTCGACTGCACCGGCAACACCGTGGTCATGCGCCAGGCGCTGGAAGCCTGCCACCGCGGCTGGGGCGAGAGCGTCATCATCGGCGTGGCCGAGGCGGGCAAGGAGATCGCCACCCGTCCGTTCCAGCTGGTCACCGGCCGCGTCTGGCGCGGTTCGGCCTTCGGCGGCGCGCGCGGCCGCACCGACACGCCCAAGATCGTCGACTGGTACATGGACGGCAAGATCGAGATCGACCCGATGATCACCCACACCCTGCCGCTGGAACGCATCAACGAGGCCTTCGACCTGATGCACGAAGGCAAGAGCATCCGTTCGGTGATCGTGTTCTGAGGACGGGTGCGCGCCTGGGCCGTGCGACGAAGTGAGCCGGTGCGGCGATGTTCGTTGCCAAATGAAACCCTGGCGGCCTAGCTTGCCTGCCCCGGCGAACCGGCCGGAACCATTGGGGAAGGAAGACCATGTTCACGCACGTCACCGTCGGCGCCAACGACATCGAGGCTTCGCACAAATTCTATGACGCCGTTCTGGGCGCCCTGGGCCATCAGCCGGGCGCGTTCAGCGAGGCGCCGCTGCCGGGCGTCTGGTACATGACGCCGCGCGGCATGCTGGGCGTGGTCAAGCCGCGCGACGGCCAGGCGGCCTGTCACGCCAACGGCGGCACCATCGGCTTCGCGGCGGCCAGCCCCGAGGCGGTCGTCGCCTTCGCCGAGGCCGGGGTCGCGGCGGGCGGCGTGGCCATCGAGGACCCGGCCGGGCCGCGCACCACCCCTTTCGGCGTGCTGCACCTGGCCTATCTGCGCGATCCGTCGGGCAACAAGATCTGCGCCGTCTACCGGCCGGGCTGAGGGTTGAGACGATGAAGGCGAAGGCGGCGATTCTGGTCGGGCTGGCGGCGTTCAGCCTGTCGGCCTGCGATGGAGGCGGGGATCGGCCCGCCGCGCCGCCCGAGGCCGGGGCGCCCGCCGAGGCCTGGGTCCGCAAGGACGTGGTCCTCTACCTGCCCGACCACGTGATGAAGAAGCGGGCCGACGAGGCGACCCTGTCGCCCTATCTGCAGGCGGCGGGCGCGGCGGCGGAAGCGGCGGTGCGCGCCGCCCCGGTCCAGCCCGGCGCCTCGGGCATGCTGCTGGTGATGGTCAAGCCGGGCGAACGGGCCAAGGCCTGGGTCGTCACCGGCGAGCCGGCGCTTTCGCCCGAAACCGTCGCGGCCATGGTCAAGGCGGTCGAGGCCGTGCCGCCTCCCGTCGTGCGCGAGGGACCGATCCTGGTCGGCGTCGGCTTCGAGGTCTGGGGCGGGGGCGCGGCGCCCGCCGGGGCCCAGCCGCCGATCCCGCGCGACTGGTATGCGCATTTCTCGAAGGACGGCGGCCGCCTGGACGACGCCTTCATGGCCCGCGTTTGGCCCGACTGATCTTCAGGAGTCCGAGTTGATGGAAACGGTCAAGACCCACGTCGTTCACGGCGGAACGTTGCGCTATCTGAAGCACGACAGCGCGACGACGGGCACGCCCATGACGCTGTCGGTCTTTGTTCCAGCGGGGGAGGGGCCGTTTCCGGTCCTGATCTGGCTGTCGGGCCTGACCTGCACCGAGGACAACTTCACCACCAAGGCCGGGGCCTACAAGGCCGCCGCCGAACACGGCGTCATCATCGTCGCGCCCGACACCTCGCCGCGCGGCGAGGGCGTCGCGGACGACCCCGCCTATGATCTGGGGCAGGGCGCGGGCTTCTATGTCGATGCGACGCAGGCGCCGTGGGCGCCGCATTTCCGCATGGAGACCTATGTCACGGGCGAGCTGATCGACCTGATCGACGCTCAGTTCCCGACGACGAGGACGCGCTCCGTCTTCGGCCATTCGATGGGCGGGCACGGGGCGCTGACGCTGGCCCTGCGGCGCCCCGACCTGTTCAGATCGGTCTCGGCCTTTGCGCCGATCGCCTCGCCGACGCGCTGCCCCTGGGGCGAGAAGGCGTTCGCGGCCTATCTGGGGCCGGACCGCGCCGAATGGGCCAGGCATGACGCGGCCCTGCTGATCGAAGGCGGCGCGGCGAAAGGCGTCTATGACGACATCCTGGTGGATCAGGGCGACGCGGACTCCTTCCTGACCGATCAGCTCAAGCCGGAACTGCTGGTCGCGGCGGCGGAAAAGGCCGGGCAGGGGCTGACCCTGCGGATGCAGCCGGGCTATGACCACTCCTACTTCTTCATGGCCAGCTTCGTGGACGACCATGTGGCCTTCCACGCCGAGCGGCTGAAAGCCTGAGACTTCATGACCGACGCCGCCCCCGATTTCGATCAGATGTTCGCCGACCTGTGCACCCAGGTCGGCTTCTGCCTGCACGAGAAGGGGCAGAAGCGGGTGATCGACGCCCTGCCCAAGGGGCTGGACGCCGCCGTGCGCGCCGTCTTCGCCGCCGAGGGCGTGGATGAGCCGAACGCGCCGGGGGACCTGAAGCGCGCCGTGCGCGACTGCATCAAGGCCCATGTGAAGCGCTGAGCGCGTCCCGATCGGGCGGATGACTCAGACTTAATCCGCACGACGACGATCAAGCCTTGCGGGCGGCCCTCGCTTCGCTAGCATCCCGGCCCATCGCTTTGGGAGGAAAGCTCATGATGGACCGCCGCCGCCTGCTGATGTCGGTCGCCGCCGGGGGGGCGCTGGCCGCCGCCGGCCCTGTTCGCGCCGTGGCCTCGACGGCCTGGACGCAGGCCGAAGGGGCGGCGTCCGCCGGGGCGCAGTTCCACGCCCTGCTGGACCGCATCGCCGACGAGATGCTGCTGTCGGACCCGGAACTGCTGACCATGCTGGGCATGGACCGGGGACCGAAAGCCGACGCCCGCTTCAAGCTGAGCGATCGCTCCCAGGCCAAGATCGACGCCGACAAGGCCAGGTTCATCGACGCCATGACGGCGGTGAAGGCCATCGATCGGGGCCGGCTGAACGCCGCCGATCAGGTTTATTACGACACGCTGGAGTTCTTCGGCGACACGGTGATGACCGGCTACGGCTTCCCGTACGGCGGCGGTTTCTCGCCCTCGCCCTACACCGTCAGCCAGCTGGGCGGCGCCTATCAGCAGATCCCGGACTTCCTGGACAGCCAGCACAGGATCGAGACGGCCGACGACGCCGAAGCCTATCTGTCGCGCCTGTCCGAGTTCGCCAGCGGAATGGACGCCGAACGCGCGCGGATGCAGGCGGACTTCGCCGCCGGAGCCGTTCCGCCCGACTTCGTCATCGACCGCACCCTGACCCAGATGGGCGCCATCACCGGCACGGCCGTCGCCGATTCGGTCATGACCATGTCCCTGGCCCGCCGCACGGCCGAAAAGAACATTTCCGGCGACTGGGCCGCGCGCGCCGAGGCCATCCTGACCCAGGAGGTCTACCCCGCCCTTCAGCGTCAGGCCGACGCCTTCAAGGCCGTGCGACCCGGCGCGACCCATGACGGCGGCGTCTGGCGCCTGCCGCAGGGCGAGGACTACTATCGCTTCGGCCTGCAGTACTACACCACCTCCTCGATGACGCCGGACGAGGTGCACCGGATGGGGCTGGAGCAGGTGGCGGAGATTTCCGCCCGCGCCGACGCCCTGCTGAAGGCGCAGGGGCTGACGCGAGGGACGGTGGGCCAGCGCATCGCCGCCCTGGGCGAGGACCCGCGTTTCGTCTATCCCAACACCGACGAAGCCAAGGACGAGCTGATCCAGGCGCTGAACGCCCAGATGGTCGCCATCCAGGCGCGGATGCCGGACTACTTCGGCCGCCTGCCCAAGTCGCCCTGCGACATCCGCCGCGTGCCCAAGGCCATCGAAGCCGGGGCGCCGGGCGGATACTACATGTCTCCGGCCCTGGATGGGTCGCGTCCGGGCGCCTACTACATCAACCTGCGCGACACGGCGGAATGGCCCAAGTGGACCCTGCCGACCCTGACCTATCACGAAGCGGTGCCGGGCCATCACTTCCAGATCGCCCTGCAGCAGGAGAAGCCGGACACGCCGCTGCTGATGAAGGTCATGGGCTTCTCGGCCTATTCGGAGGGCTGGGGCCTGTACGCCGAGCAGCTGGCGGACGAGATCGGCGCCTATGAGAACGACCCGTTCGGCCAGATCGGCTATCTGCAGTCGCTGATGTTCCGGGCCGCGCGCCTGGTCGTCGACTCGGGCCTGCACCACAAGCGCTGGAGCCGCGAGCAGGGCATCCGCTACATGGTCGACACCCTGGGCGATCAGGAATCGAGCATCGCCACCGAGGTCGAACGCTACTGCGTCTGGCCGGGCCAGGCGTCCAGCTACAAGGTCGGCCACACCACCTGGGTGCGTCTGCGCGAAGACGCCAGGAAGCGCCTGGGGCCGCGCTTCGACATCAAGGGCTTCCATGACACCGGCCTGAACCTCGGCGGCGTGCCGCTGACGGTGCTGGAGCGGACCATGAACGCCTGGACCCCGGCCTGACGGCCCTGATTTCTCCGGACGCGCCGGTCCGTCATTCCAGTGAGTTTCGGGGGGCGGCGTCCGGCGCGGCGCGGCCCCGTTGGGGGAATATCCGAATGATCAATCGCCGCAGTCTTCTGCTGACCGCCGCCGCGACCGCAGTGGCCGCGCCTTCGCTGGCGCAAGCCGCCGTCGCCGACGCCGATGCGCGCCTGAACGCCCTGCTGGACGGCTGGTTCGAGGCCGACATCGACGAGTCGCCCGAGCGCGCCACCAACCTGGGCCTGGACAAGGGCGCCCGCGCGGGCCTGTCGTCCCGCTTGAGCGAAGCCGGTCCGGACGCCATCCGCAAGGACCGCGACAAGGCGATCCGCCGTTGGGCCGAGCTGAGCGCCTTCGATCGGACGGGTCTCAGCGAGGCCGGGGCGCTGAACTACGCCATCGCCGCCTTCGGCCGCCAGACATCGGCCGAGACGGCGCGCTTCAGCTACGGCTCCGGACCGGGGCGCCCGTCCCCCTATGTCGTGACCCAGCTGTCGGGCGCCTATTTCTCGACGCCGGACTTCATGGACAACCAGCACCGCATCGAGGACGCGGCGGGGGCCGACGCCTTCCTGTCGCGCCTGGACGCCTTCGCCGGCGTGCTGGACGGTGAGACGGCCAAGATCCGCGAGGATGCGGCCCAGGGCGTGACGCCGCCCGACTTCATCATCGACCGGATGCTGCCGCAGATCCGCACCCTGCGCGACACGTCGGCCGCCGACTTGGCCATGGTGAAGTCGCTGGCCCGCAAGACCGGGGCGCTGAACCTGTCGGGCTATGATGCGCGCGCCGTCGCCCTGGTCGATCAGAAGATCAAGCCCGCCCTGGCCCGCCAGATCGAGGCGCTGGAGACGATCCGCCCCGGCGCCGTGCACGATGCGGGCGTGTGGCGCCTGCCCGACGGCGAGGCCTTTTACGCCGCCGGGCTGAAGTCGAACACCACGACCACGCTTTCGGCCAAGGAAATCCACGCCATGGGCCTGGAGCAGGTGGCCGAGATCAGCGCCGAGATCGACGCCATCCTGAAGTCCCAGGGCTATACCCGGGGCACGGTGGGCGAGCGCGTCCAGGCCCTGAACAATGACCCGGCCCAGCTGTTCCCCAACACCGACGCGGGCAAGGAGGAGCTGCTGGCCTGGCTGAACGCCCAGGTCGCCGCGCTTGAGCCGAAGCTGCCGACGGTGTTCGGCCGCCTGCCCAAGACCCATGTTGAGATTCGCCGCGTGCCGGTGTCGATCCAGTCGGGCGCGCCGGGCGGATATTATCAGGGGCCGCCGCTGGATGGCTCGCGGCCGGGCGCCTACTACATCAACCTGCGCGACAGCGGGAACTGGCCGAAGTTCGCCCTGCCGACCCTGACCTATCACGAGGCCTCGCCGGGCCA
>JAFKFS010000167.1 GCA_017308115.1 Bordetella sp.
CTTCTCCCGATGGGAGAAGGTGCCCCGAAGGGGCGGATGAGGGTTCCCGGCCTCAGTCGGCGCAAGCCGCCGCAAAAACGGCTGACTGCGGAACCCTCACCCTTTCGCCTGTTCCAATCGCTTCGCTCTTGGAGGCTCAAGCCCTCTCCCATCGGGAGAGGGTCAGTTTACCCCATCGTCGGAATGACGAAGCTGGAGTCCGCGTGCTCCAGCTCGCTGTCGGGCCAGCGGGCGGTCACGGTCTTGGTCTTGGTCCAGAAGCGGACGCCTTCCATGCCGTGCTGGTTGATGTCGCCGAAGGCCGAACGCTTCCAGCCGCCGAAGGTGTGATAGGCCACCGGCACCGGGATCGGCACATTGATGCCCACCATGCCGACGTTGACGCGGGCGGCGAAGTCGCGGGCCGCGCGGCCGTTCTGGGTGAAGATGGCGACGCCGTTGCCGTACTGGTGCTTGCTGGGCAGGCTCAGCGCCTCCTCGAAGCTGGCGGCGCGCATGATCTGCAGCACCGGGCCGAAGATCTCCTCGCGATAGGACTCCATCTCCGGCTTCACATGGTCGAACAGCGACGGGCCGATGAAGAAGCCCTTCTCGTGACCCTGCAGGCTGAACTCGCGGCCATCGACGACCAGTTCGGCGCCTTCCTCCACGCCCTTGTTGATCCAGCCCAGGACCTTGTCCTTGTGGGTCTGGGTGACGACGGGGCCGTAGTGGGCCTCGGCGTCGGTCGAGACGCCGACACGCAGGTTCGGGATTTCCGAGACCAGACGCTCGCGCAGTTCATCGGCGGTGCGCTGGCCGACCGGCACCACGACCGGCAGGGCCATGCAGCGCTCGCCGGCCGAACCGTAGGCCGCGCCGGTCAGATCCTTGATGACCTGATCCATGTCGGCGTCGGGCAGGACGATGCCGTGGTTCTTGGCGCCGCCCATGGCCTGGACGCGCTTGCCGTGGGCCGCGCCCTTCTGGAAGACGTAGTGGGCGATGTCGGACGAACCGACGAAGCTGACGGCGTGGACCAGCGGATGCTCAAGGATGGCGTCGACCGCGACCTTGTCGCCGTGGACGACGTTCAGCACGCCCTTGGGCGCGCCCGCCTCCATCATCAGCTCGCCCAGACGCACCGGCACGGACGGGTCGCGCTCGGACGGCTTCAGGATGAAGGCGTTGCCCGCGGCGATGGCCACGCCGAACATCCACATCGGGATCATGCCGGGGAAGTTGAACGGGGTGATGCCCGCCACCACGCCCAGCGGCTGGCGCATGGAATAGACGTCGATGCCCGGACCCGCGCCGTAGGTGTATTCGCCCTTGGAGGCGTGCGGGATGCCGCAGGCGAACTCGATCACTTCCAGACCGCGCTGGATGTCGCCCTTGGAGTCGGCGATGACTTTGCCGTGCTCGCTGGACAGCAGTTCGGCCAGCTCGTTCATGTTCGCCTCGACCAGGCGCTTGAACTCGAACATGACGCGGGCGCGGCGCTGCGGGTTGGTCGAGGACCAGCCTTCGAAGGCGGCCTGCGCCGCCTGGACCGCGCGGTCCATTTCACTGACGGTCGCCAGCTGGACGCGGGCCTGGACCTCGCCGGTGTTGGGGTCGAAGACGTCGCCGAAGCGGCCCGACGCCCCCTCGAAAGCCGCACCGTCGATGAAGTGGCGAATGTCGCGCATGGGCGTCTCTCCCGATGATTATGGTTCTTCGTGAGCCTGCCCTAGCAGAGCGGACCGGTCAGGCCCATTGCAATCTTGCAGGTGATGATGCGCATATCTGCATATGTTCGACTGGGATGATCTGAGGGTGTTCCTGGCAGCCGCCCGCGCCGGGTCGCTGGCTACGGCGGCGCAGCGGCTGGGCGTGGACGCGGCCACCGTCGGGCGGCGCGTGGCGCGGCTGGAGACGGCGCTGAAGTCGACCCTGCTGGCGCGCTCGGCCGCCGGTCTGCACCTGACGGCCACCGGCGCCCAGTTGCTGGAGCGGGCGCTGGACGCCGAAAGCGCCATGGAGGCCGCCGGGCGCGTCACCCGGCCCGACCTGATCGCCGGCGCCGTGCGGATCAGCGCCTCGGAAGGTTTCGGCGGCGCGGTGCTGGCCCCCGCCCTGCCCAGCCTGCTGGCGGCGCATCCGGGGCTGAACGTCGAACTGGCGGCCAGCTCCGGCTTCCTGTCGCCCAGCCGCCGCGAGGTGGACATGGCCATCACCCTCAGCCCCGCCGACAGCCCGCGCCTGATCGTCGAACCGCTGACGACCTATCAGCTGGCGCTCTACGCCGCGCCCGAACATCTGGAACGCCACGGCGCGCCCGACAGCATCGACGATCTGAGCCGCTTCGACATGATCGGCTATGTCGACGACCTGATCTATGCGCCCGAACTGCGCTATCTGGAGGAAATTCGGCCCCAGCTTCGGCCCCGCCTGGCGTCTTCGTCCATCCGCGCGCAACGGGACATGGTGGCGGCGGGCGGGGGCGTCGGCGTCCTGCCCTGCTTCCTGGCCGAGGGGCTGACGCGGGTCCTGCCCGACCAGGTGCTGATCGAGCGCCGCTTCTGGCTCAGCACGCATCGCGAGGTCCACAGCACCGCCCGCCTGAAAACCGTGCGGCGCTGGATCAAGGCTCTCTGTCGGGATCGAGCCTCACGCCTGGCGCCCCTGTCTTCGCCCTCGAACACGCCAACGAACACGCCAAGAGCCCCAGAAGGGTGACTATATTTTACATTTTACATAACTCTAAAGCTGAGCATCCGGGTCTATGACTCCAGCGTTCTCCCCGGAGCTGCGTAAAAACCATGAAGATCGCGATCTTAGACGACGATCCCGTCCAGTTGGAGTTCGTCTCGGACGTGGTTCGAGACGCCGGGTATCGCGCCACTCTGTTCTCGCGCGGGCAGGCGCTGATCTCCGCCCTGCGCAAGGACACCTTCGACATGTTGATCGTCGACTGGACCCTGCCGGACCGCTCGGGTCTGGAGGTGCTGGCCTGGGCTCGGAACAATCTCAAGCCCACCCCGCCCATGCTGCTGGTCACCAGCCGCGTCGAGGATGAGGACGTGGTCGCGGGCCTGGACGCCGGGGCCGACGACTACCTGCCCAAACCCCTGTCCAAGCCGGTGCTGGCGGCGCGCATCAACGCCCTGATCCGCCGCGCCTATTCCCATCCGACCACGCCGGGGATCGAGCGCTACGACGGCGTGGCCTTTCACGAGTCCGCGGGTTCGGTGATGCGCGACGGCCAGGCCGTGGCCCTGACGGCCAAGGAGCACGCCCTGGCCCTGCTGCTGTTCCGCAACCTGCATCGGGCCCTGTCGCGGACCTACATCCTGGAAACCGTCTGGGGCAATGAGCCGGACCTGAACAGCCGCTCGCTCGACATGCACATCTCGCGCATCCGCAACAAGCTGGAGTTGCGGCCCGAGCGAGGCTTTCGCCTGACCCCCATTTACAGTTACGGTTATCGTCTCGAGCGCGTCGCGGAGGCCGAACCCGGCCCGGACGCCTGAACGACGGCGCAGGTGGCGACATGAAGACGGATTGGGCCGCGGCCCTGGCGATCGCTGCGGCCCTGGCTGCGGCGCCGGCCCTGGCGCAGGAAGAAGCCCGCGGCGCGACATCGCCCGGCGTCGAGACCCTGGACTATGTGGTCCGGCCCGGCGACACCCTGATGGCGCTCGCGGTCGCCTATATGAACCGGCCGCTCGACTATCGCCGGGTCCAGCGCGAGAACCGGGTGGCTGATCCGCGTCGCCTGCCCGTCGGGCGCGCCCTGGCCCTGCCGGTCGAGTTGCTGCGCGCCGAGCCGGAAGAGGCGCGCATCGCCGGTTTCCGCGGCGCGGCGACGCTCGAGCAGGACGGCCTTTCGGCCGCGCCCGCCGCCGGCCAGGCCGTGCGCGAGGGCGCGGTCCTGAGCACCGGCCCCAACGCCTTCGTCCGTCTGGCCCTGTCCGACGGCAGTCATGTGGTGGTGCCCTCCAACAGCCGCGTGCGCGTCAGCCGCCTGCGCCGCTACGTCATCAACGGGGCCGTCGACCATGCCCTGACGGTCGAGGCGGGCCGCGCCGAGTCGCGCGTCACGCCCCGGCGCCGCCCCGGCGGCTTCGCCATCCGCACCCCTGTCTCCGTCTCGGCCGTGCGCGGCACCGACTTCCGCGTCTCCTTCGATGACGACGCCGATCGTTCGAGCACCGAGGTTCTGGAAGGCGCCGTCGCCGTCGCCGCCGGAGAGGCCGGGGCCCTGGCCGGCGCCGATCAGGGCGTCAGCGCCGCCGCCGGCGCCGTGCGCCTGCTGCCCCTGCTGCCCGCCCCGTCCCTGGCCCACCCGGACGCGCCGCAGGCCGGGGATGAGGTCGCCTTCGACATCCAGCCCCTGCCGGGCGCCGAACGCTATCGCGGCCGCGTGGCCCAGGACGCCGGGATGATCGAGGCCTTCGCCGAAACCGAGAGCGCGCCGGGCGGCCCCCTGGTCTTCGGCGAGATGGAGGAAGGCGCCTTCTTCCTGCGCCTGACCGCACTGTCGCCCGAGGGACTGGAAGGCAAGCCCACCACCTACAGCTTCATCCGCGCCCGCAACGGCGTCGGCGGCCTTGGCGCGGGCGCGGATCAGCGCGACCGCCGCCGCTTCTACCGCTTCCGCTGGGAGGCCGAGGGCGTCGGCGAGGCGACCTTCCGCTTCCAGCTGTGGCGCGAGGCCGAGGATGGAACCCGCGACGGCGACCTGCTGGTCGACCGGCCGGGCCTGACCGAAGAAGCCTTCACCGTCAGCGACCTGCCGCCGGGCATCTACAGCTGGCGGGTGCAGGGCGCGCGTCATCGCTTCGGCCGATTGCTGGAAGCCTGGTCCGAGCCGCAGCAGCTGCGCATCGGACGATAGCGTCGTGCCCGCCGGGCGGAAAAGCGGCTGGAAAGGCCGGCTCGGCGCCCGCCTCACGGGCCGTCGCGTCCTGCTGGAATGGGCTGTGGTGACGATCCTGTCGGCCCTGCTGGTGGGGTGGATGGCGCTGACGCCCGCGGCGGACGGAGCCGACCACCTGGTCTATGACGCCCTGATGCGGGCCGAGGCCGGACCGGCCGACGAGGACATCGTCATCATCGCCATCGACGACCGCAGCCTGGAGGCGCTGGGCCGATGGCCCTGGCCCCGCGACGTGCACGCCCGTCTGATCGATCGCCTGACCCAGGCGGGGGCCGGCCCCGTCGCCTACGACGTCCTGTTCACCGAACCGTCTTCCCAGGACGAGGTCCTGGCCGCCGCCCTGGCCCGCAACGGCGCGGTCCGCCTGCCGGTCGTGCTGGACGCGCCCGGGCTGAACGGCGCCGCCTTTCGCGAAGACGCCCCCGCGCCGATCCTGGCCGGGGCGGCGGCGGGCCTGGGCCACGTCAATCTGACGGTCGACGACGACGGCCTGACGCGCCGCCTGCCCCTCTATCTCCAGGCGGGCGAGCGGACATGGCCGCATCTGGTCCTGCCCCTGGCCGCGTCCAGAGGCGCGGTCCCCGCGCCGCCTCCGCCGCGCGACGACGGCGAACTGTTCGCCGCCTCATCCGAAGCCCTGATCTACCGCGGACCGCCCGGCGCCTTCCGCACCCTCTCCTTCGTGGACGTGCTCAACGGCGAGACGCCGCCCGCCTTTCTGAAGGACAGGCTGACGCTGGTGGGCGCGACGGCGCCGGGCCTGGGCGACCGCTACGCCACCCCGGCCACGCCTCACGGCGACCTGCGCCCGGGCGTGGAGGTGCAGGCGTCCCTGCTTCAGACCCTGATCGAGGGAGGCGGTCCGCGCAGCCTGTCGCCCGCCTGGGTTCTGGCCCTCTCCCTGCTGCCGCTCGGCCTGCTGGTCGCGGGCTTCCTGATCCTGCGCCCGGCCGCCAACATGGCGCTGGGGGCCGGGCTCATCGTCCTGACGCTGGGCGCGGCCGCCGTCGCCTTCCTGGGGAGCGGCCTGTGGTTCCCGCCCTCGGCCGCCGTGGCCGGCCTGGCCCTCGCCTATCCCCTGTGGAGCTGGCGCCGCCTGGCCGCCGCCTCGGCCTATATGCAGAGCGAGGTCGAGGCCTTCGAGCGCGACGGGGTCCGTCTGACCGGCCATGCCCAGGGCGACGTGGTGGCCCGCCAGGTGGACGCCCTGCGCGCCGCGGTGCGCCAGGTGCGCGACCTGGAGCGCTTCATTTCCGACGCCCTGCGCAGCCTGCCCGACGCCACGGTGGTGGCCGACCCGCACGCCCGCATCATCCTGTCCAACGACCGGGCCGCCGCCCTCTTCGGCGACCGACTGACGGAAGACGCCGACCTGCCCCTGCTGTTCCGGTCCCTGGGCGAACCGGCCTGGCGCCGCTTCCTCGATCCCGAGGGCGACCCCGGCGACATCACCACGGCCGACGGCCGCATCCTGAAGGCCGCCGCCGCCGTCCTGACCGACGCCGAGGGCCAGCCGGTCGGCCACATCGTGCGTTTCGCCGACACGACCCGCTTCCGCGCGGCCGAGCGCCAGCGCGCCGAGGCCCTGCAACTGCTCAGCCACGACATGCGCGCGCCGCAGGTCTCGATCCTGACCCTGCTGGACGGGTCCGCGTCGCGCCTGGACCCGGCGCTCGAGCGCCGCATCGCCGACTACGCCCGCCAGACGCTGGATCTGGCCGAGGGCTATGTCCAGCTGGCCCGCGCCGAGAGCCAGCCCTATCGCTCGGAGCTGCTGGACCTGGGCCAGGTCGCCATGGACGCCGCCGACGTCCTGTGGCCCCAGGCCTCGAGGAAGGGCGTGCGCATCCTGACGCCCGACGACGAAGAGGAGTTCCTGGTGCAGGGCGACCCCGCCCTGTTGCGCCGCCTGACCACCAATCTGCTGGACAACGCCCTGAAATACGGTCCCGAGGGCGGCTTCATCCGTCTCAGCCTGGGCGGCGCCGAAGAAGACGGCCGCCCGGTCTGCGTCCTCAGCGTCAGCGACCAGGGACCGGGTCTGTCCGAAGAGGCCGCGCGCCGCCTGTTCCAGCCCTTCGGCCACGGCGGCGCCGATCACCGCGGCGCGGGGCTGGGTCTCGCCTTCGTCCGCACGGTCGCCGAACGCCACGGCGGAACGATCCGCCACCAGGCCGGATCGCCGGGCGCGACCTTCATCCTGACCCTGCCCAGGATCGCCGGGGGCCGCGTCCCCGGCGGCGGCCCGGCCTAAGCCGCCGGGCCCAGTCGCGCCACCGCCGCATCGGCCAGCAGTCCCGGCGCGCGTTCGGCCTGGCTGCGTCCCAGAACGGCGGCGGCCGAGGCGCGATAGGCGCCGGGTTCATCCCCCGGTCCCGTCAGGATCACGGTCAGGCTGTACGCCTGACGCCCCTGGCTCCACCACCGCGGGGAACGCGGCGCGTCGGTCCACGCGCCCTGGCGCGCGTCGACGTCGGTGAAGACGCCGGTCTGCTGGGGACGCACGGCATAGGCCGTCTCGACCCGCCAGGCGGCCTTGTCGTCCGTCTCTCGCCAGCCGCGCGCGGCCAGGGCCTGGCGCACGGCCTCGGCCACGGCGCGCTCGGCTGCGGTCGGCGCCTCGGCCTCCAACAGGCGATAGGCGGTCACGGTGGCGGGCACGGCGGCGGACAACCGCGTCTCGAGGCGGGGCGTGGAGGCGCAGCTCGCCAGGACGGCCGCGCTGACCAGAGGAAGAGCCAGACGATAGATCATGGCTGCGATACCTGCCTCTTCGCGTCCCTCAAGTCCACAAGGGACGCCTCGGCGGGTGGAAAAGCGCCCTCGATCTAGCCGCCGGACGCCAGCGCGCCCGTGACGCCCAGCGTCCCGTCCAGGTTCTCGACCACGCCCAGTTCCTCGATCCGCGCCCCGCCCTGCTCCAGCGCCGCCAGCCAGCCGAAGGCCTGGGCCGTGGTCGCGCGATCCAGCCGAAAGCCCAGCCGCCCGCCCTCGGACATGCCCAGGGTCGGCTGCACCCCCGCCGCCGAGGCGGCGGCGGCGACCAGGGCCTGAAGCTCCACCGCCTCGGACGGCCGGTCGCCGCGTCGGATCAGGGCGGTCTCGATCTGCGTCAGGCGCCGCTCGGCCGCCGCGCGGCTGTGCGCCTGGTCGGCCCGCCAGCCGTCCAGCGGACGCGCCACGCCCAACCAGCCGACGACTCCTACCGCCAGCGCGCCCATGACCGCCAGCATCCGCCGCTCGCGCAGCGACCGGCCGTCCCACCAGGCGGCGACGGAAGAGAATGGGGCCGTCATCGGGCGCCTCCGATCGTGAGCGTGCTGACCATGCGCCCGCCTTCCTCGGCCGAAGCTTCCTCGACCACCGCCAGGCCCGCCCCGGCCAGGTCTGCGCGAACCGCGTCCAGGTCGTTGAAGGTCGGATGGGCCAGGGTGACGCGCAGCCCTTCCCCGGCCAGGGTCGCGTCGTCCAGTTCCGCCCCCGGCACGCCCTCGACGGCGGCGAAGACGGCGGCCAGGGCGCGCGCCGTTCCGCCCGGCGGCGGCTCCGCCTCCAGACGGCCCAGAGCGTCCGCCGCCGGATCGTCCGCCGTCGCCAGTTCGGGATAGAGCCTCACCGCCCCCGACCTCGCGCCCGCCTCGGCGCGGTCGGCCGCCGCCCGGTCGCGCAGACCTTCCGCCGCCAGCAGCACGAGGGGGGAGACCAGCAGGGCCGCCGCCAGCCCGGCCGCCAGCCGCCGCCCCCTGGCCGCCTGCCCACGCTCGCGCCGGTCATGGGCCTGCAGCAGGTCGACCGGCGCCGCCAGGGCGCCCGCCGCCAGGGCCGCGTCCAGCGCCTCCCCCTCCAGCCAGTCGAGCGCGCGCCCCGCCGCGACCGCCTCCGCCAGATCCGGTTGAACCGTCGCCGCGAAGGCCGGACCGCGCAGGACCACGTCGGCGCCGACCCGGGCGGCGGTCAGCATCCCGGCCTCCGGCGGCGCGGGCAGGCAAAGGCTGTCCGGCGCGACGGCGTCGGGCCGGATGTCGAAGGTCTCCATCCAGCGCAGCCAGGCCTGCAGCAGCTTGGCCGAGACCGCCGCAGTCAGGCGCGGGCCGTCGGCGGTCGCTCCCCCCACGGCCACGTCCAGCCCGTCCGCATCGCCCGCCGCCTGATCGCGCAGGGCCCAGCGCGCGGCGGCGCGAACTTGCGCCGCATTGCCCGGCGGCAGGTCCAGCCAGCGCGTCATGACGTCGGCCCCGGGGGCCACGGCGATGGTCCGCATCGACGGCGCAGGCTCGGCCTGATGCGGGTCCAGCTCGCCGCGCCCGACGACGCGGCCCTCGCGGTCCACCAGCAGGAAGGGCGCCGGCAGGGTCGCATGAGGCGGGATGAACAGGATGCGGGCGTGGCTCATGTCCTGGGGCTCACTCTTCGGGCGTCCAGCGGCGGATGACGGTGCGCGCCGCGCCGTCGGGCGCGACGTGGATCAGGGCGGTGCGGACGGCGCGGGCGTCGCCGTGCGCGATCTCGACCCTCAGGTCGAAATAGCGCGTGGCCAGGGTGATCTGGCCCTTGGCCTCTTCGTCGACGACCACGCCCGACAGGGCGGGCTGGGCCCAGAAGGCGTCAGGACTGGCCCAACCCGTCGCCGGGCGCGCCGCGATGGCCGCCTTGGCCGCGTTCAGGCCCACCGCCCCCCGGCTGATCGCGACCAGAAGCACGGCGTCCTGCGGCTCCAGCGTATTGGGGTTCAGGGGCGACAGCCGCGCCTCCGGCAGGGCGCACAGATGGGGCCGCAGGCGGCGATAGAGGGCGTCGTCCACGCCCGCCACGGCGCGCAGTTCGCTGACCTCGGCCAGCATGACGCCGCCGGTGCGATACGGGGTCGGGCGGCTGGCGTAGGCCGCGTCCTCGGCCCCTTGCGGCGAGACCGCGTCATCGCCGTCCATCCAGTCGCTCAAGGCGGCCGCGACCGCCGCCATCCGCCCGCGCGGCATACCCAGGGCGGCGCCGAGCGCGATGAACTGCGCCGCACCTTCCGGCCGGGCGATCAGGTCCTCGCCCTGTCCCAGCGCCAGGCTGTTCAGGTTGAAGCAGGCCTGGCCGTCGCGGATCACCGCCCGCCCCTCGCCGTCTTCCAGCGGCAGGACGAAGACACGGCCGTTCCACTGGGGCTGCAAGGGCGTGCGCGCGGGATCGGTCCGGACCAGATCGGACAGGCGCCGCCGCGCCAGCGCTTCCGCCCCCGCCGCAAAGCCTTGCGCCTGGGCCTGGCTCTCTGCGTTGGCGGTGCGGCGCACCGAAAAGCGCACGTCGTCCAGCAGCACCACGCACAGCGCCGCCATCACCGCCACCAGCAGAAGGACGGTCAGCAGGGCCATGCCCCGGCGATCGCGCGCCTCTTCCCTCATGCGGCGGCGACCAGAAACAGCTGCTCGACCGGGCCGAAGCCGTCGAGCGTCAACGTCACCCGCACGGCGTCCGGCAGGAGCCGGTCGCCGCCGGCGGAAAAGGCGGGGGCCTCGGACCCGTTCTGGATGAAGGCGACGCGGGCGTCCGTCACGCCGCGGTACAGCACCTGCGGCGGCCCGGCCCGCGCCCCGTCCAGATAAGGCGCCACGCGGCGCTCCAGCCGGTCCTCGACCAGCCGGTATTCGACCCGCTGCAAGGAGGCGCGCGGGGCGCCGTCGGGATTGCTCCAGCCGCTGCGGGCCAACATCAGCAAAGGATCGCCCGGCCGTTGCGGCCCCATGATCGCCTGAGGCGCCGGACGCCCCGTCGCCCCGCGCACCCGCCGCCCCGTCGCCTGCGCCAGATCGGCGCGCAGCAGGGCGCGCGTGCGTTGCAGCGCCGCCACACGGTCGGCGTTGGCCTTCACCGCGAACCGGTTGTCGATGGACTGCCCCAGCACCAGCGCGCCCGCCCCCGCCAGCAGGGCGAAGATCAACAGGGCGATCAGGACCTCGACAAGGGTGAAGCCTTGTCTAGTTTTTGCGCTATCGCTCGCCGCGCGGCGGCTCGCTGCTTGAGCGCATATCGAGGCGCTATCGCTCGCGGCGCGACGGCTCACTGCTTGAGCGAATTGAGATGGCGTCCTCATGCGCCCGCCGCCCGGAACAGCACGCGCTCGGCGGCCTGTTCCTCATCGGCGAAGACACGCACGTCGATGCGGCCGACGCCCGGCACGTCGGTCGCGCTGACCACTCGCACCCAGCGCCACTTGCGCCCGCCCAGCGACGCCTGCCCCGCCGTGCTGCCGCTGGGCAGATCACGCGCGATCATGGCCTCGGCGGCGATGTTGTCGGCGACGACGCCGCCCAGCGTCCGGGTCTCGACCCGCGCCGCCGAGCGCGTGCCCTCGCCCGACAGGTTCAGCAGCGCCATCGCCGCCAGACCGAACACGGCCAGGGCGACGAGGCACTCGATTAGGGTGAAGCCGCCTCTATCAGCCCTCCCCCTCGATGGGGGAGGGTTGGGTGGGGGTGAAGGCAGGGCGGTGGCTGTGGAGGATCGGAGACGCTCCGCCTCCCGCGCCTTCTCCCGCATGGTCACGCCTACACCCCCATCCCCGACCCTTCCCCCATCCGCCGACGGGAAGGGAGAAGCGGCGCTATTCATGGATCGTCACCTCGCCTGCCCCATCGACGGCGACGGTGACGGCGCGGCCCTCGCGCTCCAGCCGCACGCTGGCGGCGTCGGCGCCGCCGGTGGGGTCGAACACAGCGCGCGCAGGCGCGGCGACGGCGGCGCCCTCGCCCCACGCCCTCGCCGCCAGCGCGCCGGTCAAAGGCGTCCAGACGGCGCCGTCGAAGCTCTCGAAACCATAGCCCGCCGCATCGGCGCGCAGGGCCACCGGGCGGTTGGTCATCACCGCCTCCTCCCGCGCCAACGTCAGACGCGCGGCGAACCGCTCGGCCTCGACCGCCAGCGTCGGGCGCGGGTCCGGCATGGACAGCAGAACCGCTCCCGCCGCCACGCCGATTATGGCGATCACCACCATCAACTCGACAAGGGTGAAGCCCATTCTTTGGTCGCTACCGCGCGCGCCTCGGGCGCGCGCTGCTTGAGCGCGTTGTCGTGCGCTACCGTTCGCCGCGCGGCGGTTCGCTGCTTGAGCGCGTCTGGGCGGTTCCACGGGCGCCGGGCGGGCCGAGCGCGCGTGCGTCTCAGCCCTGCCAGTTGCCGATGTCGGCGTCATTCCCCTCGCCTCCTTCCCGGCCGTCGGCGCCGAAGGACCAGATGTCGAACTGGCCGCCGTGCGCGCTGCGGCGGCGGTACTGATAGGGGGCGCCCCACGGGTCTTCCGGCAGGCGGCGGACATAGCCGCCCTGGCGATAGCGTTCCGGCCGCGCCAGATCCGCGGGCGGCGCCGTCAGCGCCTTCAGACCCTGCTGGTCCGTCGGGAAGGTCAGGTTGTCGAGGCGATAGGTCTCCACCGCCTGCTCCAGCACCGAGATGTCGGCCCGCGCCTTGCCGACCATGGCCTTGTCCTGACTGGGCAGGACGTTGATCGCCACCACCGTCGCCAGCAGGCCGATGATGACGATGACGACCATTAACTCGACAAGGGTGAAGCCCATTCTTTGGTCGCTACCGCGCGCGCCGCGGGCGCCCGCTGCTTGAGCGCGTTGTCGTGCGCTACCGCTCGCCGCGCGGCGGCTCGCTGCTTGAGCGCGTTGGGCGCGCGCTTGGGCGACGTGGCGCAGGCGTCGGGCGCAGGTCTTGAGAACGGACATCAATGCCTCTCTCACCCCAGGGCCAGGGTGTTGATCTGAAGGATGGGCAGCAGGATCGACAGCACGATCACGGCGACGATCCCGCCCATGACCACGATGATCGCCGGCTCCAGCAGGCTGAGCATCACGGCGGTGAAGTTGGAGAATTCGCGCTCCAGATAGTCGGCCGCGCGCTCCAGCATGGGCTCCAGCCGACCGCTGCTTTCGCCGGACGCGGTCATGTAGACGAGGATGGGCGGGAAGACCTCGGCGCGGCGCATGGCGGCCGACAGGCCTCCGCCCTCGCGGACGGCCTCGGCCATCTGTTCGGTGGCGCGGCGCAGGGCGCGGTTGGAGACGGTGCGGGCGGTGATGGTCAGCCCCTCCAGCACCGGCAGGCCCGCCGCGATCATGGTCGACAGGGTGCGGGCCATGCGCGCCCCGTGCAGGTCGCGCGT
>JAFKFS010000168.1:0-12841 GCA_017308115.1 Bordetella sp.
CCTGAAGCATTTTAGCGGCGCTACCGCCCTTCGGGCTGCTTGAGCGCGTTTTAGCGGCGCTACCGCCCTTCGGGCTGCTTGAGCGCGTTTTAGCGGCGCTACCGCCCTTCGGGCTGCTTGAGCGCGTTTTAGCGGCGCTACCGCCCTTCGGGCTGCTTGAGCGCGTTTGATCTTCACCAGGCAATCGTCAATCCGCCGTCCACCACAAGGGTCTGGCCGGTCACATAGGCCGACGCAGGGCTGCACAGATAGACCGCCGCGCCCGCGATTTCATCCGGCTGGCCGATCCTTTTCAGCGGCGCCGGGTCGGTGACGGTCTTCAGCAGCTCGGGATTCTCCCACAGGTATTTGGCGAAGTCGGTCTGGACCAGACCCGGCGCGATGCAGTTCACTCGCACGTTCGACGGGCCGTATTCGACCGCCAGATTGCGCGCCAGCTGCATGTCCGCCGCCTTGGAGATGTTGTAGGCGCCGATCAGGGCGTTGCCGCGCAGGCCCCCGATGGAGGAGATCAGCAGGATCGCCCCTTCCTTCCGCTCCAGCATCTCCGGCGCGACCATCTGGATCACCCAGTGGTTGGAGATGACGTTATTCTGGAGAATCTTCTCGAACTGCTCGTCGGCGATGCCCGCCATGGGCCCGGCGTAGGGATTGGTCGCGGCGTTGCACACCAGGATGTCGATCTTGCCGAAGGCGGCGCGCGTGTCGTCCGCCAGCCGCTGAAGGTCGTCCTTGGAGGCGATGTTGGCCGCAATGGCGATGGCGCGGCCCTCGCCGTGCTTCTCGTTGATGGCGACGGCGACCTCTTCGCACGGCCCGGCCTTGCGCGAGGAGATGACGACGCGCGCGCCGTGTTCGGCCAGACGCTCGGCGATGGCCCTGCCGATTCCCTTGGAAGAACCGGTTATGACCGCGACCTTGCCGCTCAGATCGAACAATTCCATGCGTTAACCTCCTTTTACCGCCCGTTTATCCGCGCGGACCCTAGCCGTTAGCCTTCGTTAACGTGATACTTGATCGATTCTATAGGGAAAGGCGGTTCTCACCGGCCCCATGCGAAAGATCACCGGCGGCTTCCTGTTCTTCGGCTACCTGTTCCTCGCCCTGACCATCGGGGCGGCGATCTGGCGCGCCGGTCTGGGCGGCGGCGCGGGCGCGGCCGGGGCGCTGGGCGCGCTGGGCGTCATGGCCGGGGTCCACGGCATCGTCGCCGGCCTGGCCGACCGTCGAGCCCTGCGTCAGGAGATCGCCAGGGTGCGAGAGGCCCACCGCCTGCTGGCCGATGCGATGGAGTCGACCCAGGGCGCCCTGACCGAACTGGCCCAGGCGATCGAGACCGGCGCCCTGTCGCGCACCGACGCCCTGACCGGCGAGGTGCGGATGCTGGAAGGCCTGGTCCAGCAGATGAGCGCCTCGATCGAGGAGCGGCTGGCCGCCTCCACCCTGACCGCCGACACCTTCGAGGGCCGCCGCCAGGTCCAGTCGAACACCCTGCTGCAGACCGTTCACGACGCCCTTAGCGAGAACCGCGTCGACCTGTATCTTCAGCCCGTCGTCACCCTGCCCCAGCGGCGGACGGTCTATTATGAGAGCTTCACCCGCCTGCGCGACCCGTCGAACCGGGTGATGATGCCGGCCGAATACCTGTCGGTGGCCGAGGGCGAGGGCCTGCTGCCCGCCATCGACAACCTGCTGCTGTTCCGCTGCGCCCAGATCGTGCGCCGCCTGGCCGGGCAGGACCGCAAGGTGGGCGTCTTCTGCAACATCTCCCTGGCCTCGCTGGGCGACGAGACCTTCTTCCCGCAGTTCCTCGACTTCCTGAGCCAGAACCGCGACCTGAAGGACTCCCTGATCTTCGAACTGGGTCAGGCGACGTTCGACGCGCGCGGCGCCATAGAGGCGCGCAACATGGCCAAGCTGGCCGACCTGGGCTTCCGCTTCTCCATCGACAAGGTGCAGACGCTGGACCTGGACTTCGCCGACCTGCAACGCTCGGACGTGCGCTTCATCAAGGTGGCGGCCGACCTGCTGATCGAGCAGCTGCTGGACCTGGACGGCGCCGCCCCCCTGCCCAGCCAGCCCGACATCCGCGCCGGGGACTTCGCCCCCCTGACCCGCCGCCACGGCCTAGAACTGATCGCCGAAAAGGTCGAGAGCGAGAAACAGGTCGTCGATATCCTGGAGCTCGACGTCGCCATGGGCCAGGGCCATTTGTTCGGCGAGCCGCGCGCCATCAAGGAAGCCGTCCTGGCCGAGACCGACCCGCCCGCCGCCTTCGTCCGCTCGACGCTGAAATCGGCCGAGCAGAGGGCGCGCCTTTAATCCAATCCCTTCTCCCCTTGTGGGAGAAGGTGGGCGCCGGAGGCGCTCGGATGAGGGGCGTCGACGGGGCGTCCGAAGTTCTGATGATCCTGCGTCGTGACATCCCTTCAGGCCGAGGCGCGCACACCCCTCATCCGTCAGGCTCCGCCTGCCACCTTCTCCCGCAAGGGGAGAAGGAAGAAAAAGGCCCCTCCGGCGGACGGAGGGGCCTGATCCTTTAGGCTTTCTGCGCATCCAGCCAGCGCACCGCGTCGGCGTCGCGGGCCGACAGGTCGGGGTAGTCGGGGTCCGAGCCGACGTCCGGGACCCGGCGCCAGGAGCGGGCGCATTTGGGATGGTCCGCCGTCCTGACCTCGACCGTCACGGCCTCGCCTCCCGCGACCAGTTCGGCGCCCGAGGTGCGGAACACCTCGGCGGCGTCCAGGCCCTCGAACGGGGCCAGCAGGTCGGCCGGGGCCGTCACCACCGGCCAGGCGTCCAGCGCCCCGCCGATGACCTTGTCGCGGCGCGCCGCTTCCAGCGCCTCGTTGACGACCTCCAGCACCGTCTCGACGTTGGTCCAGCGCTCGGCCTCGACCGTGTTGCGCCACTGGCCCGGCGTCTCGGGGATCACCCGCGCGCAGTTGGCGCCCGCACCGGCGTCAGGGAAGCGCGTGCTCCAGGCCTCGTCCATGGTGAAGGGCGTCAGCGGGGCCAGCCAGGCGGTCAGGCGGCTGAACACCTCGTCCATCACCGTGCGGACGGCGCGGCGCTTGAGGCTGTCGGGACGGTCGCAATAGAGGCTGTCCTTGCGCACGTCGAAATACAGCGCCGACAGGTCGCCCGAGCAGAACTCCAGCACCGGCCGCACCACGTCCTGGAAGCGATAGTCGCGATAGGCCGCGCGCACCTGCTCATCCAGCTCCCACAGACGGTGCAGGATGAACTTCTCCAGCGGCGGGAACTGGTCGTAGTCGGTCAGGCGCTCGGCCTCGTCGAAGCCGTTCAGCGCGCCCAGCAGATAGCGGACGGTGTTCCTCAGCTTGCGATAGGCGTCGACCGTGGTCTGCAAGATCTGCTTGCCGATGCGCTGGTCGTCCGAATAGTCGACCAGGGCCACCCACAGGCGCAGGATGTCGGCGCCCGACTCCTTGATGATGGTCAGGGGGTCGGTGGTGTTGCCCCGCGACTTCGACATCTTCTCCCCGTTCTCGTCCAGGGTGAAGCCGTGGGTCAGGACGGCGTTGAACGGCGCCCGGCCGCGCGTGCCGCAGCCTTCCAGCAGCGACGACTGGAACCAGCCGCGGTGCTGGTCCGAGCCTTCCAGATAGAGGTCGGCGGGCCAGTGCGACGGGCGGTCGCCCGTGTAGCCGCTCTCGGCCGTGCGCGGGTCCAGGGTGAAGGCGTGGGTCGAGCCCGAGTCGAACCAGACGTCGAGGATATCCGTGACCTTCTCGAACCGCTCGGGGTCGTGCGCGCCCAGGAAGTCGGCGTCCGGCGCCGAGAACCAGACGTCGGCGCCGCCCTCGGCCACGGCCTTGACGATGCGGGCGTCGACCTCGGGATCGTGCAGGGGCTGGCCGGTCTGCTTGTCCACGAACATGGCCAGGGGCGTGCCCCAGGCGCGCTGGCGGCTGATCAGCCAGTCGGGGCGGCCCTCGACCATCGAACGGATGCGGTTCTTGCCCGCCGCCGGGTGGAAGGCGGTGGCGTCGATGGCGTTCAGGGCGCGGTCGCGCAGGGTGCCGTCATCCTCCAGCGGCTCGTCCATGCGGATGAACCACTGCGGCGTGTTGCGGAAGATGATCGGGGCCTTGGAGCGCCAGGAGTGCGGATAGGAGTGCTCCAACCGGCCGCGCGCCAGCAGGTTTCCGGCCTCGATCAGCTTTTCCATCACCGCGCCGTTGGCGGGGCCGAACTTGCCGGTCTTCTTGCCCTCGGTCTCCAGCACTTTCAGGCCCGCGAACAGGGGCACGTGCTCGTAATAGGCGCCGTCGGGATCGACCGTGTCCGGCACCTCGCGATGACCGTGCGCCAGCCAGACATTGTAGTCGTCCGCGCCGTGGCCCGGCGCCGTGTGGACGAAGCCCGTGCCCGCATCGTCGGTGACGTGATCCCCCGCCAGCAGCGGCACGGAATAGCCGTAGCCGCTGTCCAGCGCGGCCAGCGGATGGGCGCATTCCAGACCCGACGGGTCGATGTCGTAGACGCGCGTCCAGGCGGCGATCCTGGCGGCCTTGAACACCTCTTCAGCCAGCTTGTCGGCGAGGATGAAGCGGTCGCCCGGCTTGGCCCAGGGCTCGTAGTCCAGCCCTTGCTCCAGAGCCGTGACCTCATACAGGCCGTAGTTGATGTCGGGGCCGTAAGAGATCGCCCGGTTGGCCGGGATGGTCCAGGGCGTCGTCGTCCAGATCACGATCGAGGGCGTGGCCGCGCGGAACGAAAGGAGGTCGTCCGGGTGGCTGTCGGTCGCGCCGACCACCGGGAACTTGACCCAGATCGTGGGCGAGACGTGGTCGTGATACTCGACCTCGGCGTCGGCCAGCGCCGTGCGCTCGACCGGCGACCACATCACCGGCTTGGAGCCGCGATACAGCTGGCCCGAGTTCTTGAACTTGTGGAATTCCGCGACGATGGCCGCCTCGGAGGCGAAGTCCATGGTGGCGTAGCGGTTGGCGAAATCGCCGGTGACGCCCAGACGCAGGAACTGGTCGCGTTGCAGGTCGATGTACTTCCCGGCGTATTCGCGGCAGGCGGTGCGGAACTCTTCCTTCGAGACCTCGTCCTTGCGGCGGCCCTTGGCGCGGAACTGCTCCTCGATCTTCCACTCGATCGGCAGGCCGTGGCAGTCCCAGCCGGGGACGTAGTCGACGTCATAGCCCAGCAGGAAGCGCGAGCGGACCACGAAGTCCTTCAGCGTCTTGTTCAGGGCGTGGCCGATGTGGATGTCGCCGTTGGCGTAGGGCGGGCCGTCGTGCAGCACATAGAGCGGCGCCTTCTGCGACTGGCGCAGCGCGCGCAAGGTTCCGTACAGGTCGCCCCACTGCGCCAGGATTTCCGGCTCCTTCTTGGGCAGGCCGCCGCGCATCGGGAACGGCGTCTCGGGCAGGAAGACGGTGTCGCGATAGTCGCGGCCGGAAGGGGTCTGGGTGTCGGCGTCGGCCATGAAATGTCTTTTCGTCTTGTCGCGCGCGGCCGCCTGGAAGCGGCGTCGGGCGTCAGTCTAGCGTGAAGGCGCCGGACGGCCCATGCCCTGATGCCTCAAGGCGGCGTCGTCCCGGCGGAATGTTCGAGAAATCCCGACGTGCGCGGGGCTTGCAGCCCTGCAGCGCTACGCCGGGCGGCTAATCGAAATCGGACGGATCACGCGAAAGGTCATGATGGAAAGGCTCTAGCAGACCGGACGCACCCTGCGCCATAGTCCAGGCGAACAGACGGGAGAGGGATCGGATGCGACTTCAGGCCCTGGCGACGGCGGCGGTGCTGGCTCTGGCGGCGGCCGCCTGCTCGGAACAGAAGAGCGCCCCTGCGGCTGCGGAAACGGCCGCGCCGGCCCTGACCGGCCGCGCCGCCGTCTATGCGGCGGGCGAGAAGGACGCCGAGGCCTTCGTGCGCGCCCTCTACGCCCGCGCGGCGGCGCCGCAGACGACGCCGGACCCGGCCGAGGCCACGATCACCCCCGGCCGCGACCCGCTCTATTCGCGCACCATGAACGCCCTGATCGGCGTCGACGACCGCGAAGCCAAACGCAAGAAGCGCGCGCCTCACCTCGACGACGACCCTCTGTGCGGCTGCCGGGACGCCGAAGCCTTCGCCCTGAAGTCCGTGACGATGACGCCCGACGGCCCCCGCGCGGCGACCGCCGAGATCGTTTTCACCAACCGCGGTCAGGATCAGCGCCGGACGCTCAAGCTGCTGAAGGAAGGCCCGATGTGGCGCATCGCCGACGTCATCGACGACAAGGGCGGGTCGCTGCACGACGAGCTGATGGCCATCGCCGAAAAGGCCGAGAGCTAGGGCGTCAGGCGAAAGCCCAGACGCCCGCCGGTCCGTCGGCGTCGCTGGAGGACGGCGGCGTCTTCGGCCGGATACGGCGCGCGCGGATTCGAGACTTCAACCGGCGCAGAGGCTGAAGAAGCGCCGTCATCCGCCCCGCCATCGCCGCCCTGACCGGCGCCAGCCTCACCTGGGCGGTCATCAGACTGACCGCGGTCAGGACTTCAAGATAGGCCAGCACGTCCCCGGCGGCGAACAGGGCCAGCTCCAGGCCGACCGTCTGCCACAGCATCATCACGCCGATCATCACCAGAACGAACCGCAGCGCCGATCCGGAGAAGGCCCAGGACAGCTTCTCCCCCGCCCAGCGCCGGGCCTCGGCGTTGACGCCGCAAAACAGGGTCAGGGCGCCGATCAGCAGCGGCGCCGATACGCCTGTCCCGCCAAGCGCCGCCGCCACGGCCCACAGAACGCAGACGCTCGCAGCCGCGAACCACACGCTTGATCCTTGATCTTTCACAGCCCCTCCCCCGAAGTCGAAAGGCGAGGCTAGGCGCGGCCCGCACTGGCTGCAAGTCCGCAGGTCCGGCCGGTTCAGCCCAGCACGGCCCTGGCCGCCACGGCGTCGGCCTCGATCTGGACCTTCAGCGCATCCAGCCCGTCGAACTTCATCTCGCCGCGCAGGAAGGCGACCAGCTCCGTTTCCAGCACCTGGCCGTAGAGGCTTTCGTCAAAGTCCAGCAGCCAGACCTCCAGCAGCGGCTCGTCGATCTCGAACATCGGGCGGACGCCCAGGTTGGCGACGCCCTTGACCACCCGCCCGTCGGGCAGGCGGGTGCGGGTGGCGTAGACCCCGTAGGCCGGGCGCATATAGTCGTCCATGGCCACGTTGGCGGTGGGCGTGCCGATGGTGCGGCCGCGCTTGTCGCCGTGGACCACCTCGCCCTGAATGGCGAAGGGGCGGCCCAGTATGGCGGCGGCGCGGTCCATGTCCCCGGCCTTCAGCGCCTCGCGCACGGCGCTGGACGACAGCTTCAGGCCCGAGGCGTCGTCGATGCGGTCGGTGACGGAGACCGTAAAGCCCAGGCGCTCGCCATAGGTCCGCAACAGGGCGGGCGAGCCGGAACGGCCCTTGCCGAAGGTGAAGTCGAAACCGACCGCGGCGTGTCTGATCCCCAGGCCCTCGGACAGGACGCGGCGGGCGAATTCCTCGTCCGTCATGCCCGCCATCTCGCTGTCGAACGGCAGCAGATACAGGCGATGCACCCCCAGCGGCGCCAGGGCGCGCGCCATCTGGTCCGGAGTCATCAGGCGGAAGGGCGCGGCCTCGGGCTGGAACAGGCGGCGCGGATGGGGATCGAAGCTGACCACGGCCAGGGGAACGCCCAGACGATCCGCCGCCTCGCGCGCCGAGGCGATGACCGCCTGATGGCCTCGATGGACGCCGTCGAAGGCGCCGACGGCGACGGCGGCGCCCTTCTGCGCCTGCGTCAGGCCGCGCCAGTCGCGAATGACCTCGACCACTTCGGGGACCACCGCGTCAGCCTTCAGCGGGCCGAGGGCTTGCGGCGACGCGGGACGCGCACGACGGCCACGCCGTCCATGATCAGCCTGTCCTCGACGAAGCCCTCGCACTTGAGCTGGGCGCGGGCGCCGTCCTGGTCCAGTTCGATCACGGTGATGATGATCCGCACCGTGTCGCCGATCCGCACCGGAAAGTGGAAGGCCAGGGTCTGGGAGATGTAGATCGACCCCGCGCCCGGCAGGATGGTCCCCACCACCGCCGAGCCGAAGGCCGCCGACAGCAGGCCGTGGGCGATGCGGCCGCGATAGGCCGTCTTGGCCGCGAAGGCTTCATCCAGGTGCACCGGATTGAAGTCGTCGGACGCCTCGGCGAACAGGCGAATCCGCTCCTCGGTGACGTGAACCGTCTTTTCGGCGGCCATGCCGACATGAAGTTCGTCGAGGATGTAACCGCCCGACGGGTGCGCTTGGACCAGATCAACCATGTGCGGCCTTTAAGGCAGGTGCGGCCAAATGGCGAGCCTTCACCACGCCAGCTCCAGCGCGGCGTAGCGGGCGAAGGTCGTCTCGGCCCGGAGCAAGTCCGCTGCGCGGGCGGGATCGAGGGCGCCGTCCGGCCCCTTTGCGGCGTCGCCGTGGATGCCCTGGGCGATGAACAGGCAGTCCAGCGCCTGCTCGGCGGCGCCCAGGACGTCGGTCACCACGCCGTCGCCGATGCACAGGACGCGCGAACGGTCGACGGGGCGGCCCGTCAGGCCCTCAGCCTCCTTCAGCGCCAGGGCGTAGATCGGCCCGAACGGCTTGCCCGCCATGACCACGCGGCCGCCCATGGACTCATACAGATCGGCGATGGCGCCGCCGCAGTAGATGATGGAATCGCCGCGCTGGACGATGCGGTCGGGGTTGGCGCAGATCAGCTCCAGCCCGCGCGCGACGGCGGGGGCCAGGCGCTCGCGATAGTCCTCGGGCGTCTCGGTCGTGTCGTCATAGGGGCCGGTGACGGAGATGAAGGCGGCGTCGCCCGCATCGTGGGCGCCGGCCAGGTCCAGCCCTTCATAGAGGACGAAGTCGCGGTCCGGACCGATGATCCAGGCCGGGCCGGGCGCGCGGCGGGCCAGTTCGGCGCGGGTGGCGTCGCCGGAGGTGACGAAGGCCTTCCAGGCGCTGCGCGGCACGCCCAGGGCGTCCAGCTGCGCCACCACGTCGGACGAGGGGCGCGGCGAGTTGGAGATCAGGACGACATGGCCGCCCTTCTCATTGAACTTCGTCAGGGCCTCGCAGGCGGCGGGCCAGCTTTCGCGGCCGTTGTGGATCACGCCCCAGACGTCGCAGAGCAGGATGTCGTAGTCGTCGGCGACGGCGGACAGGCGGGGCAGCGGATGAGGCAGGGTCATGGGTCGCTTATAGCGAGGGAAAACGGGGGGGAAAGGCCGCGCGCGCGGCCGGCGCGTCTTCGCTTTCCCTCTTCGCCGCCGGACGTCTTCCTGCTAACCGGCTCTGCATGAAGATTTCCCGTCTCGCGCTCGGCGCCTACGGCGTCGCCCTGGCCGTCATCATCCTGGACCAGCTGACCAAGGCCTGGGTGCTGGGCGCCATCGGCGCCGAGCAGGTCGCCCACATTCCCGACGGCTACCGCATCGCCGAGGTGGCGCCGCCGGTGTTCAACCTGACCTATGTGCTGAACACGGGGGTCAGCTTCGGCCTGTTCGGCGGCGGCGCGGGACGCTGGATCCTGAGCGTCTTCTCGGTCGTGGTGGCGGGCCTGCTGGCCTGGTGGGCGACGCGGGCGAACCGCCGCCTGCTGGTGACCGCCATCGGCCTGGTCATGGGCGGCGCCGTCGGCAACGTCGTCGACCGCATCCGTTTCGGCGGGGTGGTCGACTTCCTCGACTTTTCGGGGACGGGCCTGTTTCCCTGGATTTTCAACATCGCCGACAGCGGCATCACCGTGGGCGTCGTCCTTCTGATCCTGGACAGCTTCCTGTCCGAGCGCCGTTCCCCGGTTGGCGCGGCCCACGAAAAGTCGTAATCACACCCCCTTAACTATCGACCCGAGCCAGCGCCGCATCGCGGCGCGCCTCCCGGAGCCGAACCACCCATGCGTATCCGTCCCGTCCTGATCGTGACCCTGGCCGCCGGCGCGGCCCTCAGCCTGAGCGCCTGCGGATCGATGAAGCAGAGCATCGGCCTGTCCAAGGTCGTGCCGGACGAATTCGTCACCGTGGCCAGCGCCCCCCTGGTGGTGCCGCCCGAATACGGCCTGACCCCGCCCTCGCCCGGCGCCCCGCGTCCGCAGGAGCTGGCGCCGGAGAGCGCCGCCCGCCAGATTCTGCTGGGCCAGCGTCAGGCCGTGACCCGCACGCCGGGCGAACAGGCCCTGGCCGCCGAGGCGGGCGCCGACCGCGCCGACCCCCTGGCCCGCTATGTCGTCGACGACGAATTCGGCGGCCTGGCCCACAAGGAAGAAAGCTGGGCCAACCGCATCCTGTTCTGGCGCAAGAACGATCCGGCCAGCCAGGCCGCGACCGTGACCCAGACCGCCGACGGCGCCAAGACCATCGACGCCTCCAGCGAACGGGCTCGCCTGGAGGCCCTGACCGGCGGCCGCGAGGGCATCACCATCGCGCCGCGCCGCGACAGCCGGTTCAAGCTGCCGGGCCTGTAGGGGCTCGTCGCCATCTCGCCTTCATGGAAGGGCGCGTCCGTCATGACGGACGCGCCCTTCTGCTATCCGGGCCGCTATTCGGAAAGCCGCCGTCTCAGCCGGCCGTCATCGGCGCGGCCACGCCCGCCGAGATCATCTCCTGCGCGCCCTGCTGGAAGCCGTAGTCGGGCACGATCTCGCCCTCGCGGCGCGTCGCCTCGTCCCAGCGCGCGATCAGCCGCTCGCCCGCGTCCGCCCCGCCGCCGATGCGCACGCCGGGCGTCAGGGTGATGTTGGCCGTGGCGAAATGGCCGCCGCCCGCGCACAGGATGGTCCGCGTCGGCGCGTCCTCGCCGACCAGGGCCAGCAGGCCGGGGCTGACCAGGGCCGGGTCCAGCGCCTTCAGCACCTCCTCGGACAGGATGCCCGCCGTCATCTGGGTGGCCGCCGTCGGCGCCAGGGCGTTGACCTTGATGTCATGTTTGGCGCCCTCGATGGCCAGGGTCTGCATCAGCCCCACCTGGGCCAGCTTGGCCGCGCCGTAGTTGGCCTGGCCGAAGTTGCCGTAGAGGCCCGAGGACGAGGTCGTCATGACGATGCGGCCGTAGTTCTGCGCCCGCATGATCTCCCACACGGCCTTGGAGCAGATGGCCGCCCCCATCAGATGCACGTCCACCACCAGGCGGAAGTCGTCCAGGCTCATCTTCGAGAAGCTCTTGTCGCGCAGGATTCCGGCGTTGTTGATCAGGATGTCGATGCGGCCCCAGGCCTTCATCGCCGCCTCGACCATGGCCTGGACCGCCTCGACGTCGGTGACGGAGCCCGCCGCCGCCATCGCCTGGCCGCCCGCCGCGACGATCTCATCGACCACGCCCTGCGCCGCCGTCTCGGTCAGGTCGTTGACCACGACCCTGGCGCCCTGCGCGGCCAGGTAAAGCGCGTGACAGCGGCCCAGGCCCCCGCCCGCCCCGGTCACGATCGCGACTCGATCCTTCAACTGCATGAACATCTCCGATGAGGGGTGACTGGAAAATCCGGGAGGGCGCCTAGCCCTTGAAGCCGTCCTTCAGGGCGCGGCGCTCGGCGAAATCGGCGGCGTCGCGCGCGCGCAAGAAGGGGTTGAAGCGGCGCTCGGTCCCCACCGTGGTCGGCACGGTCGCCTCGCCCCGCTCGCGGGCGGCGAAGACGCCCTCGACATGGGCCTTCAGGGCCTCGTCGGCCTCCGGCAGCGACAGGGCGAAGCGGGCGTTCGACGCCGTATATTCATGGGCGCAATACAGGATCGTCGCCTCGGGCCAGGCGGCGATGCGGTTCAGGCTCTCCCACATCTGCTGCGGCGTCCCCTCGAACAGCCGCCCGCAGCCCAGGGCGAAGATGACGTCGCCGACGAAGGCCAGCCCGTCCTCCGCCGCATGATAGACCACATGGCCCAGGGTGTGCCCCGGCGACAGCGCCACGTCGAAGGCCGTCTCGCCCAGCCGCACCGCCTCCCCGTCGACCAGCACATGGTCCAGCGGCGCCGCGCGGCGCACCTCCTCCGGCCCGGCGATCTCGCAGCCCGTCTCGGCCTGCAGCCGTTCGTTGCCGCCGGTGTGGTCGGGATGCCAGTGGGTGTTCAGGATCAGGTCCAGCCGCCCCCAGCCCGAGGCCTCCAGATCGGCCAGGATCGCCTCCGCGTCGGGCGTATCGACGGCGGCCACCAGCCCCGTCGCCTCGTCGCGGATCAGGAAGCCGTAGTTGTCGGACAGGCAGGGAAACTGGCGGACGGTCAGGGTCATGAGGAGGTCTCCTATCGAAACCCTATCCTAAGCCGGGCCAAGAGGAACCCTTCACCGTGCAGAACGGGTGAAGTCGCCCAGACTTTCCGCCATACTGTCCCCATGCGCCGCAGCATCGACGATCTCCGCACCTTCTACGGCGAGCCGACCGGCGCGCTGGCGCGGCGCATGCTGGCGCGGCGGCTGGAGGACGCCTGGGGCGAGGCGAACGGCTGCGACGTTCTGGGCCTGGGCTACGCCACGCCCTGGCTGGACGGCTTCGTCGGCGCGCGCCGGACGGTCGCCGCCATGCCCGGCGGACAGGGCGCCGAGCAATGGACGGCGGCGGGGCGCAACCGGACCGTCCTGGTCGACGACCGGCGCCTGCCCTTCGCGGCCGGGACGTTCGACCGCATCCTGCTGGTCCATGCGCTGGAGGAGGCCGACGATCCGCAGGGCCTGCTGGCCGAGGCGGTGCGCGTCCTGGCCCCGGCCGGGCGCATCATCCTGGCGGCGGCGGCGCGCGGCGGGATGTGGGCGCGGGCCGAGACCACCCCGTTCGGCCACGGCCGCCCCTTCACCCGGGGACAGCTGGAGCGGCTGGTGCGCCAGGTCGGCC
>JAFKFS010000168.1:12870-18012 GCA_017308115.1 Bordetella sp.
CTGGAGCCCGCCGCCTGGTCCCAGGCCCTCTACGTCCCGCCGTGGCGGCCGATGCTGCCGCTGGCCGACGGTCTGGAGCAGATCGGGCCGAAGCTGTTTCCCGGCGCGGCGGGCCTGATCATGCTGGAGGCCTCGCGCCGCGCCTACGCCCGCGTGCGCCCCGGCGGCCTGACCCAGGCCGTGCTGGCCGGGCGCCCGGCCCTGACCCCCTCGCCCGCCGCCCGCGATCACGCCCACCCCCGTCACGCGCTCCCCCATCTCGCGCTCCCCCGTCACGCGCTCCCTATGGGCGCCGCGCGCAAACAGCCTTAAAGCCCCCGCCATGCAGAGACTGATCCTGATGCGTCACGCCAAGGCCGAAGCCTCGGCGCCGGGCGGCGACGAGGCCCGCCCCCTGAGCGAGCGCGGCCGCCGCGACGCCGCCGCCATGGGCCGCGCCCTGGCCCAGCGCGGCATGAAGCCGGACATGGCCCTGGTCTCGGGCGCGCGGCGCACGCGCGACACCTGGGACGCGGTCAGCGAGCATTTCGGCGATGTCGAGCTGCAGGTCTCCGACGCCCTCTACAACGCCCCCGCCGACGTGCTGCGCCGCGCCATCGAGGCGGCCGAGGATCAGGCGGGCTGCCTGCTGCTGATCGCCCATAACCCCGGCGTGCACCAGCTGGCGGTCGAATATCTGATCGAGAGCGCCGCCTCGCCCGCCGTGCTGGACAAGATGAGCGGCGGCTTCCCGACCGGAGCGGCGGCTGTCTTCACCGTCGATGTCGCCGGACGTCCTTCCCATGAAGGCTGGCTGACGCCGGAGATTCTGGCGTGAGCGCCCAGCCCGACGCCGCCTTCAAGATCCTGAGCCGCGCCGACTGGCGCGCCGCCTTGGCCGAGGGCCGCTACGACGGCTCGGCCGTGGACCTGGCCGACGGCTACATCCACCTGTCCGCCGCCGATCAGCTGGAGGCGACCGCCGCCAAACACTATGCGGGCCAGGCGGACCTGATGCTGGTCGAGGTCGATCTGACCGCCCTGGGCGAGGCCCTGGTCTGGGAGCCGTCGCGCGGCGGCGCCCTGTTTCCCCACATCTACGGCCCCCTGCCCGTCGCGGCGACGCGGGGCGCGCGCGGCCTGTCGGTCAGCGCCGACGGCCGCATGATCCTCGAAGAGACCGCCGGAACATGAGCCTGACCGACCTGGGCGCCGTCCTGCTGCGCCAGATGGACCCCGAAACGGCTCACCGCCTGGCCATCCGCGCCCTGCAGCTGACGCCCCTGCCCGCGCCCGGCGCCGATGATCCGATCCTGAAGACCGTCATCGCCGGGCTGGAGATGTCCAACCCGGTCGGGCTGGCGGCGGGCCTCGACAAGAACGGCGAGGCGCTGGAAGGCCTGTCGCGCCTCGGTTTCGGCGCGGTGGAGTGCGGCTCGGTCACGCCGCGCGCGCAGGCGGGCAATCCGAAGCCGCGCCTGTTCCGCCTGTCGGAAGACCGGGCCATCATCAACCGCATGGGCTTCAACAATGAGGGGCTGGAGCCCTTCGCCGCCCGTCTGGCCCGGCGCCCGACCCGCACCGCGATCGGCGCCAACCTGGGCGCCAACAAGGATGCCGAGGACAAGGCCGCCGACTATGTGGCGGGGCTGAAGCGGCTGGCGGGGCTGGCCGACTACTTCACCATCAACATCTCCTCGCCCAATACGCCGGGCCTGCGCGCGCTGCAGGGGCGCGAGGCGCTGGACGATCTGCTCGGGCGCATCCATGAGGCCCGCCCCGCCGACGGCGCGCCGGTCTTCCTGAAGATCGCGCCCGACCTGATCGGCGAAGAGATCGGCATGATCGTCGAGGCGTCCCTGGCCCACGGCATCGACGCCCTGATCGTGTCCAACACCACGCTGGAGCGGCCCGCCTCCCTGCGCTCGGCCTTCGCGGGCGAGACCGGCGGCCTGTCGGGCGCCCCGCTCAAGCCCATAGCCCTGCGCGCCCTGCAGGCCGCGGCCGAGGCCGCCCAGGGGCGCCTGCCGCTGATCGCGGTCGGGGGGATCGCCGACGGCGCGGACGCCTTCGCCCGCATCCGCGCGGGCGCCTCGGCGGTCCAGGTCTATTCGGCCCTGATCTATGAAGGCCCCGGCATGGTGGGGCGGATCAAGCGCGACCTGGCGGCGCGTCTGCGCGCCGAAGGCTTCGCCGGCGTGGCCGAAGCCGCCGCTTCCGCCTACGGTCGTTGACGGAGCATTAGCTCTCCGTCGCCATGATGGGGGCCGAGGGGCGACGTCGCCCGTTCGGATCGCCGCATGACGCAGACCGACGCATCCAGGAGCGGATGGACTTCCGCCATCCGTCAGCGGCACAAGCTGCTGCCCCAGCGGCTTGTCGTGGGTCTGGCCGGGGCCCTGCTGTTCAGTCCGATCCTGGGCCTGCCCATCTGCCTGGGCTGGCTGGCCCTCTATCTGCTGATGCAAATGGCCGAGGCCGCCGTCTTCTTCTCGGTGAAGCGCGCACAGGCGATGACGCCCAAGGGCTGGCGGGGCGCGCTGAGCGATCTGGCGCTCGCGGCCAATGCGGGCGTCTACGCCGGGATCGCCATACCGCTGTGGATCATGGGCGGCCTGCCCGGCGGCGTCGTCGCCACCGTCCTGCTGGCGGCGGGCGCCATCAATTCGGTGATCGTCTCGGCCGGCAATATGCGGGTCTTCTTCTGGACGGTCACGCCCCAGCTGGCCGTGCTGGCCCTGACGCCGCTGTTCATGGCCCGCTCGGCCGTCGAGGGGCGCTTCATCCTGCCCGTGGCCGTCGGCGTCATGGCCTTCATCTTCTTCTGCCTGGCCACGCGCAGCCGCCTCCACGCCGCCGGCATGGCCGAGGCCCATGCCCTGAAGGCGGCCGACGACCGGCGCCGAGAAGCCGAAAGCGTCACGGCGGGGCGCAGCGCCCTGCTGGCCGCCGTGGCCCACGACCTGCGCACGCCCATCAGCGCCATCCTGACCGGAGCGCATGAACTGGCCCGGGGGGCCGCCCCCTCGTCCTCGACCCGACAGCAGACCGCCATGATCGAGGATGCGGGCCTGATGATGAAGGGGCTGCTCGACGATCTGCTCGATCACGCCCGCCTCGACGCCGGGCGCCTGAAGGTCGAAGCGCGCGATTTCGACCTGCGCGACCTGCTCAACCACACCTTCCGCCTATGGCAGGGGCCGGTGCGGGCCAAGGGGCTGCGTCTGCGCCTGGACGGCTCGCGTCACATGCCCGGCGTCGTCCGGGGCGACGCCATGCGCCTGCGGCAGGTGCTCAACAACCTGATCTCCAACGCCGTCAAGTTCACGGACGCCGGGACCGTCGTCATCCGGCTGTGCGCCTGGCGGGACGAAGCCGGGCGTCACGTCATTCTGATCGATGTGGCCGACACCGGCCCCGGCATGACGGCCGACCAGCTGGAGCGCCTCTTCACCCCCTTCGACCAGACCACCGACGGGGTCGCCGCCCGCCACGGCGGCTCGGGCCTGGGTCTGGCGATCAGCCGCGACCTGATCGAACTGATGGGCGGACGGCTGACGGTCCGCAGCGAGGCGGGCCTGGGCTCGACCTTCACCATCGCCCTGACCCTGCCCGAGGGCGAGGGCGAGGACGAAAACCGCGGCGTCGGAGAGCGCGCCCCCTTCCTCGCCGCCCCCGCCCTGGTCGCCGCCCGGATCGACCCGCCGCCGGTCTCCGGCCGCGACGCCTGCGAACCTGCCGCTCCCGCCGCCCTCCCGGCCGCGCCCTCGGCGCCCGTCGCGCAAGACGAGGCCCAAGAAGAGGCGGAAGAAGCGCAGGCCCCGCTGCGCATCCTGGTGGTCGACGATCACGCCATCAACCGGCGCGCCATTCAGGTGATCCTGCAGGCGCTGGACTGCGAACTGACCATGGCCGAGGACGGCATGGCGGCGCTGAAAGCCTGCCAGACCAAGGCCTTCGACGTCATCTTCATGGATGTGCGGATGCCCGAACTGGACGGGCGCGAGACCACGCGGCGCCTGCGCGCGGGCGGCGGGCCGAACGCCGGCGCCCCGATCATCGCCGTGACGGCCGACACCGCGCCCGAGGACATCGCCGCCTGCCTGGACGCCGGCATGACCCACTTCGTGGCCAAGCCGCTGACGCCGGCGGTGCTCCTGACCGCCCTGGGCGAAGCCCTGGACGCCTCCGCCGAGGGCGACGGCGAGATCGCCCCCCAGGCCGTCGCCTAGCCGGGATCGGATTCGCCCCGCACCCGCGCCAGCAGCCGCTCGCCCCAGTCGGGCCCGACCTGCTCGCACTCCCACAGGGTCAGCACGCGCCAGCCCGCCGCCTCCAGCTCGGCGGCGACGCGGATGTCGCGCGCCCGGTTGCGGTCGATCTTGGCCATCCAATAGTCGGCGTTGGAGCGGGGCCGCCGCGCTCCGCGCCGGCAGTCATGGCCGTGCCAGAAACAGCCGTGGACGAACAGGACGACGCGCCGCCCCTTCATCACCACGTCGGGTCGGCCGGGCAGGCCGCAGCCGCCCAGCCGATAGCCGATCCCGGCGCCGCGCAGCAGGCGCCGGACCTTGAGTTCGGGGGCGGTGTCGCGCCCCTTCACCCGCCGCATGACGGCGCTGCGCTGCTGCGGGGTGAAGACGTCGCCCATGGCTCAATCCGCCGTCCGGGCGACGCGGACGATCACAGCTGGGCCAGCAGGTGCTCGGCCGAAGAGACCTTGAACTCGCCGCCCTGCTCGATGTTGAGCTGCTCCACCACGCCGTCCTTGACCAGCATGGAGTAACGCTGCGAGCGCTCGCCCATGCCGAAGCCCTTGGCGTCCAGCGTCAGGCCCACGGCGCGGGTGAAGTCGCCGTTGCCGTCGGCCAGCATGACCACGTCGTCGGCGCCGTTCAGCTCATTGGCCTTGGCCCAGGCGCCCATGACGAAGGCGTCGTTGACCGAGACGCAGGCGACGGTGTCCACGCCCTTGCCCGCCAGGTCGGCGCGATGGTCGACATAGCCCGGCAGGTGGCGCGCCGAACAGGTCGGGGTGAAGGCGCCCGGCACGGCGAACAGGGCGACCGTCTTGCCGCCGAACAGCTCGGCCGTCGTGACCGGCTTGGGGCCGTCGGGCGTCATGGTCGTCAGGGTGGCGTCGGGAATGCGGTCGCCGATCTG
>JAFKFS010000169.1 GCA_017308115.1 Bordetella sp.
ATGCGGTCGGGGGAATAGAGGCGGGCGCGCCAGTCGGCCACGGCAGCCCGATCGACGGGCGCCAGGCTGGGGGCAGAGCCCAGGATCGGCCGCCCCAGGGCCTGGCCGCCGCAGGCCTGGGTCTGGACCATCTCGAAGACGTGGTCGTCGGGGGTGTCGAAGGCCTCGGCGATCTCCTGGGCCACCACGTCCTTCTCGCGCTCGATCTCCTCGGGCGCCAGGGTCGGGCGGAACACCAGGTCGGACACCACCTGCATGGCCAGCGGCAGGCTGCCCTTGAGGGCGCGCACCTCGAAGCTGGTGCGCTCATAGCCGGTGGCGGCGTTGATCGAGCCGCCCTCGGCCTCGACGCGCTCGACGATCTCGCGCGCGCCCATGTCGCCGGCACCCTTGAAGACCAGATGCTCCAGCAGGTGCGACCAGCCGGAGCGGGTCTCGTCCTCCATGCGGGCGCCGCCGTCGACGGCCACGGTGACGGCGATGGTGCGCAGGCCCGGCATGGGGTCGCAGACCACGCGCACGCCGTTGGACAGGGTATGAAGGCGAGCGGTCAGGTCAGCGGTCCTCGGAAGGCGTGGGACGGTAGCGGCGCAGCAGCAGGGCCGCGTAGAAGAAGACCAGGGCGACGGCCAGGCCGAACCAGGTCAGGGCGTAGCCCAGGTGATTGTTGCTGAAGGCGGCGGGCGGCGCCACGGGCCGCAGTCCGGTCAGCTCGGGATTGGCCGAGGTGGTCGCATAGACGGTATAGGGCGACACCGGCCCGCTCACGCCCAGGGCCTGGGCCATGGCGGCCCGGTCGCGACCGTAGAAGAGGCGGCCCGACGGCGGCGGCGTCATGGCGTTGGGGCCCGGGGCCCGGCGCACCACCCCGGCGACGACGACCGGCATGGCGGCCTCGTCCCTGTCGCGCGCGGCCGGGCGTTCAGCGATCTCGGCGGGCAGGAAGCCGCGATCCACCAGCACCGTTCCCTCGCCCTCGGCGCCGCGTCCCTCGACCGGACAGGCCGAGATCAGCCGCACCCCGGCGTCGCCGTCCTCTATGGTCTGAAGCTCGACGAAGGGGGCCGTGTTCAGCCCCCGGCAGGTCACGATCACCCGGCGGAAATCGGGATCGTCCAGCGCCAGGGCCGCTTCGAGCGGAAGCGGCGCCTGTCCGGCGGCGGCCTCGGCCTTGTCGATCAGATCCAGCTTCCATTGCAGCCGCTGGACCTGCCACACGCCCAGCGCCGCCAGGACGCCCAGCAGCAGGACGGCGATCACGGTCAGGACGATGGGGAAACGCGGCCGGGCGGGCTCGGTCATCGGGTCTCTCGGTCTGTGTCGGCGCCGCGCTGACGCAGCATCTGCAGGGCCGTCATCAGCCCCTTTCCGGGCCGCATCAAGGCCAGGGCCAGGATCGCGACCAGCGGCAGCCAGATGATCAGGTGCAGCCAGATCGGCGGGCTCCAGGCGATCTCGACGGCCAGGGCGGAAAAGCCGACCAGGAAGCCGGCGATCTGCATGATGAAGGTGGCCGCGCCGTCGCCCGTCTCGACCGCGCCCAGATCGAATCCGCAGGCCTCGCAAACCGCACGCCGCTTGAGAAAGCCCTCGAACAGCGGCCCCCGCCCGCAGGCGGGGCACCGCCCCGCCAGCCCCGCCCGCACGGCGGGCCAGACAAGCAAATCGGCGCGGGGCTTGGGGCCCCGCGCCGACGACAGTTCGACTTGTCCGTCGGGTTCGATCAACCGAAGACGACGTACATGAAGACGAAGAGGAACAGCCACACCACGTCGACGAAGTGCCAGTACCAGGCGGCGGCTTCGAGGCCGAAGTGCTGCTTCGGGGTCATCTGACCGGCGTAGAGGCGCGCCAGGCAGACGGCCAGGAAGATGGTGCCGATCAGGACGTGGAAGCCGTGGAAGCCCGTCGTCATGAAGAAGATGGAGCCGTACAGCTTGGCCTGGGCCGCCTCTTCGCTGAAGAACAGGTGGCCGTGCAGGATGTGGTAGTACTCATAGGCCTGAACGCCGGTGAACAGGACGCCCAGCAGAACGGTGATCAGCAGGCCCAGCTTGGCACCCTTGCGGTCGCCCTCGATCAGGGCGTGGTGCGCCCAGGTCAGGGTCGTGCCCGACAGCAGCAGGATGACCGTGTTCAGCAGGGGCAGGCTCCACGGATCCAGCAGTTCGACGCCCTTGGGCGGCCAGGTCTTCCAAGCGGCGGCGGTGTCCGCCCAGTTGCCGACTTCCGGGATGATGGTGCGCGCTTCGTTGAAGATCGCCATGTCGAAGAACATCCAGAAGAAGGAGACGAAGAACATCACCTCCGACGCGATGAACAGCACCATGCCGTAGCGCAGGCCGATGCTCACGACCGGGGTGTGGTCGCCCTTCTTGGCTTCCTTGATGACGTCGGACCACCAGCCGTACATGGTGAACAGCACGCCCGCCAGACCGGCGAAGAACAGCCACTTCGTGCCTTCGGGCAGGCCGAACAGGCCCTTCATCCACATCACGGCGCCCACGAACATGATGCACGCGGAGAAGGAGGCGATCAGCGGCCAGGGGCTCGGATCGACCAGGTGGTAGTCGTGTTGCGGTTTCGCGTGAGCGTCAGCCATTCCCGGGGTCTCTGAATTAAGGCGAGAGTCGTTTGAAGAGGGCTATAGCCCCCGCTCTCCGGCTTTGCCAACAGCAGAGTCGTTCGCAACGGCCTGCTGAAAGCCTTTGGTTGGAAAGAAGGTGTAGCTGAGGGTGATCTGGCGCACGCCCTTCACCTCGGGGTCGGTCGCCATCTCGGGCGCCACGAAATACTGCACCGGGAAGGAGACGGTCGCGCCCGGCGCGATCTCCTGCCCCTCGAAGCAGAAGCACTGCAGCTTCTGGAAATAGGGACCGGCCCGCTCGGGCACGACGTTGTAGGCGGCCGTGGCGTGGATCGCCTGGTCCGAGGTGTTGGTCACCTCGAAATAGGCCATGCCCGTTTCGCCGATGCGCACCGTCTGGCTGGTCTGCTCCGCCCGGAACCTCATCGGCAGGTCGCGGACGTTGGTGTCGAAGCGGATCAGGACCGCCTGGTCCAGGATCTCGGTCGGCGCGGCCTCGGCCTTCTTCACCGTCCCGTCAAACCCCGTGACCTGACAGAACAGCCGGTACAGCGGCACGGCGGCGAAGGCCGCGCCCGTCATCAGGATGACCAGGCCCCCGCACAGCAGCGCGACCGCATTCTTGTTCTTCACGGCCCTCAAGGCTCCCGGGCCGCGGGGGCGTCCGGCTGGGCCGGCGCGGGCAGGGCCGGATCGGCCCTTTCCAGCGTGGCCAGGGCCGCCGCCTCGGCTTCATGGCGCGCCTGGTTGTTGGCGTGCATGCGCGACACCGTCACGACGTAGACCAGGACGATGAAGGCCAGCAGGCCCAGGGCGATGGCCACGTTGCGGCGCTTGCGCGCCCGCACCTGCTCATCGCTCAGCTTCAGGAACTCGGGTTTGGACATGGGCTTCAGACTCCGACGCCCGACAGATGCTCGACCAGCAGGGCCGAGAACAACGCCATCAGGTACAAGATCGAAAAGGCGAACAGGTTGCGGGCCGGTTTGGCCTCGGCCCGGACGTCATACAATGCGGCCTCTCGCCCCACGGCCTCGGCCTTGTCCGGCTGGTCGCCCGCGCGCGAGCGCCACAGGCGGAAGGCCAGGCCCAGGAAGGCGACGCCCCCCGCGACCGACACCACCAGGTAGATCGGCCCGCCCAGCCCCGTGAAGGCCGGCGCGATCGCCACCGGCGTGAAGACCAGGCTGTAGAGCAGGATCTGCAGCCGGGTCGCCCCGGCCCCGCGCGCCACCGGCATCATCGGAATGCCCGCCCGGGCGTAGTCTCCCGCCGAATAGAGGGCCAGGGCCCAGCTGTGCGGCGGGGTCCACAGGAAGATGATGAGGAACAGCAGCCAGGCCTGCCAGGGCGCGTCGCCGGTCACGGCGGCCCAGCCGATCACGGGCGGGAAGGCGCCCGCCGCCCCGCCGATGACGATGTTCTGGGGCGTCCGCCGCTTCAGCACCAGGGTGTAGAGCCAGGCGTAATAGACGATGGTCAGGGCCAGCAGCCCCCCGGCCAGCCAGTTGGTCGTCATGCCCAGCAGCATGACCGAAAAGACCGACAGCACCGCGCCGAAGGCCAGGGCGTCGTTCTTGCGCACGCGGCCGGCGGCCACCGGGCGGCCGCGCGTGCGGCGCATCAGGGCGTCGGTCTGGCCCTCGACGGCCATGTTGAGCGCGCCCGCCGCCCCCGCCCCGACGGCGATGCACAGGACGGCGACCACGGCGTTGATCCAGCTCAGCCGGCCCGGCGCCACGACCAGGCCCGTCACCGCCGTGAACACCACCAGCGACATGACGCGCGGTTTCAGCAGCTGGAAGAAGTCTTCCGGCTGGGCGGTGGTGACGAGGGGCGTCTCGCTCGTGGGGCGTTCGGTCATGGTCATAAAGCGCGAAGGCCGCCCTTCCGGTTACGAAAGGGCGGCCTCTCCGGGTCTATCCAATCAGGATCAGTGGTTGTCCGCCTTGACCACCGGCAGTTCGTTGAACTGGTGGTGAGGCGGCGGCGAGGAGAGGGTCCACTCCAGGGTGGTGGCGCCTTCGCCCCAGGGATTGGCCTCGGCCTTGCGGCGACGGACGACGGACTCCAGCAGCATCACCAGGAAGACGCCGACGCCGACGATGGTGATGACATAGCCCACCGACGAAACGTGGTTCCAGTAGGTGAAGGCTTCCGGATAGTCGACGTAGCGACGCGGCATGCCCTGCAGGCCCAGGAAGTGCTGCGGGAAGAACACCAGGTTCACGCCCACGAACATGATCCAGAAGTGGGCCTGGGCCAGGAACTCGTTGTACTTCACCCCGAACATCTTCTCGTACCAGTAGTAGAAGGCCGCGAAGATCGAGAAGATGGCGCCCAGCGACAGCACGTAGTGGAAGTGCGCCACGACGTAGTAGGTGTCGTGCAGGCTGTAGTCGATGCCGGCGTTCGACAGGACCACGCCGGTCACGCCGCCGACGGTGAACAGGAAGATGAAGCCCATCGCCCAAAGCATGGGCGCCTTGAAGGTGATGGAGCCGCCCCACATGGTGGCGATCCACGAGAAGATTTTCACGCCCGTGGGCACGGCGATGATCATGGTCGCGGCCACGAAATAGGCGCGCAGGTTCACGCTCATGCCGACCGTGTACATGTGGTGCGCCCACACGATGAAGCCGATGAAGCCGATGGCGACCATGGCGTAGGCCATGGCGAGGTAGCCGAAGATCGGCTTCTTCGAGAAGGTCGAGACGATGTGCGAGATCATGCCGAAGCCCGGCAGGATCATGATGTAAACCTCGGGGTGGCCGAAGAACCAGAACAGGTGCTGGTACATCACCGGGTCGCCGCCGCCGGCCGGATCGAAGAAGGAGGTGCCGAAGTTGCGGTCGGTCAGCAGCATGGTGATGGCGCCCGCCAGGACCGGCAGCGACAGCAGCAGCAGGAAGGCCGTGATCAGCACGCCCCAGGCGAACAGCGGCATGCGGTGCAGGGTCATGCCCGGCGCGCGCATGTTGAAGATGGTGGTGATGAAGTTGATCGCGCCCAGGATCGACGAGGCGCCCGCGACGTGAAGCGAGAAGATCGCCAGGTCGAACGACGGCCCCGTATGGCCCATGGTCGACAGCGGCGGATAGGAGGTCCACCCCCCGCCGAAGCCGCGCCCCGGCCCGCCGTCGACGAACATCGACAGGACCAGCAGCACGAAGGCGAAGAAGATCAGCCAGAAGGAGATGTTGTTCAGGCGCGGGAAGGCCATGTCCGGCGCCCCGATCATGATCGGGATGAAGTAGTTGCCGAACCCGCCCATGGTCGCGGGCATGACGACGAAGAACACCATGATCAGGGCGTGGGCCGTGACCGTGACGTTGTAGCCGTGCTTGGAGGCCTCGACGATCCCCAGTTGCTGGATGATCGTGCCTTCCTTGAACAGCTGGATGCCCGGCTCGGCCAGCTCCCAGCGGATCAGGCCCGACAGGGCGCCGCCGACGAGGCCGGTGAAGATGGCGAACACCAGGTACAGAATCCCGATGTCCTTGTGGTTGGTCGACAGGAACCAGCGGGTGAAGAAGCCCGGCTTATGGTCGTGTGAATCGTGAACAGCAGCGGTGGCCATGGGTCTGGGCTCTCGCGTCTCTCTTACTGAGCGGCCGGCGCGGCGGGCGCGGCGGCGGTTGCGGGGGCCGCAGGCGCGGCGTCGGTCGGGGCGGCGGCGCCGGCGGCCGGAGCGGCGGGCGCTTCGGCGGCGACGGGCGCGGCGGCGGCGGCAGCGGCGGCGGCTTCGTCAGCGGCCTTGGTCATGGAGCCGCCCTTGGAGGCGACCCAGGCGGCGAAGGCTTCCTGGCTCACCACCTTGACGTGGATCGGCATGAAGGCGTGGTCGACGCCGCACAGCTCGGAGCACTGACCGTAGTATTCGCCTTCCTTCTCGGCGCGGAACCAGGTCTCGTTCACGCGGCCCGGAACGGCGTCCACCTTGACGGCGAAGGCCGGCACGGCCACGGCGTGGATCACGTCCGAGGCGGTGATCAGCAGACGGATGTTCTGGCCGACCGGCACCACCATCGGCTCATCGGCGGCCAGGCGATACAGGTGCGCCGGCGCCTTGTCTTCCGGCAGCATGTTCGAGATGTACTCGGCCACGCCCTGATCCGGATATTCATAGGCCCAGTTCCACTGGTTGCCGGTGATCTTCACCGTCACGTCCGAGTCCGGATAGTCGTGATAGGCGAACAACAGGCGGAACGAGAACAGGGAGATGCCGACCAGGATCAGCACCGGCACCACGGTCCAGATGACCTCGATGACCGTGTTGTGGCTCCACTTGGCCGGGGTCGGGTTGGCGCGCTTGTTGTAGCGGATCGCGATCCACACCAGCAGCGCCAGCACCAGGACGCAGATCGCGGTGATGATCGGCATCAGCACGACGTTGTGGAAGAAGTGAGCCTCGTGCGCCAGCGGCGCGGCGGCCGTCTGCAGGCCCAGGCCCGCCGGCTTCGGCTGGCCGACAACATCCTGCGCCCAAGCCGGCGCGGCGAAAATGGCGGCAAGGGCGGTCGCGGCGAAACCGCCCCCCAACCGCGCCATGGCTCGCATGCCCATCCCCATTCGAGAAGTCCTCATAAACCGTTCTGCAGCAGACGTTTGCGAGCAATTCGCAAGCGTCGCCGGGCCCAGAGGACCTCGGCGTGTCATGGGCCGGTCCTTATCGGCTCGGATCGCCCTTGCCAAGCGATCAAGCGCACCTATGGCGCCGTCTCGACAAAATGCCGTCGATTAAATCGCTGTCATGTTTGAACAGCTACCTTGCACCACAAGATACCTTGCGATACCCCTCAACTACCCGAACGAGGGACGCCCAAGAGGGATTCATGCCCGACACCATCGACATCCAATTGAAGAAAGGCGTTCTGGGACTGTGCGTCCTGGCGCTGCTCGCCCGGCGCGACAGCTACGCCTATGAGATCGCCAGCCGCCTGTCCGACGCCATCGGCATGGGGGCAGGCACCATCTATCCGCTGATGCGGCGGATGCAGACCGACGGCCTGGTCGAGACCTATCTGGTCGAATCATCCAGCGGCCCGTCGCGCAAATACTATCGCCTGACCGCCGCGGGCCGCCGCGCCCTGGACGGGCAGACCGGCGAGTGGCGGGCCTTCGCCCGCGCCGTCGAGGCCCTGATCGCCGGCGACGCCCAGCAGGACGTCGTCGTCGCCGGAGCCCCGGCCGAGGCCCCCGCCCTGCTCGATCAGAGCGCCCGAACCGAATCGACCGTCCAAGCTGACAGGGGAGAGGACCAATGAACCGCGCGGAATTCCTGGCGCGCCTGCGCCGCGGCCTGGTGGGCCTGCCCGCGACGACCGCCAATGAGATCGCAGCCGACTATGAAGCCCACTTCGCCGACGGCGCCGCCGCCGGGCGCAGCGAGGCCGAGGTGGCCGAGGCCCTGGGCGATCCCGACCGCCTGGCCCGCGAGCTGAAGGCCGAGGCCGGCGCCCGGCGCTGGCGCCAGGAGCCGTCGGCCTCGTCCGCCGCAGGGGCCGTGTTCGGCATCCTGGGCCTGGGGGCGATCGACATCCTGATCCTGCTGCCCATCGCCCTGCCCGTCTTCGGCACGGTGCTGTCCCTGCTGCTGGGCGGGGTCGGCGTCTTCATCGGCGGCGGCTTCGTCATGGTGGCGGGCGCCTTCATGGGCCTGCCGGGCGGAGCGCCGGCGGCGGCCCTGCTGGGCGTCGGCCTGATGGGCCTGGGCATCTTCATGGTCGGGACCATGGCCCTGCTGACCAAGTGGCTGATCGACGCCACCGTCTGGTACGCCCGCCTGCACTACCGCGTCGTCAAACCCGCCCTGGAACCCCAGGCCTAAGCGAAAGAGGGGAGAATTAAGTCATGATCCGCAATCTGCTCATCATCTCCGGCGCGGGCCTGGTCCTGGCCATCGTCGGCATCGGCGGCGCCTTCGCCGTGGGGGGCCGCGACCTGGCCCGGCACGACTGGACCTGGGTCATCACCGACGACGAAGCCGGCGACAGCGGCTTCACCGTCGAACGCGGCCAGGTCTCGCCCGACGTCACCCGCACGATCGAATGGACGGGCGGCGAGCGCCTGGCGATCAACATTCCCGCCGACGTCGTCTACGACCAGCAGGCCGACGCGCCCGGCGTCACCGTATCGGGCGCCCAGAGCGTGGTTGATCGGGTGCGCTTCTCCAACGGCCGCCTGACGCTGGAGGAGGCTCCGCGCGGCGACCGCAGCTATGTCCGCTGGACCCGCACCGGCATCCGCGGCTGGAGCGAGACCGACGCCCTGAAGATCATCATCAAGGCGCCCTCGGTGAAGGCCTTCGACCTGTCCGGCCCGACCGAGCTGAAGATCCGGGGCTATGACCAGCCGACCCTGGACCTGACGCTGACCGGATCGTCGGACGTGCGGGCGCAGGGCCGTGCGGGCGCGGTGAGCGTCGACGTCTCCGGCGCCGGGGACGCCCGCCTGGACGAGCTGATCGTCGAGGACGCCAAGGTCCGCGTCAGCGGCTCGGGCGACGTCCGCGTCGGCCCCAGCGGCAAGGCCGAGGTCGACGTCTCGGGCAGCGGCGAGGTGCGCCTGACCCGGCGGCCGGCCGAACTGCGCCAGTCGGTCAGCGGCTCGGGCGAGGTGTCCCAGGACTGAGCCGCCCGCCCCTCCCCCCGCCGGGGGCGGCCGCGGGCGGGCCGAGGGCGGTTCAGCTTGACGTTGCGTCGGCCTCCGCCTTGACCCTAGGTCATTGAAAAGGGCGCGAAAGCCTGCCTTTTTTCACAATGGCCCCGCCTGCGTCCCCGCCGCCGGTTGACCCGCCGCCCTGCGCCGTCCATCACCGTGACGAGGGCCAATCGGGAAGAGGCGGCGCATCCATGGGACTGGCGGCGAATATCCGGCGTGACATCAAGTTCGCGAGCGGGCTGTTCCGGCTTCTGAAGCGCATCAAGCCCATCACCCTGGACAGCGACGTTCTGGCCTGCGACGACCTTGAGGAGGCGGTCGACCGGTTCGGCTCCAACATCGCCGTCGAGGACGAAAACCGCAAACTGACCTATCGCGAGTTCGAGGCCCTGGCGAACCGCTACGCCAACTGGGCCAAGGGCCGCAATCTGAAGCGCAGCGATGTCATCGCCCTGGTGATGCACAACCGGGTGGAATACGTCGCCGCCTGGTTCGGCTTCTCCAAGGTCGGGGTGGCCACCGCCCTGATCAACAACAATCTGACCGGCGCGGCCCTGGCCCACTGCCTGACCATTTCGACCGCCTTCAACGTGGTGACGGACGAGGACTGCTGGCAGGCGGTGGAGGACGCGCGCGGCCTGGTCGACCGCAACCTGATGATCTGGGTCCACGGCCTGGGCAAGGAGAATGAGACCAACGCCCGCCGCGACCTGGACAACGCCGTGCGCAGCGCCTCCTCGGTGCGGCCCGACCGTTCTCTGCGCCAGGGCATGACCAACCGGGACACGGCCCTCTACATCTACACCTCGGGCACGACCGGCCTGCCGAAGGCGGCGCGGATGCCCCATTCGCGGGTGCGGACCTATATGCGCGCGTTCGCCGGAGCCACGGCCTCGACGCCCAAGGACGCCCTGTTCAACGTCCTGCCGCTGTATCACTCGACCGGGGGTCTGGTCGGGGTCGGCTCGGTGCTGCTGAACGGCGGGCGGATGGTGACGCGGCGGCGCTTCTCGGCCACCCACTTCTGGCCGGACGTGAAGGCGACCGGGGCGACCATGTTCGTCTATATCGGCGAGCTGTGCCGCTATCTGGTCAACAGCCCCGAGACCCCCGACGAACGGGACCACAAGCTGCGGCTGGCCTTCGGCAACGGCCTGCGCCCCGACGTCTGGCCCGAGTTCAAGAGCCGGTTCCGCATCAAGGACATCCTTGAGTTCTACGGCTCGACCGAGGGCAACGTCTCCCTGTTCAACTTCGACGGCAAGGCGGGCGCCATCGGCCGGGTGCCGGGCTATCTGAAGTCCCAGATCAACATCCGCCTGATCGCCCTGGACCCCGAGACGGGCGAGCCCCTGCGCGGGCCCAACGGCCTGTGCGTCCCGGTCTCCACCGGCGAGACCGGAGAGGCCATCGGCCAGATCGGCAGCGACATCCGCCACGACTTCTCGGGCTACGCCGACAAGAAGGCGTCGGAGAAGAAGATCCTGACCGACGTGTTCAAGAAGGGCGACCGCTGGTTCCGCACCGGCGACCTGATGCGTCAGGACCGCGAGGGCTACCTCTACTTCATGGACCGGCTGGGCGACACCTTCCGCTGGAAAGGCGAGAACGTCTCGACCGCCGAGGTCGAGCAGCGCCTGTCCGAGGCGCCGGGCGTGCAGGAGGTCATCGCCTATGGCGTCGAGGTGCCGGGCCAGGAGGGCAAGGCGGGCATGGTCGGCCTGGTGCTGGACGGCAAGTTCGACGCCGCCGCCTTCGCCGCCTGGACCGACGAACAACTGCCGCCCTACGCCCGGCCCGTGTTCGTGCGGATGCTGAAATCGGCCGACACCACCGGCACCTTCAAATACCGCAAGGTCGATCTGGTCGCCGACGGCTTCGACCCCGGCAAGGTCGACGGCGTCGTCTATGTGCGCGGCGGCAAGGCGGGCTATCAGAAGCTGACCGCCAAGGCCCGCGAGGCGATCCTGAGCGGCGCGACGCGGCTGTAGATCTCTTCCTGGGGAGGGTGGCTAAGCCCGCTAGGGCGAAGCCGGGTGGGCGGCCTGGCTGTTCGCGCGCCATGCATCACCCAGCTCTCCCCACCCAGTCGCTGCGCGCGCCCTCCCAAGCGTAAGCGCCACTAGAGTGGTCGGTGGAGCAAAACTGGGCGGAAGGGTCGGCGCCATGTCTGCGGCTGGCGGTGGCGGAGGAATAAGGTACGCTAGTCCAACATTCAGATGCTCCCAGTGAGGTTCTCATGTTTACGCCAAGCTGGCTAAAAAACATGATATTTCAATCATGGATTCTTGTTTCTATTGGATTCATAGCAGTCGGACTTGTATTTATGGCGCTATGTGTAAATAATGTTGACCGGACAAATAGTGGAATAGCATCTGCATTGTCCCTATCGGTCGGCATTTTTTTGTTGGCGATTAGAATACTAAGAAAGCAGATAAGGTGAACTTTTTGCTATTCTGGCCCTGAGTTCATTTTTTGGAATAAATTCAGGAGCAAGCTGTGACAGTCGCCTCCTATTGGTTGCGCATGGTTTCAGTATCGATTTTGACAGCCGCCTCTCCAGCTATTTCTCACGCCCAACCCGCCTTCACCGACCCTCGGGGCTCCGGTCCGGTCGTCTCTTAAAGGGGAGGGACAGGACTCCGTTCTTTTCGTCCCGAATCGCACGCGCGAAACGCGGCCTTAAGCATTAATCCCGATAACGGCGTCCTGACCCTTTCGGCTCCAGGACGCCTGCACGCCCCATGTTCCAGATTATCGGCATCGTCATGCTGTTCGCCATGGTGTTCGGCAGCTACATCCTGGCGGGCGGCAAGTTCGACGTGATCATGCACGCCCTGCCTCACGAAATGATGGCCATCGGCGGGGCGGGCGTGGCCGCCTTCCTGATCTCGAACAGCATGCCGGTGATCAAGTCCTCGCTGGCCGGCTTCGGCAAGGCCTTCGCCGGGCCGAAGTGGAAGAAGCAGGACTACAAGGACCTGCTGAGCCTGCTGTTCCAGCTGACCAAGACGATGAAGTCCAAGGGCGTCATCGCCCTGGAAAGCCACATCGAGAAGCCGGCCGAGAGCACCATCTTCCAGAAGTATCCGAAGGTGCTGAAGGACCATTTCGCCACCGACTTCATCTGCGACACCCTGCGGATGATGACCATGAACCTCGAGGATCCGCACCAGATCGAGGACGCCATGGAAAAGCAGCTGGAGAAGCACCACCACGAAGCGCTGGGCGCCGCCCACGCCCTGCAGAACCTGGCCGACGGCCTGCCCGCCCTGGGCATCGTCGCCGCCGTGCTGGGCATCGTGAAGACCATGGGTTCGATCTCCGAACCGCCGGAGGTCCTGGGCGGCATGATCGGGGGCGCCCTGGTCGGCACCTTCCTCGGCGTCTTCCTGGCCTATGGCCTGGTCGGGCCGTTCGCCGCACGGCTGAACGCGATCATCGAAGAGGAAGGCGCCTACTACAAGATCATCCAGTCCGTGCTGGTGGCCCACCTGCACGGCAATGCGGCGCAGATCTCGGTCGAGATCGGCCGCGGCGACATCCCCTCGACCGCGCAGCCGTCCTTCAC
>JAFKFS010000170.1 GCA_017308115.1 Bordetella sp.
TCTTCCGTCTCGTCGCGCAGGGCCTTGATGTCCTCGTGGCGGAACAGGGCGTTGCCGTCGAAGCTGACCTTGGCGTCCAGCACGCGCAGGCGGCCGTTCTCCATGACGATCAGCGGGTTGATCTCGAGCATGTCCATGTCCTTCTCGACGAAGGCCTTGTACAGGATCGGGAACAGCGACTTGCCGTCTTCGGCGGCGTCGCCCGACAGCTCCAGCGCGGCGTTGATCGCGGCGATGTTCTCGGCGGTCACGCCGGCTTCCGGGTTGATGGCGATGGTGTGGATCTTCTCGGGCGTGGCGTGGGCCACTTCCTCGATGTCCATGCCGCCTTCGGTCGAGACGACGAAGGCGGTCTGACCGACCGAGCGATCGACCAGCAGCGAGCAGTACAGCTCACGGGCGATGTCGGCGCCGTCTTCGATGTACAGGCGGTTGACCTGCTTGCCAGCCTCGCCCGTCTGGGCGGTCACCAGGGTGTTGCCAAGCATTTCCTTGGCGTGGGCGACGGCTTCCTCGATCGAGAAGGCCAGGCGCACGCCGCCCTTGGCGTCGGCGCCCAGTTCCTTGAACTTGCCCTTGCCGCGGCCGCCGGCGTGGATCTGCGACTTCACGACATAGAGCGGGCCAGGCAGCTGCTTGGCGGCGGCTTCGGCCTGGTCGGCCGAGGTGATGGCGACGCCCTCGGCGACCGGGGCGCCGTAGCCCTTGAGGACCTGCTTGGCCTGATACTCGTGAATGTTCATGTCTGATCCGCGCGGTTTCGGGAGGTTTGTGGAAACTTTGGCCGCGCTTATAGGCGTCGCGCCTTCGCCTGCGCAACCGCCTGTCGTCTTATGGCCTCATGAGGACTTTCTCATGCCGGACGGCGGGCCTGCCCCAGGCCGCCGCCCGATCCGTTTTCGGGGCGCCTAGTCGACCCAGTCCTTCTGGAGCGTGCGCGAGGCGCCGAACAGCAGGGCCGAGGACAGCAGGTAGAAGCCCATGCCCGTATAGATGGCCCAGCGCAGGCTCTCCTCGCCGAAGGCAGGGCGCAGCAGGTCGCTCATCCAGCCGAAGTAGTAGATGCCGACGGCGATCCCCAGCAGGTTGTTGATCAGCAGGAAAAGGGCCGAGGCCGTGGTGCGCATGGCGGGCGTGGCCAGATGCTGCACCGCCGCCGTGATCGGCCCCAGCCAGGTCAGGTTCAGGCCCGTCGGGATCAGGAAGATCAGGAAGGCCAGGGTCAGGGCGGCGAAGCCGTTGGGGTCGGAGCCCGGCATGACGGCTCCCACCACCGCGCCCGAATTCATCGCCAGGATGAAGCAGGGCACCGAGATCAGGAAGGCGATCGCCGGCGTCATCGGATAGGCGGCCTTGGACGTCCTGCCCAGCCGGTCGGCCATGGCGCCGCCCAGCCAGATGCCCGCCACCCCGCCGACCAGGACGATGGTGGAATAATACCAGGCCGTCTGCGACAAGGTCAGGCCGAAGCTGCGCATGAAGAAGCTGGGCAGCCAGGCCGCCACGCCGTAGCCGCACACCGAGGACGACGCTGCGCCGAACGCCAACAGCCAGAAGCTGGGCTTGGGCGCCAGGGTGCGCACCACCGTCATGAAGGGCGGGGCCTTGGGCGTCTCGACCGGGACCGCTTCGGGCGCGGCGGGCTCGACGTCCAGACCGCCCCGCCGGGGGTCCTTGACCGTCAGCCGCAGGACGGGCGCGACCAGCACCCCCAGGACGCCCACCACGATGAAGGCCGTGCGCCAGCCCCAGGTCGCCGCCAGCAGCCCCCCGACCAGGGTGCCCGCCGCCATGCCCAGCGGAATGCCGAAGGCGTAGGCCGCCAGGGCCCGCGCCCGCTGCGACTTGGGAAAATAGTCGGCGATCAGGGAATAGGCCGGGGCCACCCCGCCCGCCTCGCCGATGCCGACGCCCATCCGGCACAGGAACAGCGAACCGAACCCGCCCGCCAGACCGCACAGCGCCGTAAAGCCCGACCACAGGGTCAGGGCGCCGGTCATGATCCACACCCGGCTGAACCGGTCCGCCAGCCAGGCGATCGGAATGGCCAGGGTCGAATAGAGCAGGGCGAAGGCCAGGCCGCCCAGCAGGCCGAACTGGCTGTCGCTGAGATTGAACTCGGCCTTCAGCGGCGCGGCCAGGATGCCGATGATCTGCCGGTCCAGGAAGTTCAGCATGTAGATGAGGATCAGGATCCCCAGCACATAGTAGCGGTAACCCGGCGACGCGGCGGCAGGCCCGCCTGCATCGGCCTTCGCGACCTGGTTCTGGCTCATGGACGTTTCCCGACTGGTTTACGGCGGCGACGGTAACGGCCCCGCCGCCCCGCGCCACGAAAAAAGAAGGGCGGCGGCTCCTATGAACCGCCGCCCGCGATCAGATGATCAGGCGTTCAGGAGAAATGACCCGGATCAGAACTTGTACTGCAGCGACGCCGTAACGGTGCGCGGCGGGCCGTAGTAGCCGATCAGAGAGTCGTTATAGGCGGCGCCGGCGAAGTTGTAGGCGCCGACGCGGTACTCCTCATCGGTCAGGTTCTTGCCGTACAGGCCGACGGTCCACTTGTTGCTGGGGTCCGTCCAGACGACCGACAGGTCGGCCAGGGCGAATGCGTCCTGGTCCAGCACCGGGTTGGGGTACTCGAACTGGCTGTAGGAGTCGCGGTAGCTCACCGAAGGCGTCACCGCCAGCGAGCCGCCGGCCACGTCGCCGCGCCACGTCAGGCCGAAATAGCCCGTCCACTTCGGCGCATTCTGCAGCACCACATCGCGCGAGATGTCCTCGTACTTTTGGGTGGCCAGATTGTAGCGAAGGAATTCCTCGAACTTGGAGTCGAGGTAGCCCACCGCGAAGTTGGCCGTCAGGCTATCCGTCAGGATCAGGGAGCCTTCCAGTTCCGCGCCGTAGAACTTGGACGAGCCGACGTTGTCGACAAAGCTGGCGATGCCGCCCACGGCCGGAACCTGCGTGGTGACCTGCTGATCTTCGTACTTGTTGTAGAAGATGGCCGAAGCGAAGCTCAGGCGGCGATCGAAGGCTGACCCCTTGAGGCCGATCTCATATGAATCGACCGTTTCGGGCTGATAGCCGTCAACGGTGCCCGGCGTCAGGATCGCATCTCCGCGCATGTCGAAGCCGCCCGACTTATAGCCCTTGGAGTAGGAGGCATAGCCAGTGATGCGGTCGGAGAAGTCGTAGGAAAGCGAAGCCTTGGGCGTGAACTGGTCGAAGCTGTTCGAACGCGTATAATCCGTGCGCAAGAGGATCGGACTACGCGCCGTCCCGCCCAGCAGCGGGCTGCGCGTCGCACCCAGATAGTTGGCGCGGAAAACGTGCCCGGTCTTGTCATCGACCGTATAGCGCGCGCCCAGGCCCAAGTGTAGACGATCGGTCAGGTCCAGGTTGACGTCGCTAAACAGGGCGACGCTGGTTGTTTTCACGTAGCCGGCGGTGCCGATCACGATGCCGAAGTTCTGAGCGATGGTGTCAAAGGCGCCCGACGCCGTGCCATCCAGGTAAAACACCCCTGCCACGCCTTGAATCCGATCAGCGCTGAACAACGCTTGGAATTCCTGAGTAAACTGGTGGTCGCCGTACACGGCCGGAACGTCAAGCGTCGGCGCCGGAGTGTTGTCGAAGTCGATCAGGGTGTCGGTATCCCCCGAACGGTAGGCGGTGATCGACTTGAAGGTCCAGACATCATTGAGATCGATTTGGGCGGTCAAGGAGACCCCCTCGGTCGTGACCTTGTTGCGATCGCCCAGGCCGGCGTAGGTGTCATAGACGCTGCCCGGCACCCCGGCGCCCGGTCCAACGCCCGCCTTTTCCCGGTGGCCATGACGAGGATTGGAGCGGTCCTCGACGCGATCATAGGCGAGTCGGAAGAAGGCGTTGTCGTAGGGCTGGAACTCGATGCTGGCGCGCCCGGCGATGACGTCCTTATCGTAGTGCTCGGCCCCGGTGTTCAGGTTCTCGCCGAAGCCGTCGCGGTCGTAGCTCGCAAAGGCGGCGCCGACACGCAGTCGGTCCGTAACCGGCACGGAGCCCTGCGCCAAAAGATCGATCTGATTGTAGCTGCCGTACGCGCCCCGGAGGGTAAGCTCCGGCGCGTCGGGGTCCAGCCGCGCGGTGACGTATTTAATGGCGCCCCCGACCGTGTTGCGGCCGTAGAGCGATCCTTGCGGCCCGCGCAGGACCTCGATCCTCTCGATGTCGAAGATATCGAGCACGGCGCCCTGGGGACGCGCGACATAGACGTCGTCGATATACAGGCCCACGCCGGGCTCGAAGCCCCAGAGGGGATCCTGCTGGCCGATACCGCGGATGAAGGAAATCAAAGTGGAGTTGGAGCCGCGAGCCACCTGCACCGTGGCGTTGGGCGTCTGCTGCTGCAAGGCGGTGATGTCCGTGGCGCCGGTCTGCTCCAGACGCTCGGCGCTCATGGCCGAAACGGCCACCGGCACGTCCTTCAACGCCTCGTCGCGACGACGCGCGCTGACGATGATGTCGTCCACGGAGGAGACCTGTTCGCCGACGGGCGGCGCCGTCTCCTGAGCCTGGGCGGCGGAGGCCATCACGCCGAAGGCGGCGCCCGCCAGCAGGGCGGTCTTCACGAGTCTGTTCATTTGGAGTCCCAATCTTGTTTCCGGCCCGATCGACGCTTTTATTCAGCGTTCAATGATTTTCAGCATAGGTGACCGGGTTTCCCCCGCCTGTCAAACGGCCAAGCCCGATTTCCGTCACGGAAGCGCCCGCCCTGTGGCGCCGTTGCACTAGACCCCGAAGCGCGACTAGCTTCCCGCCATGACGAAGAGCGACCTGCCGCCGCCCGAGATTCCGCCGCATCCCGCCGCCCCCGCGCGGCGCGGGCGGCCCAAGAAGTCCAAGGCCGCCGCCGCGGGCGAAACCCGCGACGCCATCCTCAACGCGGCCGAGGACCTCTTCTCCAAGCACGGCTTCTACGGCGTCACTATCCGCGAGGTGGCGCGCGAGGCCGGGGTGGATACGGCCCTGGTCCACTATTATTTCGGGGCCAAGAAGACGCTGTTCGACGCCGTCTTCACCCGCCGGGCCGAGGTGTGGAACGCCGAGCGCGTCGCCGCCGTCGACCGCTACGCCGAGGCGGCGGGCGACGCCATGACCCTGGAGGGCCTGTTCGAGGCCTTCCTGCGCCCGCCGTTCCAGTGGTCCCTGAAGGGCGGACCGGGCTGGAAGCACTACGCCGCCCTGGTGGCCCAGACCAACGCCCAGCCCGCCTTCGGCGGCGAGACCATGGCCCGCTACTTCGATCCCGCCATCCGCCGCCTGCTGGAGCTGGTCAAGCGCATCCTGCCCGAGGCCGAAGAGACCGATCTGTACTGGGCCTATCACAATCTGTCGGGCGCGCTGACCCTGACGCTGGGCGAGACCGGGCGTCTGGACCGCCTGTCCGGGGGTCTGTGCAAGTCCGGCGACCTGGACAGCGCCTGCGACTACATGGTGCGCTTCGCCGCCGCCGGCTTCCGCGCCGTCTGCGGTCCGACGCGCCCGTGACTCCTCGACTGGATTTCTCGCCAGGCTCCAAGGCGCGCGACTTCCTGCGCGGCCTGGCGGTCGCTGTTGGGGCGGGCGTCTTCCTGGCGCTCGGGGGCGCCTTCGGGTCGAACGGCGCGCCGCTGGCGCAGCGTCTGGCCTATTGGGTGCCCGTGCTCGTCGTCGGCGGCCTGTGGGGGCACCTGTGCAGCCTGCTGGTCGAGCGCTTCATCGACGTGGACGCTCGCCCCTGGCTGGGCGCCGCCGCCCTGACACTGGTCATCACGGGGCCATTGACCCTCATGGTCTGGACCCTGACCGGCCTGATGTTCGAGGGGCGGCTGCGCCACGCCGACGACCTGCGTCACTTCTTCCCGCCGGTGGCCCTGATCACCGCCGTGCTCAGCATTCTGAACGTCTTCCTGGGCCGCAAGCAGCCGGTCGAGACCCACGCCGCCGCGCCGGGCGCCGCGCCCGCCCGCTTCCTCGATCGCCTGCCGCCTCGCTTGCGCGGCGCGCGGCTGATCGCGGTCCAGGCCGAGGATCACTATCTGCGCCTGCACACGGACAGGGGCTCGGACCTGATCCTGATGCGCCTGTCGGACGCGCTGGCGGAACTGGAAGGGCTGGAGGGCGCCCAGACCCATCGCAGCTGGTGGGTCGCCCGGGACGCCGTCGTCTCCGTCGCGCGCGGCGACGGCCGCGCCGCCCTGACGCTGGACGGCGGGCTGGTCGCCCCTGTCAGCCGCCGCTACGCTAGGGCCCTGCGCGAGGCGGGGTGGTGGTGAGGCCCTACAGCCAGCGCTTCTTGCGGAAGAAGAAATAGGGCAGGGCCGCCGACAGGATCATCGCCCCCACCGCCGCCGGGTAGCCGTACTGCCAGTGCAATTCCGGCATCACGTCGAAATTCATGCCGTAAATGGAGGCGATCAGCGTCGGCGGCAGCAGGGCCACGGCCGCGACCGAAAAGATCTTGATGATCTGGTTCTGCTCCAGATTGATCAGGCCCAGGGTCGCATCCATCAGGAAGGTCACCTTGGACGACATGGAGACGCTGAGCTCGCTCAGCCCCGCCGCATCGCGTTGCAGCAGACGCACGGTCTGGCGCGCCTCGCGGTCCGCCTTGCCCCCGGCGCGCGCGCCCGCAAGCGCCGCGTGATAGGCCAGCAATCGTTGCAGGCTGGACAGGCTCTCGCGGATCAGGGCCAGAAAGTCGCCCGCCCGGCCGATGTCCTGGATCACCAGTTGCAGGTTGTGGCTCTCCACCGCCTTGGGGTCGCGCTTGCGGAAAATCTGGCGCGAGATGGCGTCCAGTTCCAGCCCCTTCATCTCGAGGGCGTCGGCGTAGCGGTCGATGACGGCCTCGATCAGCCCCATCATGATGGCCTCGCCGCCGGCCAGCTTCTCGCCCGGCTTGTTGGTGGCGCGGGCGATAAACAACTGGAAGGAGCGCGGCTGGCCGTAGCGCACCGTCACCAGTCGCCCGCCCTTGATGATAAAGGTCACGGGCGTCTTGACCGGATCGTGGGTCTCCAGATCCGTGGCCACGGCGGCGATCATGAAGACGCCGTTGTCTTCGGCGTAGAGGCGGGCGGACGGCTCGACGTCGTCCATCTCGTCCCGGCTGGGGATGTCGATGCCGGTTAGGGCCTCCAGCGCGGCCACCTCATCGGCGGACGGAGAGACCAGGTCGATCCAGCAGGCAGGGCCGTGATCCACGGCCGTATCCAGGCGCACGAGCCGATCGGCGCGCCAGTCATAGGCGTTCAGCATAAGTCGCTTCCTTTCGCGAGGACCCTCGCGCGGAAGCGGAGCGTCCTCAGGGCGTCGAAGAAGTTGAAGACGGACTTCGGTCTTCGGGGTTCATCTGAGGGTTTCCAAAAAGACGCCGCCCCAGGATAGGCATCTGGGCGGCGAAGGGGTCTTGGCCCGTTCGGCGGCGGGGGTCAACCGCGCGCCGACGGACCGCAACGAGGCGATGGCGCGGTGTGGCTTTCACGCCCAATTCCCATGAAACGCCGCCGGCAGGGCCACGTCGGCGCGCCAGGTGGCCACCGGCCCGTCCTCGACGTGCATCAGGTCCAGGACGTGCAGTTCGCTGACCCCCGCCTTCAGATGGATGGTCGGGCCGACCAGCCAGGCGTCGGCCTCGTGCGTCCCGCCGGGCTTGGGGACATAGACCATCTCGTCCGTCACATGATCGGGGCCGAAGTCGAAGGACCGGGTGCGGCCCGACGTCCAGTCGGTGACGGCGACCGCCGAGGCCAGCGGCCGGTCGCCGCGCTCGCCCGTGGTGTGCAGGCTGAAGCGGCGCGCCAGGCCGGCGCGGCGCGGGTCGCTGCGCGGGAACTCGCCGACCACGCCGGTCCGCTCCAGCCGCCCGCGCCCGTTCGGCGACAGCACGACCATGGCCAGTTCAGCCGGTTCGCCGCCCAGGGGCACGCCGTTCAGCACCGCCTGGGCGCCGCGCGCGGCGAAGTCCATGTCCTTGTGGGCGCACAGGTCGAAGCGGATCGTGCCGTCCGCCTCGTCCCAGGCGTCGCCGACGTGGAAGAAGCCGAAAGGCGGCAGGTCGTAGAGGCGTCGCTGCGTCAGGTCCGCCTTGTCGACCACCAGCACCTGCGTCCCCGCCTCGGGCGTCCAGTCGAAACCCGCCGACATCGGCGCGACGTTGCGGACGTGAACCCAGGGCTGCAGCACGATGACCAGATGACGGGCCGTGGCGCTGAAGTCGTGGATGTAGCTGGCGCGCGGCAGGGCGATCACCTCGGCGCCCTCCAGCGTCCCGTCCGCCGCCAGGCGCCAGACCATGGCCTGTCTGCCGTTCACGCCCAGGTTCCAGATGCGGCCGTCCGGCTCGATGCGCGGATGGGCCAGGAAGGGCATGTTCCTGAGGTCGGGACGCAGGGTGACGAAGTCTTCTGTCGCCAGGGTCTCGGGGTCCATGGCCAGGGGCGAGCCCGCCTCCCACAGGGCCCACAGCCTGCCGCCGACCTTGTGCACCGAGGTGTTGGCCGGGCTGGCGTCGTCGGCCGAGCCGATGCGGGCGCGCGGATCGCCGATCGTGCCGAAGCCGGGCGTCAGCATGGCCCCGGCCTCGGCTTCCTGCCGCCGCTTGCGGGTGTCGGCGAAGCGGGCGGCCAGGCTCGCCTGACCGTCCTCAACGCGCCAGCGGCGGATCAGGCCGTCGCCGTCGAACCAATGCCGGGACGAGCCGCCCGGCCGCCTGAACTTGGCCGGACCGTTGCGGTAGAGGCTGCCCGACAGGCCCTCGGGCGCCCGGCCGTGAACCAGGCGCAGGGCGCGCGGCGCGATGTCCCCTTCCACGTCGGCGGTGGCCAGGGACCAGTCGGCGGTCGCCGCCAAGGCTTGCAGAGCATAGGCCCGATCGGGGGACAGGACGCGGGCGGCGGCGAGCGCGGCGGCGCCCATGAACAGGGTGCGGCGGGTCGGGGTCATGGCGATCTCTTCAGACAACGGGGCTTAGCGGATGCGGATGGCCTGGGCCGTGGCGCCGGAGACCTCGAAGCGGGCGCGATCCCACTTGGCCGGCCCCATGTTGCCGACCGCGTTGTTGGAGAAGGCGAAGGGCTCGGTCGGCATGCCGAACGGATTCACATTCATCTTGCCGTCGCCGTTGACGTCGTGGAACGCCTTCATGCCGTAGGCGCCGGCGGGCAGGTTCTCGAACACGGCCTCGCGCTCGCCCGCCGCCACATCGACCCGGGCCACGCGGCTGGGCGCGCCGCTCTCATAGGCGGCCTCATCGGCGTAGAGGGCGACCATGACGGCGCCGGTCTGCGCCCCCGTCTCGAAGGTGAAGGTCAGGCGGCTATCGGCGGATTGTGCGGCGGCCGGAACGGCGGCGGCCAGAGCGGCGGCCAGGGCGGCGGCGACAGGGAGAAGGCGGATCATGGCGGGCGTCCTTGAGGGCGTGGCGAGAAGTCGCCGCCTTCCTCCCTCGCCTCGCCGAACCCCGCCAGCGGCCTTGCGTCCTCGACCGCCCCGCCTTCGCCGACGACCACGCCGGACCGTTCGCGAAGCGCCGATGAACGCCCCTCACGCCGTCTGCGTCAGCGGCCCGGCTTGCCCGTCGCCTCGCAGGCACGTAAGTCGCAGACCCATGACCCAGACGACCGCGACCGCGACCGCCCCGCTGATCTGCCCCTCCATCCTGGCCAGCGACTTCTCCAAACTGGGCGAGGAGATTCGCGCCCTGGAGACGGCGGGCGCCGACTGGATCCACGTCGACGTCATGGACGGCCATTTCGTGCCCAACCTGACCATCGGCCCGGACGTGGTGAAGGCGTTGCGGCCGCACACGACCCTGCCGTTCGACGTGCACCTGATGGTCGCCCCGGTCGACAACTGGCTGGAGGCCTTCCGCGCGGCGGGGGCCGACGTCATGAGCGTCCACCCCGAAAGCGGCCCCCATGCCCACCGCACCCTGAGCCAGATTCGCCAGCTGGGCGCCAAGGCCGGCCTCGTCTTCAACCCGGCCACGCCGCTGAGCGTGCTGGAGGAGGCCGTCGACCTGGTCGACCTGGTGCTGATCATGTCGGTCAACCCCGGCTTCGGCGGTCAGAAATTCATCGAGTCCTCGCTGCGGAAGATCGAGCGCGCCCGCGCCATCCTCGACCGCGCCGGATCGAAGGCCCATCTCCAGGTCGACGGCGGCGTGGTCGCCGCCAACGCCGGGGCCTGCGTCGCCGCCGGGGCCGACGCCCTGGTCGCCGGCTCCTTCGTCTTCAAGGGCGGACCGGACGCCTACGCCGCCAACATCCAGGCGCTGAAGGCCGCCGCCGCGTGAGCCCCCTCGGCCCCTTCGCCCCGCGCGACAGCGACGTCCCCCTGGCCGAGGGCCACATCCCCGGCCTGAAGGGCGCCCCCATGCGGACGCCGGTGCGCGCCGCCTCCAACGCCCGCACGGACGCGCGCCTGTGGGCCTCGATCGCCAAGGGCCTGGCCGCCCGCCAGGCGTGGATCGAGCTGTACGGCCTGCCCGGCTACGGCCTGACCCTGGGCGGCCCGACGGCCGAGGGCTTCGCCGTCAGCCCGCGCGACTTCCGCCCCCTGCCCGAGGAGGCGCCGCGTCCCCTGCTGTCGGGCAGGCTGACCCTGGCCGGGCTCAGCCTGGACGCCGAGACGCCGACCGCCCTGTGGAACAGCCCCACCCCCAGCCGCGCCTTCGCGGTCGAGCTGCACAGCTTCAGCTGGATGCCCGCCATGATGGCCCAGGGCGAGCGCGGGGTGCGAGAGGCCCTGGCCATGACCCTGGCCTGGCACGAGGTGTTCAGCCGCTGGTCGCCCTTCTCCTGGGACCCGGACATCCTGTCCCGCCGCGTCTATCACATCGCCTGCGCCGGACGGCGGCTGGCGGGCGCGACGACCGAGATCGAGCGTCTGCAGCTGACCGAGATCCTGGCCCGTCAGGCGCGTCAGCTGCTGCGCCCGCCCGGCGGGATCATGGGCCGGGCCGAGCGCCTGACCGCCGCCGCCGTCGCCGGCTGCGCCCTGACCGGCAAGACCGGCGCGACGATCCGCAACAGGGCGCTGAAGCGCCTGCCCGGCGCCCTGGCCGCCGCGGTCGCCCCCGACGGCGCCCACGCCTCGCGCGCGCCGGAGATGGGGCTGGAGCTGCTGCTCGACCTGCTGACCCTGGACGACGCCCTGGCCCAGCTGTCGGAGGTGACGCCCGAGCCGGTGGCCGACGCCATTTCACGCCTGACCCTGGCCCTACGCGTCCAGACCCTGCCCGACCGGCGCCTGGCCGTCTTCCAGGGCGGCGGCCCTTCGACGCCCGAGCGCATCGCCGCCGCCCGCGCCCATGACGACACGCCCGCCGCGCCGGCCGGCGGCGTCGTCGGCGGCCTGCTGCGCGCCTCCAGTCCGTTGCTGACCGTCATGGTCGATGTCGAGGCCCCGGCGCGCGGCGCCTGGTCGACCGCCGCCTGCGGCCAGCCCGCCGCGCTCGAGGTCGTCTGCGGCCGCGACCGCCTCTTCACCTCGGCCGGATGGACCCCGCGCGCCCTGGACCGCCAGGCCCTGCGCCTGACGCCGGGCGCATCCACCCTGACGCTGGGCGAACAGCCTCTGGGCGAACCCCTGTCCGGCTGGAAGGGCGAGCTTCTGGGCCCGCGCCTGGTCGGCCCCGCCCTGCACGTCGCCCGCCAGCATCAGGAAGCGGAGGGCGCCGTCTGGCTGGAGGTCGAGCATGATGGCTGGATGCCGCTGTACGGCCTGATGCACCAGCGCCGCCTCTACATCGACCAGCGCCTGGACGAGCTGCGCGCCGAGGAACGGCTGCACCCGCCCGAGGACCGCCCCGAGGTCGCCCGCGCCATCGCCGCCCCCTACGCCCTGCGCTTCCAGCTGGAGCCGGGCGTCCAGGCCTCCCTGGCCCGCGACCGCCGCTCCATCCTGCTGCGCGGCCCGTCCGGACGCGGCTGGTGGTTCCGCAGCGACGGCCCCGACGTGGCCATCGAGCCCGCCGTCCACATCGACGAGGGCCTGACCCGCCGCTCCCTGCAGATCGTCGTGCGCGGCTCGGCCCGCACCGACGCCGAGACCAAGGTCCGCTGGAAGCTGAGCCCGGCGGGCGCGAGCGGCGACCCGAGCTAGACGGCGTCGAGGCGTTTCAGAAAAGCCTCGACACCCTCATCTCCGTCATCCTCGGGCTTGACCCGAGGATCAGGCGCCAATCCGAATAGGCTGGGATAGAGGTCTTGCCACTGCGGGTTCGTCTGCTCGACCAGCTCCAGCTTCCATGTCCGGTTCCAGTGCTTAAGGGCCTTCTCGCGCTTGATCGCCTCCGTGACGAAGCTGTGCGTCTCGTACCAGACCAGCGTCTTGCAACCGTAGCGCTGGGCGAAGCCCTCGATGCCATCCTCCCGATGCTGGCGGATGCGTTCGTAGAGGTTCGACGTCATACCGACATAGAGGACGCCGAGCGGGCGGCTGGCCAAAATATAGGTCGCGATGAAGGGGCGGCGCTCGTTCATATGCTGTCGAGCGGCGGA
>JAFKFS010000171.1 GCA_017308115.1 Bordetella sp.
ATCGTGACGGCCTAACCTTTTCCTCCCCATGAAATGGGGAGGGGGACCGCGAAGCGGTGGAGGGGCTTTGCGACGGCGGAACCAGAGACAGGTTCACGTCCGCGGAACCAAGCGGCCCCTCCGTCTCGGCGGCTGCGCCGCCGATCCACCTCCCCATGAAATGGGGAGGAGAAGGTCAGCGCCTGCGTTTCAGCGCGGCGCGCACATCCGCCAGCGCCGGGCCGATCAGGAACCAGGGCTCGACGCAGTACCGGACGAACAGCCGCCTCGGATCGGCGAACAGGCGGAACAGCCATTCCACCCCCAGCCGCCCCATCCAGCGCGGCGCGACCTTCTGCGCCCCGGCCTCATAGTCGAAGGCGGCGCCCACCGGCAGGATAGGAACCGTAGGGAGGGCCTCCAGATTGTCCGCGATCCACAACTCCTGACGCGGCATGCCCATGCCGACGAACAGCACGTCGGGCGCGAAGTCACCGACCGCCGCCAGCACGGCCGCATTGCCCGACGAACCCGCCGTCGCGTCGAAATAGCCGCTGAGCCCCTTCACCGTGGCGCGCGGATAACGGGCGGTCAGCCGCCGCGCCGCCTCCTCGGCCACCCCGTCCGCGCCGCCGACATAGAGGACGCGCCAGCCCTTGCGGTCGGCCAGGCTCCAGAAATGGTCGCGCCAGTCCAGATAGGTGCAGCGGTGCTGCGGCCGCGCCGGATGGCCCAGCAGGCGCGCGAAATGGATCAGCGGCGTCGAATCCAGCTCGATCACATCGGCCGCCTCATAAAGGCGGCGCATCCTCGGCGTGCGGCGGATCAGATAGAGGCTGTGCAGATTGTGGTTGGCGACGACGGTCCGGACCCGCCCTTCGACGCAGCGCTCGACATGCAGCAGAACCTCTTCCGGCCGGACCAGATCGATCGGCTCGCCCAGCAGGGTGATCCGCTCCTCCGCCCGGCGCGTTCGACGGAACGGCGCGCGGACGCGCCGCCGCCGGTCTGGCGCGGGGCCGGAGGGTTCGAAATCGGAAGGCGCGTGATACATGAGGCCTGTCTAGCGCGGCCGTTTCAACGGCGGGTATGCGGACAGGGTTAACCGCCGCCTTTCATCCGGCCCAGTAAAGGAATTCATCGTGTCCCTCGCCCTGCTGCTGACCGCCGTCCTCCTCGCGCCTCCGGCGCAGGAGAAGTCCTCGATGGAGCTGGCGCTGACCGGCGTCGGCCGGTTCGCGATCTTCGCCGACATGGCGTCGATCACGCCCGACGGCGACGGCGTGCGGATGCGGTCCCTGCAGATCAGCGAGGAGGACATGATGATCGGGGGCGTGGCCTATGTCGGGGGCTGGTCCTGGTGGCGGTTCGATTGCGCGGCGCGCACGGCCGACCGTCTCGACTTCGCCTCCCTGCGCGCCGATGGCGGGGAAGGCCCGCTCACGCCCGAAAACGCCCCGCCCTATCCTATCGCCCCCGGCGGCGACGCCGATGAACTGTCGGCCGCCGCCTGCGCACAGGCCGCTCCGCCGATCACGGCCTCAAGCGCGGCGGAGGCCGTGCGCGTCGGGCGGGCGCGGATGACGCAGGACTGACCGCCTCCGCCTCACCGTCCCTGTCCTACCAGGCGTCCGCGTCGCCACCCCGGGGCGCATGACAGCAAAACGCCCGCCCTTCGACCGAAGAGCGGACGCTTCATCTATCGATCGCGCGGAAGGATTACTTACGCGAACCCCGGGCCGGCTTACGGCCGCCCTGGCCCAGACCCATCTGCTTGGCCAGTTCCGAGCGCGCCTTGGCGTAGTTCGGAGCGACCATGGGATAGTCTTTCGGCAGACCCCACTTGGCGCGGTATTCTTCGGGGCTCATATTGTATTTGGTGCGCAGGTGACGCTTCAGCGACTTGAACTTGCGGCCGTCTTCCAGGCAGATCAAGAAGTCCGGCGTGATCGACTTGCGAACCGGGACCGCCGGTTCCTGAGGCTCGGGCTCAGCTTCGATCGGAGCGACCGAAACACCGGACAGGGCGGCGTGAATTTGCGCAATCAAGCCCGGAACGGCGTCAGCCGAAACGGTGTTGTTGCTGACATAGGCCGACACGATGTCAGCGGTCATCTCGAGCAGCTCGGGTTTTTCTTCCATCAGCATCAGCCTCTTGCATCCCCCAAAATCAATCGACTGATCTGAAACGACCTGCCGTCGAGCGGTTTCATACTTATGTTTCGTATTGAAAGCAATGCGAAGCCGATTTCTCGCCTGTCAGGCGATAGCGGACGCCCGAATTCAAGATAGATAAGCAATCGGTAGTTCAGCGACCGAAGTTATCCGCCAGGGCGAGCGCCGCCGCACGTTCAGGAGCCGAGTATTCGTCGATCGCCTCGTCTTCGCCGTCGCGGATGGCGCGCAGAAGCGTCGGCGTCAGTGCGGACGACAGGGACCAGTTCCAGTAACGCAGCACTGTCTGGGCGCGATCGACCGCCAGCATCTCATAGGTCAGTTGCACCCGGCTCCAGTCCGGATGCACGGCGCCGTCCGCCGTCGTCTCGGGCCGGCGCATGGACCGCCACAGGGCCTGAAGATCGGGCCGCGTCAGCCCCGTCGCCTTGCAGAGTATAGCCAGGGGCTCGCCGCCGGGATCGCCCATGATCTTGGCCGCCGTCAGCGGCTTCACGCCCGAAAGGTAGCCGATCTCGCTGACCAGATCGCGCGACAGGCCGTTGGCGGCGGCCGCCGCGACGGCGGCTTCAAGATCAGCATAGGGGCTCTTCTCTATGGCGGCGCGGTTTCTCTGCCGCCTTTCGATGAACTGCAGGGCCTTGCGCGCCACCGGGTCGCTCCAGCCCTCTTCCGCCGCCAGAGCGAAGACGTCCTCGACGCTGGTCTGCATCACCTCGCGGGAGACCGCGAAGCGTTGCAGGATGACGCGCCGATCGTCCGGGCCGCACCACCAGAATATGACATAGGCGCCCGAGGGCCTCAGCTCCGGCCGTCGCAGCAAGGCCGCGCACAGGTCGGGCGACGAACGGCTGAGGGCGATCACGCCCTCCAGACCCGTCTGGGTCAGCCGCGCGGCGGAATTGGCCAGGACGGCGGCGATGACCGCCTCCTCGCCGCCGCTCAGCAGGGCGTCGGTGACGGCTTCGGACAGATTGCGCCGTCCGGCCATCATCAGGCGATGCTGGACCGTGGCGTCCCGCGCGCAGCCGATCAGATCGGCGTCGGACAGGGCGGCGCAATCCTCCAGCAGGGGCGCGGCCACCAGAGGGTCGTCGCGCAGCAGCAGCCGCTTCAACGCATCCGGCAACTCGCCCAGGGGGGCCAGGCGCAGAGCCACGCGGCGTCGCTCCTCCAGCGGCGCCGGGCGCAGGACGTCGATCAGCAGATCGCCGACCACCGCCCGCTCGAAGGCGTTGATCCGGCTGGCCGGCAGGCTGACGACATCGGCCAGCCGCCGCAGCAGCACCTGCCGCGCCGTGCGGCTGCGAGACGCGCGCGCCTCCCCTGAACCGACCTGCTTCTCACCCATGGCGGCACCCTAGGCGTCAGCGGTTAACCATGTGTGGAAAGCGGTTCCGTAAAGCCCTAGAGGCCCTCGAACAGGGCCGTGGACAGATAGCGTTCGGCGAAGCTGGGGATGATGGCCACGATGGTCTGGCCCGCATAGTCTTCCTGCGCCGCCAAGCGGAAGGCCGCCGTCAGGGCCGCGCCCGAGCTGATGCCGACGGGGAGGCCTTCCTCGCGCGCCGCGCGCCGCGCCATGTCGAAGGCGTCCTCGTTGGAGACCTGCTCCACGCCGTCGATGACGTCGCGATCGACCACGGCGGGGACGAAGCCCGCGCCTATGCCCTGGATCTTGTGCGGGCCGGGCGCGCCGCCCGACAGCACCGGCGAGGCGGTCGGCTCGACCGCGATCATCTTCACCGAGGGCTTCCTGGCCTTCAGCGCATGGCCGACGCCGGTGATGGTGCCGCCGGTGCCGACGCCGGACACGACCACGTCCACGGCGCCCGCCGTGTCGTTCCAGATCTCCTCGGCCGTCGTGACCTCGTGGATGGCGGGATTGGCCAGGTTCTCGAACTGGGCCGGGCTGACCGAGTCGGGGATTTCCGCCAGCAGCTCCTCGGCGCGGGCGATGGCGCCCTTCATGCCCTTTTCGGCGGGCGTCAGCTCCAGCCGGGCGCCCAGCAGGGCCAGCATCTTGCGCCGCTCGATCGACATGCTCTCGGGCATGACCAGGATCAGCTTGTAGCCCTTGGACGCCGCCACGAAGGCCAGGGCGATGCCGGTGTTGCCGCTGGTCGGCTCGATCAGGGTGGCGCCCGGGCTGATCCGGCCCGCCTGCTCCAGCGCCTCGACCATGGCCACGCCGATGCGGTCCTTGACCGAGGCGATCGGGTTGAAGAACTCCAGCTTGGCCAGCACCGTGGCCTTGGGCTGCAGCGCCGCCGTCAGGTTCGGCAGCCGCACCAGGGGGGTGTCGCCGATGGTGTCGACGATGCTGTCATAGACCCGACCGCGGCCCGCCTTCCTGTGGCGGCTGGCGTCGTAGGGGGCTTGAGAAGAGTCGGACATGAGGAGATCTCCGGGGCAGCGGCTTCGCTCGACAGATAGGTCTTATACGCCGAGGGCGAAGCGGCTCGGCGCAGGAATTCTGTCGTAGCCTTCAGAATTCCTCATCGCGCCAATTCCCGGCGCGCCGGATCGAAGGGCAGGACTTCGCGGATCGAGATCAGGGTCTTGAACGAGCGGACGCGCGCGTCGTCGTTCAGCATCTCCCGCGTGAAGACCTCATAGGCCTCCATCGTCGGCGTCACGACATAGAGGATCAGGTCGGTGTCGCCGGTCACATACCAGGCGGCCTGAACCTCGGGCCGGGCGATCAGCCTGTCGATCAGGGCGTCCAGCACGGCGGAGCCCTCTCGCTCCATCTCGACCAGGACGTGCATGGTCAGGGCGCGGGCCAGCCGGGCTGGATCGACCACGGCGACGTCGGCGACGATCACCCCTTCGTCGCGCAGCCGCCGCAGGCGCCGCGACACCGCCGATTCCGACAGGCCCACCTTTTCCGCCAGCACCCGCGCGGGCTGGAGATTGTCGCGCCGGACCAGAGCCAGCAGGCGGCGATCGAAGGCGTCGAGATCAATGGTTTCTTGCATGATAGCGCATTCTACGCCTGTTTCTTGCGCCATGGCAGGCGAAATCACCAGGAAACACAGGCCGGTTTTAGCTAGGTTGGCGCCATGTCCTCCCCGGTCCTCGCCCTTCGTCCTTCCCGCCTGGCGGCGCTTGCGCCCTACCTCGCCCTGATCGGCGGGATGGTGTCGCTGTCGGCCGGCACCTCCTTCGCCAAGACCCTGTATCCGATGGTCGGGCCGGCGGGGACCGCGGCCTTGCGCGTCGGCCTGTCGGCCCTGATGCTGCTGGCGGTGTTCCGGCCGTGGCGAACCGCCTTCACCGCCACGGACCTGCGCGCCCTGGCCGTCTACGGCGCGGTGATGGGGCTGATGAATCTCAGCTTCTACATGGCCTTGAACACCATTCCCCTGGGCGTGGCCCTTGCCATCGAGTTCATGGGGCCTCTGTCGGTCGCCCTGTTCAACTCGCGTCGCCTGCTCCACTTCGTCTGGGTCGGTCTGGCCGTGCTGGGCCTGGGCCTGCTGCTGCCGCTCCAGGGAAAGGTGTCCGCTCTTGATCCGGTCGGCTGCGCCTACGCGGCGGCGGCGGCGGTGTTCTGGGCGGGCTATATCGTCTTCGGCAAGCGGGTCAGCCATCTGCCCAGCGGCGCCACCGTCGCCGTGGGCATGACGGCCGCCGCCGTCACGGTCGTGCCGTTCGGCGTCGCCGGCGCGGGCCTGGCCCTGATCGATCCGAACATCCTGGCCCTGGGGCTGATCGTGGCCCTGGTGTCCAGCGCCCTGCCCTATACGCTGGACATGATCGCCCTGCGTCACATCCCCAAGCGCACCTTCGGCGTGGCGGTCAGCGGCGACCCGGCCCTCGGCGCCCTGGCGGGCCTGTTCGTGCTGGGCGAGCATCTCAGCGCCCAGCAGTGGCTGGCCATCGCCGCGGTCATCGCCGCCTCGGTCGGGGCCGTGCTGACCTCGCCGACCGACGAGGATCAGCCGCTGCAGGACCCCGCCGCCCCCGCCTGACGCAGGCGACGCGGCTAGAATTCGGTCCAGTCGTCCGTCGCCGGGCTGTTGACCACGGCGCGAAGGCGCGCGCGCTGGGCCTCCAGGGCCGGCGGCGGGCCGCCCCGCTCCGCGAGACCACGCCCCGCCAGGTCGCGGCCAGCCAGATCACGTCCGCTCAGCGTCCGCAACGCCGGCGTCATCGCGCCCGCATCCGCTCCCATGCGGAAGCGGCCGACCAGTTGCGCCAGCTGCTCGGCCTCGGCCTTCAGCATGGCGGCGGCCGCCGTCGTCTGTTCGACCATGGCGGCGTTCTGCTGGGTGACCTGGTCCATCTGGTTCACCGCCTGGTTGACCTGACTCAGGCCCGAGGCCTGCTCCTGCGCCGAGGCGGCGATCTCGGCCGCCAGGCCGTTCATCTGGTCCACCTGCTCGGCGATCGTCGCCAGGGCGCGCCCGGTTTCCGCGACGAGTTCGACGCCCTGCGCCACCTCCGCGCCGGAGGCGGCGATGAGGGTCTTGATCTCCTTGGCCGCCTCGGCCGAGCGCTGGGCCAGGGCGCGGACCTCGGATGCGACGACCGCGAAGCCGCGCCCGCTCTCGCCCGCCCGCGCCGCCTCGACGCCCGCGTTGAGGGCCAGGAGGTTGGTCTGGAAGGCGATCTCGTCGATCACGCCCACGATGTCGCTGATCTCGGCCGAGCGGCGGCTGATGCCGTCCATGGCCGCGACCGCCCGGCGCATGACCTCGCCGGAGCGATCGGCCTCGGCATGGGCGCCGGAAGCGACCGTCGCCGCCTGGCGGGCGCCCTCGGCGGCGCGCTGCACGGTGGCGGTGATCTGGTCCAGCGCCGCCGCCGTCTCCTCCAGGGAGGCGGCCTGCTGCTCGGTGCGGCGCGACAGGTCGTCGGAGGCCTGGCTGATCTCGTCGGCGCCGCCGCGCAAGGTCCCGACCGCCGTCAGCACCTGCTCCAGGGCCGCACGCAGGCTGGCCACCGCCCCGTTGAAGTCCGACTTCACCGCCTGATGGGCGCCCTCCATCTCCGGTTCGATGGCGGCCATGAGGTCCCCGTCCGACAGGCGGGAGAGTTGCTCGGCCAGGGCGTCCACCAGCCGCGCCTGAGCGGTTTCGGCCGCCAGCCGCGCCTGCTCGGCCCGCTGCGCGGCCTGTTCCGCCTCGGTGATGTCCACCGCCAGCTTGACCACCTTGAGCGGCCGACCGGCTTCGTCCAGCACGGGGTTGTAGGAGGCCTCCAGCCAGACCTCCCGGCCGCCCTTGGCGATCCGGCGGAACTTGCGGGCCACGAAACGGCCCGCGTTCAACTCGCTCCAGAAGGCGGCGTAGTCCGGCGACGCGGCCTCTGCCGGGTCCATGAAGATGCGGTGATGCCGGCCCTGAATCTCGTCCAGCGCGTAGCCCATGGTCTGCAGCAGATTGTCGTTGGCGTCACGGATCGTCCCGTCGAGATTGAACTCGATCACCGCCTGTGATCGCCCGATCGCCGCCATCAGGCGTTCCAGTTCCTCGAGCCGCGAAGCGTTGGCGGTCTGCTTCTGACGACGACTTCTGCTGAACATCGGACCCGCTCCCCTCAGACGTCGGTTGATAGCTCTAGGCACGTGCATCCCGGATTTAATCGCTTAAAACTTTCATTTTTCTTTATTACGACCAAAGGTTGTAGATGAAGGCGAAATTTCATGGCCTGTTAACCATGATCGCGCAGGATCGGCGTCTATCGGCCGCACGTTCGGGATCGCCCCGCCTCGCCTGCGGCCCAGGGGCCGTTCTTGCGTAATCTCGTCGCCGCCGTCGAAGCGATCGATCCGCTGGTCGTCACCGGCAAGGTGGCGGGCGTCAGCGGCCTGCTGATCGAGTCGCGCGGCGGCCTTTCCCGTCTGGCCGTCGGGGCGCGGGCCGAGATCGAACGGCGCGGCCAGCCGCCTCTGCCCGCCGAAGTCGTCGGCTTCCGTTCCTCCACCGCGCTCCTGATGCCCTTCGGTCCGGTCGAAGGGGTGGCGCCCGGCGCCGACATCCGGATCATCAACGCCGCCGCCAGCGTGCGCCCCACGACCGCCTGGCTGGGCCGCATCATCGATTCCTTCGGCGAGCCGATCGACGGCGAGGGACCGCTGACGCCGGGCCTCGTCCCCTATCCCCTGCGCGCGCCGCCGCCGCCCGCCCATTCGCGCGGCCGGGTGGGCGAGCGGCTGGACCTGGGCGTGCGGGCGATGGACGTCTTCACCACCACCAGCCGGGGCCAGCGCCTGGGCATCTTCGCCGGTTCGGGCGTGGGCAAGTCAGTGCTGCTGTCCATGCTGGCGCGCCAGGCGACCTGCGACGTGGTCGTCGTCGGCCTGATCGGCGAGCGGGGCCGCGAGGTCCGCGAGTTCATCGAGGAGACCCTGGGCGAAGAGGGGCTGAAACGCGCCGTCGTCGTGGTCGCCACCAGCGACGAACCGGCGCTGAAACGGCGCCAGGCGGCCTACATGACCATGGCCGTGGCCGAGTTCTTCCGCGATCAGGGGCTGGAGGTGCTGTGCCTGATGGACAGCGTCACCCGCTTCGCCATGGCCCAGCGCGAGATCGGCCTGGCGACGGGCGAGCCGCCCACCACCAAGGGCTACACCCCCACCGTCTTCACCGAACTGCCCAAGCTGCTGGAGCGCGCCGGTCCCGGCCCGATCCGGCCGGACGGGACCGAGGCGGGGCCGATCACCGCCCTGTTCACCGTGCTGGTGGACGGCGGCGACCATGACGAGCCGATCGCCGACGCGGTGCGCGGCATCCTGGACGGCCACATCGTCATGGACCGCAAGATCGCCGAGCGCGGCCGCTTCCCCGCCATCGACGTGCTGAAGTCCGTCAGCCGCACCATGCCCGGCAACCAGTCCCCGCCCGAGCGCGAACTGAACCGCCGCGCGCGCCAGTGCCTGAGCGCCTATTCCAACATGGAAGAGCTGATCCGCATCGGCGCCTATCGCACCGGCGCCGACCCCATCGTCGACCGCGCCATCGCCCTGAACCCGGCGCTGGAAGGCTTCCTGACCCAGGACAAGGACGACGTGACGCGCCTGACCGACAGTTTCGACCGGCTGGAAGCGATTTTGAACCAGGGGATGGCGGGAGAGAGCACGAATGAATATTGAGGAAGAAGGATGAGGCTGCGGCCCTGATTGTCCCGCCCCGCTCACTGACATGAGCGCCCGCTTTGAACCGCCATTCGCCACTTAAGGCTAAGTCATGACCGCCTGGGCCCAATCCCTGATCCGCATTTCCAACTATGAGGTCGAGACGCTGCAGAAGCGCCTGGCCGAGGTCAACGCCCGCAAGGCCGAGGTCGAGATGCGCCTGGCCGTCCTGGACGCCGAGGCCGAGATCGAGCGCGAGAACGCACGACACGACCCGTCCTCCGGCATGATGCTGCAGGCCTATCTCCACGGCTGGAAGCAGCGCCGCGCCGACGCCGAGGCCGAGGTCGCCGCCGTCGCCGCCGAGGAGGCAGGCGCCCGCGACGCCCTGACCGCCGCCTTCGAGGCCTTGAAGAAGTTCGAGCATGTCGCCGAGACCACCCGGCTGAACAAGCTGACGGCCGCCGCCAAGCGCGAGGCCGCCGCCTATGACGAAATGGGCCTGCGCCGCCGCGCCGAGGGCTGAGGCGTGATCGACCGCCGCGCCCTTCTGGCCTCGACCCTCGCGCTGGCCTCCTGCGGCGCGGGCGAGGCGGCGGCCCCTGCGCCCAGCGGCCCCGTGCGCCCGCTGAAAGCCGTCGCCCCCTTCCCCGTCGGGACGGTCGCCATGTCCGGCCAGTTGTCGGATCCGGCCTGGTTCCAGCTGGTGTCCACCCACTTCTCCCAGCTCACGCCCGAGTGGGAGATGAAGATGGAGTACATCCTCCAGCGAGACGGCGCCCTGCGCTTCGACGCGCCGGACCGCATCGCCTATTTCGCGCGCGACCTGGGCATCCGCCTCTTCGGCCACGCCCTGATCTGGTATGCGCAGGAGCATCCGTGGTTCACGGCCCTGGTCGACGACCGGGCGCGCTTCATCGCCGAGCATGACCGCTATATCGCGGCGGTCGCCGGCCGCTGGCGCAGCCAGATCGTCGGCTGGGACGTGGTCAACGAGCCGGTCGAGGATGACGGAAGCGGCTATCGCGACTGCGTCTGGAGCCGGGGCCTGGGCGGGGTCGACGCCTATATCATCCGCGCCTTCGAGCAGGCCCGCATCGCGGCGCCCGAGGCGACCCTGTTCCTCAACGACTACAATCTGGAGAACACGCCCAGGAAGGGCGCGGCCTTCCTGCGCCTGATGGAGCGGCTGCTGAAGGCGGGCGCCCCGGTTCAGGGCATCGGCGTCCAGTCCCACCTCGACATCGAAATCCCCAAGGGCCAGATCGCCGCCTTCATGAACGAGGCCCGTCAGTTCGGCCTGCCCATCCATGTTTCCGAACTGGACGCCTCGCTGAAGCGTGGCGGCCGGATGCCCGACCTGCGGCCCCGCGCCCAGCGGCGCGAACAGCAAACGGCGCGCGTGGCGGAATTGGCCGAGGCCTTCATGGACCTGCCCCCCGCCCAGCGCTTCGCCTTCACCGTCTGGGGCGTGCGGGACAGCGACTCCTGGCTGCGCCGCGCCGCCGACGACGACGGCCGGGACAGCCCCTTGCTGTTCGACGACAAGGGGCGGCCCAATCCGCTGTTCAGCGTGTTGTCAGGCGCCTTCGGCGCCTGACGTTTCCGCGTCCGGCCGTCCCGCTTACAGGCTGACGGGGTTCATGACCCGCACGGGCTGGCCGCGCTCCAGACCCAGTTCTTCATAGGTCCAGCTGACGGTCTTGCCCTCGGGAGCCAGGGCCTTGCACAGATCGGGCGCGCGGCGCGTCAGGGTCAGCTCCGCCGGGTCGCCGTCCCTGATCCGCACTTCGAAGCTGGCCGCCTCGGTGCAGCCGTTGGAGCCGACGACGACGCTCAGGCGCTGGCCGTCGAAATCCACCTTGCGGACGGCTTCCAGCGCCTCGGCGCGGGCCGGGCCCTGATCCGTGACGATCGAGACCTTCTCTCCGCCTTCGCTGGAATAGATGACGCAGCCGCCCAGCAGCGGCAGCAGGGCGGCGGCGGCGAGGGCGGCGGCGAAACGCATCAGTTCGCCTCGGCGGGGGCCGAGTGGATGACGCGGGTGGTCGGCTTTTCGCTGGCGATGATGATGCAGCCCGACAGCATGGGCGCGGCGACCGCGGCGACGGCGAGGGCGATGATGAGACGACGCATAGGTGTTCCCCTTTGTTGGTTGACGGCAAACTGCCAGCGTCGCGGTTCGGGATCACGTGAATAATCGGAAAGGGTGGCCTTGAATGAAACCGCCACAGCCATAGCTACGGTGACCCGGCTCCCCCCGGGGTTCATCGAGAGATCATGCATGAGCCTGCTGTTCACCCCGCGCGCCGTCGGGCCGCTGACGCTGAAGAACCGCATCGTCATCGCCCCCATGTGCCAGTATTCGGCCGTGGACGGCGTCCCCCGACCCTGGCACGCCCAGCACGTGGCCCGACTGGCCCTGTCGGGCGCGGGCCTGGTGATCGTCGAGGCCACGGGCGTCGAGGCGGCGGGCCGCATCTCCTGGGCCGACACGGGCCTGTGGAACGACGAGCAGGAAGCCGCCTTCGCCCGGATCATCCGCGACATCCGCACCTATTCGGACACGCCGATCGGGATTCAGCTGGCCCACGCCGGACGCAAGGCCTCGACCAATCCGCCGTGGATCGAGCGCGGCGGCCCGGCTCCGGCGGACAAGGCGTGGGAGACGGTCTCCGCCTCGGCCCAGCCCTATCGCGACGACTGGCATACGCCGACGGCCCTGGACCAGGCGGGCATGGACCGCGTGGCCGCCGCCTTCGTCGATGCGGCCGCGCGCGCCGACCGGGCCGGGTTCGACCTGGTCGAGCTGCACGCCGCCCACGGCTATCTGCTGACCCAGTTCCTGTCGCCGCTGTCGAACAGGCGAACGGACGAATACGGCGGCTCGCTCGAGAACCGGATGCGCTTCCCGCTGCGCGTCGCCCAGGCCCTGCGCGACGCCTGGCCCCGGACCAAGGCCCTGGGCGTCCGCTTCAACGGCTCGGACTGGACCGACGGCGGGATCACCCCGGACG
>JAFKFS010000172.1 GCA_017308115.1 Bordetella sp.
AGACCGGCAGGCGCCGGACCGGGCGGTCGGGCAGCAGGGCGGGCAGATCGCCCGCCGGTTCGCGCGCGCCGGGGGCCAGCAGGAGGCCGGGCGGGGCTTCTGCGGCGACCAGGCGGGCCAGGGCGTGGATGTCGCCGGAAGCCGAACGCACGTCGGCGAAGCCGGCGGCGCGGGCGGCCTCGGCCGTGGCGTCGCCGACGGCGAAGACGGGGTGGTCGCGAAAGCGCGGGATCAGGGGGGCGAAGGCCTCGACGCCGTTGGGGCTGGTCAGGGCGAGGGCGGCGACCGTCTCGGGCGAAGGGGCGGCGTCCAGGGCGCCGGGCAGGGGCGACAGGGTCAGCAGGGGGGCGACGATCGGGGTGAAGCCCAGCGCCGTCAGTCGGTCCGCCGTGCGGGCGGCGCCCGGTTCGGCGCGCGTGACCCAGACGCGGCGGATCGGCGTCATCGCCCTAGAGCGCGATCTTCTGGTCGCCGGCGACGGCGTGAACCTGGCCGCCGAGATCGAGGCCCAGGGCGCGGGCGGCGGCGGCATCGACGTCGGTCAGATCGGCAGGGGCGGCGATGTCGCCCGACCGGGTCCAGCGGGCGGCGCCGTCGGGGCTGAGCATTTCGGTGCTGAGACGCAGGCGGCCGTCCGCGATATGGGCGTAGGCGCCGATGGCGGTGCGGCAGGAGCCTTCCAGCGCGGCCATGGCCCCGCGCTCGGCGGCGACGGCGAGGGCGGTGGGGGCGTGGTTGAGGGCGCGGGTCCAGGCGGCGTTCACGTCGCCCTCGCGCGTCTGCAGGGCCAGGGCGCCCTGGCCCGGGGCGGGCAGGAAGGCGTCCAGCGGCAGGCGCTGGCGGATGACCTCGCCGAGGCCCAGGCGGTTGAGGCCCGAACAGGCCAGCAGGATGGCGTCGAAATCGCCGTCGCGCAGCCGCTTCAGCCGGGTGTCGACGTTGCCGCGCAGCATCTCGATATTCAGGTCGGGGCGCAGGGCCAGGGCCTGGGCCTGGCGACGCAGGGAGGCGGTGCCGAAGCGGGCGCCCTGGGGCAGGTCGGCGAAGGCGGCGTAGCGGTCGCTGATGAAGGCGTCGCGGGGGTCTTCGCGCTCGGGCACGGCGGCGATGGCCAGGCCGGGGGGCTGTTCGGCGGGCACGTCCTTCATAGAGTGGACGGCGACGTCGACGCGGCCGTCCAGCAGGGCCTCCTCGATCTCCTTGGTGAACAGGGCCTTGCCGCCGATTTCGAGCAGGCGGCGGTCCTGGATGCGGTCGCCGGTGGTGACGATCTCGACCAGGGGGACCAGGGTCTCGATCTCGGCCTCGGGCACGCCCAGGGCGCGGCCGATGGCGCGCTGCATCATGCCGGACTGGGCCAGGGCCAGCTTGGAGCGCCGGGTGCCGATGCGCAGGAGAGGTTGAGTCACGTCGAGACGCCGTTGCGAAAGGGGGGGCGGGTCGCTAACTCCGCCCGATGACAATGGACGCGGACTATAGCAGGGCGGCGGACGGGGCAACCGAACGCGGGTCGGACGGTTTGACCGTGCTGGGTCTGGAGACCAGCTGCGACGAGACCGCCGCCTCGGTGGTGCGGCTGTCGGCGGCGGGCGCGCAGGTGCTGTCCAGCGTCATCCACAGCCAGATCGACGACCATGCGGCCTATGGCGGGGTGGTGCCGGAAATCGCCGCCCGCAGCCATGTGGAGATGATCGACGGGGTGACGCGCCGGGCCATGAACGAGGCCGGGCTGGACTGGAGCGCGCTGGACGGCGTGGCGGCGACGGCGGGCCCCGGCCTGGTCGGCGGGGTCATGGTGGGCCTGAGCTACGGCAAGGCGGCGGCGCTGGCGCGGGGTCTGCCGCTGATTGCGGTCAATCATCTGGAAGGCCATGCGGTGTCGGCGCGGCTGGGGGCGGAGACGACCTATCCCTTTTTGCTGCTGCTGGTGTCGGGCGGGCACTGCCAGCTGCTGGAAGTGCGCGGCATCGGCGACATGAGCCGCCTGGGCACGACCATCGACGACGCGGCGGGCGAGGCCTTCGACAAGATCGCCAAGGCCATGGGGCTGGGCTATCCGGGCGGCCCGGCGTTGGAGAGGCTGGCGGCGTCCGGCGACGGGTCGCGCTTCGAGCTGCCGCGGGCGCTGCTGGGGCGCAAGGACTGCGACTTCTCCTTCTCAGGGCTGAAGACGGCGGCGTCGCGGCTGGCCCAGACCTGCGAGACGCAGCAGGACCGGGCCGATCTGGCCGATGCGGTGCAGAAGGCGATCGCGCGCCAGCTGGCCGAACGCTCCGAGCGGGCGATGAAGGCTTACGCCGAGGCGCATCCCGAACTCGCTGACGGCGTCCTCAAGCAGCCGAGCGCCGCGCGCGAGGCGATAGGGCAAAAAGAAAGACTCTTCGTGGTGGCGGGCGGTGTCGCGGCGAACAGGACGATCCGGCGGACGCTGGAGGATCTGGCGACCAAGCACGGCTTCGCCTTCCTGGCGCCGCCCATGGCCTATTGCACCGACAATGCGGCGATGATCGCCCTGGCGGGGGCCGAGCGGCTGGAAAAAGGCCTGGTCTCGGACATCGATGTCGCCGCCCGGCCGCGATGGCCTCTGGACGAGACGCGCGCGAGCGTTGATCCTGTGCACAAGAAAACGGGCCGCAAGGGCGCCAAGGCTTGAAGCGCCTGACGCTCCCTGCGGGGGTCGGGGGACCGGAGAAGACATGGAATTTCATACGGCAGGCGTGATCGGCGGCGGCGCCTGGGGCACGGCCCTGGCGCAGAGCGCGGCGGCGGCGGGACTGGCGGTGGTGCTGCAGGCGCGCGAGCCCGAGGTGATCGAGAGCATCCGCGCGCGCCGGGTCAACGAGGCCTTCCTGCCGGGGATCGAGCTGGATTCGGCCATCAACGTCACCTCGGACCTGGCGGACCTGGCCGACTGTGACCTGATCCTGGCCGTGCCGCCCGCCCAGCATATGCGGACGACGCTGAGCGCCTTCGCGCCCTACGCCCGGCCGGGCCTGCCCATCGTCCTGTGCTCCAAGGGGATCGAGCGCGGGTCGCTGAAGCTGATGACCGAGGTGCTGGCCGAGACGATTCCCTCTGCCACGGCGGCCGTGTTGTCGGGGCCGAGCTTCGCCGCCGAGGTGGCGCGCGGCCTGCCCAGCGCCGTGACCCTGGCCTGCGCCGACGCGGCGATGGCCGAGGCCCTGGCGGGCGCCCTGTCGGGGCCGGTCTTCCGTCCCTACTACGCCGACGACCTGATCGGGGCCGAGACGGGCGGGTCGCTGAAGAACGTGCTGGCCATCGCCTGCGGCATCGTCGAGGGGCGCGAACTGGGCCGCAGCGCCCACGCCGCCGTCATCACCCGCGGCTTCGCCGAGATCGTCCGGGTGGCCACGGCCCTGGGCGGCCGGGCCGAGACGGTGGCGGGCCTGTGCGGCCTGGGCGACCTGGTGCTGACCTGCTCCAGTCCGCAGTCGCGCAACATGAGCCTGGGCCTGGCCCTGGGACAGGGGCTGACGGTCGCGCAGGCGCTGGAAGGCAAGCGCTCGGTGGCCGAGGGCTATGAGAGCGCGCCCGCCGTGCGCGAGCTGACCCGCAAGCTGGGCGTCGACGCCCCGATCTGCGAGGCGACGGCGGCGGTGCTGGCGGGCGAGCTGACGGTGGACGAGGCGATCGAGAGCCTGCTGACCCGTCCGCTGAAGCCCGAGCGCGAATAGGACATTTCATTTCCGCTCATCCCCGCGGAGGCGGGGACCCCGTTCGAGCCGCATCTCTGACCTGTGACCATGATCATTCAATGCAAGCGCCCGAGAGCCAAAGCCCTGGGTCCCCGCCTCCGCAGAGATGAGCGGGCGTGGGGATGACGGATCAACCTTCCGCCGAGCGCAAGCGGGTCTGGAAGACGCCGCCGAACGTGGCCCTGTGTCTTGAGGCCGACATCGCCGATCCCGGCGCGCGCGGCTTCGTGCTGCAGATCGGCGAGGCCTTCTTCCACGGCTTTGTGGTGAAGAAGGACGGTCAGGTCGCGGGCTGGGTCGATCGCTGCCCCCACGCGGGCTTTCCCATCGCGGTGGAGCTGGACCGCTATCTGACGCCGGACGGGTCGCTGATCCTGTGCGGCTGGCACGGGGCGGCGTTCGAGCCCCTGTCGGGCGCCTGCGTCGCCGGACCTTGCGCGGGCGGCAAGCTGACGCCCTGGCCGGTGCAGATGCGGGACGGGGTCGTTCGGACGGCGTGAGGCTCGCCATCGTTTCCTCTAGGACGCCCCTTCAAGACTGCCGCCATCCTCGGGCTTGACCCGAGGATCGAGCGTTCCTCGCGTGACCGACGTCAGGTTCCAAGCGCCGCAGCTATCGACCCCGGACGAAACGGAGCCGAGGGCTCGATCCTCGGGTCAAGCCCGAGGATGACGGCGGCGGGGGCGGGGGCGGGGGCGGGGGCGGGCGGCCTCCCGCCTATTCCTTCGGGACCAGCTTGGGGTCCTTGGTGAAGGCCTCGTCGACCTCATCCTCGGTGATTCGCTTGGAGGGGTCGCCCGGCTGGTTGAGGTTCTGCTCCTCGGTGCCGTCGCCCATCATGCCGGGGTGAGGGTCCTTGGGGTCTTTCGGGTCCTGGTCGGCCATGTCCGGCTCCTTCGCATCCAATGATGCAAGGGCAATCCGGGGAAGGCGGGGGACGTTCCATCACGCCCGCGCGAGGCTAGCGTTTCAGGCGCCGCGCATTGGCCGTGGCGGCGGCGTGGACGGGCGCCAGGGCGCGCCCCTGGGCCTTCAGCGCCGCCCCGCAGAAGGTCCAGCCGTCGCTCATCGCCCGGCTCCAGGCGCCCATGGCCCAGTCGGTCTGGGCGGCGGCGAAGGCGAAGGGGGTGTCGGCGCGGGCCAGGCGGGTCAGGCAGTCGGCGGCCTCGACCCCTTCGCGCGCGGCCAGACGCCCGGCGCGTTCGGCCAGGTCCAGCGCACCGGCGCAGGCGGCGCCGGCCGAGGCGGCCATGGCCTCGACCTTTTCCGTTCCCATGCGGCCCAGCTCGGCGTGGTCGGCGCGCAGGGGGTCGGCCATCGCCTCGCCCATGATCTCGAACCGCCGCGCGATGACGGCGGCCGAGGCCTGGGCCAGTTCCTGACCGGTCCGGGCGTTGCGCAGGGCGTTGCGGGTCGTCTTCTGCATGGGGCTCATGACGCGACCCTGGGCCGGTTTCAGGCGACCGGCAAGACTTCCTGCGCGAAGTCGGTCAGGTCGCGGATCAGGGCCGGGACGGCGGCGTCGATGATGCGCCGGCCCTTTTCCGGGCTGGCCTGGGCCGGGTCCGAGCCGATGCGGCCGTCGGGGAAGCGGGCGCGATAGTCGTTGGCGTCGCGGATCGGACCGAAGGGGGCGATCTTCGGCTCATAGTCGGCGGTCTTGATCCGGTCGGGATAGGCGGCCTGGGTCACGGCGATCTCGGACGGGGTGGCGTGGCTGCCGTGGCCGGTGGGGAAGATGTCCTCGCACAGCTTCTGCACGCCCGGCAGGTCCCACCAGTTGCGCAGCTTCAGCACGAAGGGCGGGCGTTCGGCCCAGGGCTCGGGCGTGAAGGACCAGTCGGCGTAGATCTCGGCGAAGGCGGCCTCGATGGTGGCGACGTTGCCGCCGTGGCCGTTCAGGAAATAGAGGCGCTCGAAGCCGTGGCGCGTCAGCGACGACACCCAGTCGGCGATCGCCGCCATGAAGGTCGACGGGCGCAGGGTGATGGTGCCGGGGAAGGCCAGGTGGTGCTGGGCCATGCCGATGTTGAAGGTCGGGGCGACGACCAGGCCGTCGTCGCCCTTCTCCGCCGCGTGGGCGATGATCTCGGGGCACAGCCAGTCGGTGCCCAGCAGGCCCGTCGGCCCGTGCTGCTCGTTCGAGCCGATCGGCACGATCACCGTCTTGGACAGAAGGGCGCCGGACTTCAGGCGCGCGTCGATCTCGGGCCAGGACGACAGGTGGATCAGCATGGAAAGGAGGCTCCGTCGGACGCAAGAGGGGGGACTGGGGGCGGCTTTACGCTGATCCGCCCTCAGGGCCAATCGGACGCGGACGCCTATTCCGGCGCGAAAGCGCGCACGAAACGCCGGGCGGCTTCGCGGGCGCGGGACGGGACGTCGTCGATCTCAGGGTGCGGCAGGCCCAGAACCGAGCGCAGATGGCCATGACCCAGCACCATGCCGGTGAACATCTCGGCGGCGGCGGCGGGATCGGGGACCGAGAGGCGGCGCAGGCGGTCCTGCTCGTCCAGCCAGGCCGCCAGTCGGCGCAGATTCTCGCCGGGTCCGGCGTCATAGACGACGCGCGCCAGTTCGGGCGTCTCGGGCGAGAGCAGGGCCATGCCGCGCAGGGCCACGCCGCGACCCTCGATGCAGACGCGACGGATCAGGGCCTCGGCCAGGGCGGCGAGGGCGGATTCGACGTCCATGTCCGCGGCCAGGGGCGCCACGGTCTCCTCGGCGCGCTGGGCCGCCAGCTCCCGGGCGACGTCGGTCTTGGTCGGATAGCGGTTGTAGAGCGTCTGCTTGGACACTCCGGCGCGTCGGGCGAGCTCGGCCATGGAGGCCTTGGCGCCCTTTTCCATGAACAGTTCGGCGGCGGCGCGCAGGATGGCGCGACTCTTGTGTTCGTCGATCTGGCCGAGGGCGCGGGGCATCAGTGGACGTCCGAAGGCGCGCCGGAGGGATCGGGCTTGGCCGGCTTGGACAGCAGGGTCAGGAAACCGGCGCAGGCGCAGCCGATGGCCAGCAGGGCGAAGGCGTCGCCGAAGGCCAGGGTCGTGGCCTGCTTCTGCAGCAGGCCGTAGACGGCCTTCATCGCCGAGGCCTGGGGGTCGACGGAGCCGGAGAAGCGCACGGCCATGCCCGCCATCATGTCGCGCACCCCCTGATGGGTCTGGTCGATGGCGCTGGTCAGCTCGACCATGTGCAGGGCGGTGTTCTGGGTCAGGGAGGTGTTGAGGATGGCCAGGCCGAAGGCCCCCCCGACGTTCCGCGACAGGTTCACCAGTCCCGAGGCGTTCTTGACCATGTGCGGGGGCAGGGTGGCCATCGTCACCTGCTGGGAGGCGATCATGGCGATCATGACGCCGGCCCCCCGCATGGCCTGGACCCCGGCGAACTCCCAGAAGCCCCACTGTTCCGTCACCGCATGGGCGTCCCACATGCCCCAGGCCGCCATCATGAAGCCCGCGAACATCAGGATGCGGGCGTCCACCTTGCGCACCAGCCGCCCGGCGAAGGGGCCGGTCGCGAACATGGCGAGGCCCGAGACGATCATGGTCGTGCCGACCTCGGCCGCCGAATAGCCGCGCACCCGGCCCAGGAACAGCGGCAGAAGGAAGGTGCCCCCGAACAGGGCCGCGCCGACGATGAAGGTCATCAGCACCCCCACCAGGAAGTTGCGGTTGCCGAAGGCCCGCAGCTCCACGATCGGATTGCGGTAGCTGAGCGAGCGCCAGACGAAGGCCGGACCGCAGACGGCCGCGACGACGCTGAGCAGCAGGATCATGTCGTCGGCGAACCAGTCCTCCTTGGCGCCTTCCTCCAGCACGAACTGAAGGCTCATCAGGAAGGCGGCCATCAGGGCCAGGCCCCACCAGTCGAACCCCTTGGCCAGGCGCGGGTCACCCTTGTCGAAATGGGCGTAGCGCCCGACCAGGAACAGGACGATCACGCCCGGAAAGACGTTGATGAAGAACAGCCAGCGCCAGCTCAGCCACTCGGTCAGGTGCCCGCCCAGCGTCGGGCCGACCGTCGGCGCCAGGGTCACGATCAGGCCCATGATGACGCTGGCCGTCACCCGCCGCTCGGGCGGGAAGGCGGTGAAGGCCACGGCGAAGACCGTCGGGATCATGGCCCCGCCGACGAAGCCCTGAAGCGCGCGGAAGACGATCATCATCTCGATCGACGACGACAGGCCCACGGCCACGCTCATCACCAGGAAGCCGAGGCAGGAGGCCAGGAAGACCTTCTGCGTGCCCCACAGCCGCGACAGGTATCCCGACAGGGGGATCATCACGACCTCGGGGATCAGATAGGCGGTCTGGATCCAGCTGATCTCATCGGCCGATGCGCCGACGCCCGCCTGGATCTGGGGCAGGGAGGCGGCGACGATCTGGATGTCGAGGATGGCCATGAACTGGCCGATGACCATGCCCGCGAAGCCGAGCAGCAGGACGGTCCAGTTGACCTCGGGCCGGGCCGCCGCCGGGGCCGAAGCGGGGGGCGCCGCCGCCGTCACCGGGGACCCGGGCCGGCCTCGGCCAGCGCCGTCCCGCCTGCGTGGGCTTCGGCGAAGGCGGCGCCGCCCTCGCTCTTCAGATCGACCCTGACCTCGACCGACAGGCCGGGCCGCAGGACGATGGGCCGGCCCGAGGCGTCGCGCTGGACGACGATGCGGACGGGCACGCGCTGGGTGATCTTGGTGAAGTTGCCGGTGGCGTTCTCGACCGGGATCAGGGCGAATTCCGAGCCGGTGGCCGGGGCGAAGCTGTCGATGCGACCCTGCAGCGAGCGGCCGGGGAAGGCGTCGGCCCTGATCTCGACCGACTGGCCCAGGCGCATCCGCCCGACCTGGGTCTCCTTGAAGTTGGCGACGACATAGACGTCCTGCAGCGGCACCAGGGACATCAGCTGGCCGCCCGCCTGAACCACCTGGCCGAGGCGCACGCCGCGCGCGCCGACGACGCCCGCCACGGGGGCCCGGATCACCGTGCGGTCCAGCGTCAGCTTCGCTTGATCGACCAGGGCGCGGGCCTGATCGACGGCGGCGACGCTCTGGCGCCGGGTCGAGCCGAGGACGGCGGCGGTGCGCTGTTCGGCGGTCAGGGCGGCCTGGGCCTGGGCGACCGAGGCGCGGGCGGTCTCGGCGGTGGCGCGCTGGGTCTCGATGCGCTGCTGCGACACCCAGCCCTGGTCGGCCAGCCTGCCGTAGCGGTCGACCTCGGCGCGGGCCAGGGTGGATTGGGCCTGGGCCTGGGTCACGGCGGCGGCGCGGGCGGCGATGGCGGCCTGTTCCTGTTCGGCGCGGGCGTCGACATTGGCGACGGCGGCGGTCAGGGCCGCCAGATTGGCCTCGGCCTGGGCCAGGGCGGCGCGGGCGTCCGAGTCGTCCAGCCGGACCAGGACCTGGCCCGCCTCGACGCGCTGATTGTCCTTGACCAGAACCTCGACCACCTCGCCGCCGATGCGGGGGCTGACGGCCACGGTGTCGGCCTGGACGAAGGCGTTGTCCGTGCCTTCCCAGCGCTGCTTGCCCTGCCACCAGACCAGCCCGCCGACGATGAGGCCGAGGCCGACGACGCCGGCGACGATGAGGGGCAGGCGCTTCTTCAGCGGGGCGGGGAGGGCCATGGGGAGACAGCTCGCTTCGATTTCGGCGCGTAAAATGGACGCCGTCGTCCAGAATACAAGGCCGCGCCGCGCTTTTTCGCCGCACCTTGTCGCATGGACGACGTTGACGCCGGACTTCGGGAAGGCGAAGCGGGGACATGGCTCCGTTGAAATCCGCCTCCCGCCAGAAGAAGACCGTTCAGAAGGCCGCCCTGACCCCGCCGCCGGGCAAGCGTTCGCGCCAGCCGAAGAAGGCTCCCGTCGGCGTGATCGTCCGCTGGCCGCCGGACGAGGAGCGGGTGGAGGAAATCTTCGTCCGGCTGTCCGGCGTCATGCCCGATCCGAAGACCGAGCTGGATTTCGTCAATCCCTATACGCTGGTGGTGGCGGTCGCCCTGTCGGCCCAGGCGACGGACGTGGGCGTCAACAAGGCGACCAAGGCCCTGTTCGCCGTCGCCGACACGCCGCAGAAGATGCTGGCCCTGGGCGAGGAGGGGCTGATCCCCCTGATCGCCTCCATCGGCCTTTACCGCACCAAGGCGAAGAACGTCATCGCCGCCGCGCGGATGCTGGTCGAGAAGCACGGCGGAGAGGTCCCGCTGAACCGCGCCGACCTGCAGGCCCTGCCCGGCGTGGGGCGCAAGACGGCCAGCGTGGTGCTGAACGAACTGGGGATCGAGCCGGCCATCGCGGTGGACACCCACGTCTTCCGCGTCTCGCACCGGCTGGGGCTGGCCAATGCGGCGACGCCGGACAAGGTGGAGGCGCAACTGCACCAGGTGGTGCCCGAGGCCTGGCTGCCCAAGGCCCACCACTGGCTGATCCTGCACGGCCGCTACACCTGCCTGGCCCAGCGGCCCAAGTGCGGCGCCTGCGTGATCTCGGACCTGTGTCCCTCGCGGGCCAGCTTCATGGGGGTGTGAGGGCAGAAGGGGGCTCAGCGCTCCAGCCGGGCCCGCACCGCCTGGCCGAAACGGGCGCCGGCGCCCGGCGCGGCGGCCAGGTAGAAGTCCGGCTCGATGAGTTCGGCTTCCATCAGCACCCAGTCGCCGTCGTCGTTCAGCGTCATGTCGATGCGGGCGTAGAGCAGGTCCTCGCCGATGGCGGCCAGGGTGCGTTCGGCCAGGTCCAGCGCCCCCTGCGGCGCGGCGCTCAGCGCCTGGTATCGTCCGCCGTACTGGGTCTGGATGCGGAACTCCCCCGCCGATCCCGGGCGCTTGTTGACGACGTGGCTCAGCTGACCGCCGAAATAGAGCAGGGAGGTCTCGCCTTCCGTCTCGATGGCCTTGAGGTAGGGCTGGATCATCGTCCCGCCGACGGGGGCGTCCGCCAGGGCCATGTCCAGCGGCTCGCCCGCCCTCACCCGCAGGGTGCGCCAAGCGCCGCCTGAGACGGTCGGCTTGACGATCAGGGTCTGCGCCCCCGTGGCGGCGAAGGCGGCTTCCAGAACCGCGGCGTCGACGTGGTCGGCGAAGAGGGTCTCGGGAACGGCGACGCCCTTTTCGGCCAGGCGGGCCAGATAGCGCTTGTCGGCGTTCCAGCGCAGGGTCTGGGCCGGATTGGCCAGGGGCGCGCCCGCCTCGGCCCAGGTCGCGCAGGCCTGGAGCCAGCGGTCGTGGTCGCGGTGATAGCCCCAGACCAGCAGGGGCAGCACCAGGGGAAAGTCCGTCAGGGCGCGGGCGTTCTCGACATGATCGGTCCAGGGGGTGGGTCGGGCCGTGATCCCCGCCGTCGCCAGCGCCTCGCCCAGCCGGTCCAGAACGCCGGGCCACAGGGTCGAATAGGTGGGATCGGCCGGATCGGGGGTCAGGACGGCGACGTCGGTCATGGGCGCGGCTCCGCAAGGCCCGGCTGGGCCGTGTGCAACAGGTTCGACGGCTTTAGGCTGCTTTTCCCCGGCGGCGAAGGCCTGAAGTCCGGCCTGGACTCTGGCGTGCGGCCGCGCCGCCCGCTATGGGGCTCGAATGACCCAATCCCTGCCCGATTTCGCCCAAAACGCCCGTTTCGACGTCTGCGCCCTGGGCAACGCCATCGTCGACGTCCTGGCCCCGTGCGAACCGGCCTTCCTGGAGGCCAAGGGCCTGGTCCCCGGCTCGATGCAGCTGGTCGACGAGGCGCAGAGCGCGACCCTGTATGACGCCATGGGGGCGGGGGTCGAGGCGTCCGGCGGTTCGGCGGGCAACACCGTGGCGGGCGTGGGCTCCTTCGGCGGGCGCGCCGCCTATATCGGCAAGGTGGCCAAGGACGCCCTGGGCGAGGTCTTCAGCCACGATATCCGCGCCGTCGGCGTTCACTTCGACACCCCCGCGCTGGAAGACGGCGCCGGGAACGGCTTCGGCACCGGCCGCTGCCTGATCAACGTCACGCCGGACGGCCAGCGCACCATGTGCACCTTCCTGGGCGCCGCCAACCAGCTGACCACGGCGGACGTCGACGCCGCCGTCATCGGCGACAGCGCCATCGTCTATCTGGAAGGCTATCTGTTCGACCCGGCCCCGGCCCGCGCCGCCTTCGAGGCCGCCGCCGCCGCCGCCCATGCGGCGGGCCGCAAGGTCGCCATCACCCTGTCGGACAGCTTCGTGGTGCACCGCTGGCGTGCCGAACTGCTGGCCTTCATCGAGACCTCGGCGGACATCGTCCTGGCCAATGAGGCCGAACTGCACGCCCTGTTCGAGAGCGAGGACTTCGACCACGCCGCCGCCCATCTGGGCCGCATCGTCGAGGTGGCGGCCGTGACGCGCGGCGCCGCCGGTTCGGTGCTGTTCCGCGGCGGCGAGCGGGTCGAGATCGCCGCCTATCCGGTCGAGAAGGTCGTCGACACCACGGGCGC
>JAFKFS010000058.1 GCA_017308115.1 Bordetella sp.
GAGCGTCTGGATGCGACCTACATCGCCGAGGACGGCCAGAAGCACCGCCCGGTCATGCTGCACCGCGCGATCCTGGGCTCGTTCGAGCGCTTCATCGGCATCATGATCGAGAACTACGCCGGGGCCTTCCCGCTGTGGCTGGCGCCGACCCAGGCCGTGGTGGCGACCATCACCTCGGACGCCGACGGCTATGCGCAGGAGGTTCTGGCCAAGTTCCGGGCGGCGGGCCTGCGCACCGAGATCGACCTGCGCAACGAGAAGATCAACTACAAGATCCGCGAGCACTCGGTCGCCAAGGTGCCCGCCATCGCCGTGGTCGGCCGCAAGGAGGCCGAGGAAGGCAAGGTCGCCATCCGCCGCTTCGGCTCCCAGGCCCAGACCATCGTCACGGTGGATGAGGCCATCGCCCTGCTGACGGACGAGGCCCTGGCGCCGGATCTGAAGCGCCTCCGCGACGGCGTGGCGTAAGACTGAACGCGCTTCTCCTCCCCACTTTGTGGGGAGGTGGCGCGGCGCCGCAAGGCGACGTGACGGAGGGGCTGCCGGTCGTGCTGGCCCCTCCACCACTTCGTGGTCCCCCCCCCCATGAAATGGGAAGGAAAAGGCGCCATAAGCCTGTCATGCCCACCACCCTCTACATCGACGCCGACGCCTGCCCCGTGAAGGAGGAGGTCTATCGCGTCGCCCGCCGCTGCGGCCTGAAGGTCTTCGTGGTGTCCAACGCCTGGATCAACACGCCGCGCGAGCCGCTGATCGAACAGGTGGTCGTCGACGCCGGACCGGACGTAGCCGACGACTGGATCGCCGAGCGCGCGGGGCGCGGCGACATCGTCATCACCGCCGACATTCCGCTGGCCGACCGGGTGTTGAAATCGGGCGCTCAGGCGCTGAAGTCGAACGGCCAGCCGTTCACGGCGGACTCCATCGGCTCGGCCCTGGCCGGGCGGATGATCGGCGAGCATCTGCGCTCCATGGGCGTGCCGACCAGCGGGCCGCCGCCCTTCTCGGCCGCCGACCGCTCGCGCTTCTTGCAGGCGCTGGACGCCGCCGTGGCGCGGGCGCGCAGAGAGGCGTCATGAGAGGCGTCATGAGCCGCATTCCCGAGGACGAGCTGGAGTTCCGCTTCTTCCGCGCGGGCGGGCCGGGCGGGCAGAACGTCAACAAGGTCTCGACCGCCGTGCAGATGCGGTTCGACGTGAAGAACTCGCCCAGCCTGACCGAGCCGGTGAAGGCGCGGCTGATGAAGCTGGCGGGCAGCCGCCTGACGCTGGACGGGGTGATCGTCATCAGCGCCGTGCG
>JAFKFS010000173.1 GCA_017308115.1 Bordetella sp.
CCTGCCGCGCTTCGTCTACGCCATCGACTGGGGCATGTTCTGGTTCCTGACGCGCCCGATCTTCACCGTGGTGGAGTTCTTCTACGGGGTGCTGGGCAACTTCGGCCTGGCCATCCTGGCCTTGACGGTGGTGGTCAAGCTGATCCTCTTCCCGCTGGCCAACAAGTCCTATGAGAGCCTGTCCAAGATGCGGACCCTCCAGCCCAAGATGGAGGAGATCAAGAAGAAGCACGGCTCGGACCCGCAGAAGCAGCAGCAGGAGATGATGGCCCTGTATCAGCGGGAGAAGATCAACCCGCTGGCGGGCTGCCTGCCGATGGTGGTGCAGATTCCGGTCTTCTACGCCCTGTACAAGGTGCTGTTCGTGACCATCGAGATGCGTCACGCCCCCTTCTTCGGCTGGATCCGCGACCTGTCGGCGCGCGACCCCTCGACGATCTGGAACCTGTTCGGCGCCGTGCCGTGGGACCCGGCCACCCTGCCGATCCTGGGCGGCCTGCTGAACGGCCCGCTGCACCTGGGCGTCCTGCCGCTGGTCTACGGCTTCACCATGTGGCTGCAGATGGCGATGAACCCGCCGGCGCAGGACCCGATGCAGCGCCAGATCTTCGCCCTGATGCCGCTCCTCTTCACCTTCATCATGGCCCCGTTCGCGGCCGGCCTGCTGATCTACTGGGCGTGGAACAACATCCTGTCGATCATCCAGCAGTATGTGATCATGCATCGCTTCGGTGCCGAGAACCCGATCGACAGCTTCCTCGCCCGCTTCAAGAAGGCCTGATCGTTTGGACGCTTCTGACGAGCCCAAGGTCGGAGAATATTCCGACGCCGAGATCGAGGCGGCGCGCATCCTGTTCGCGCGCCCCGCGACCTTCATCATGGGCTGCGCCAAGATCGAGCAGCTTCCGGCCCCGGACCTGCCCGAGATCGCCTTCGCCGGCCGTTCGAACGTCGGCAAGTCCAGCCTGATCAACGGCCTGGTGGGGATGCACAAGCTGGCCCGCGCCTCCAACGAGCCGGGCCGCACGCGCGAGGTCAACTTCTTCGACCTGGACGGGCGGATGCGCCTGGTCGACCTGCCCGGCTACGGCTGGGCCAAGGCGTCCAAGACCACGGTGAAGAAGTTCCAGGATCTGGGCCGCGACTATCTGCGCGGCCGGGTGACGCTGAAGCGCGTCTATCTGCTGATCGACAGCCGTCACGGCCTGAAGAAGGTGGACGACGAGGCGCTGGACGCGCTGGACCTGTCGGCCGTCTCCTATCAGATCGTCCTGACCAAGGCCGACAAGCTGAAGAAGGGCGAGGCCGAGAAGGTGCAGGCGGTGACGCTGAAGGCCATCTCCAAGCGCCCGGCCGCCTATCCCCACGTCGCCGTTACCTCCTCGGAAAAAGGCTTCGGCCTGCCTGAACTGCGCGCGGAGATCATGCGCACCACGGGGGCGGTGCTGGACTGAGAAAAGGGGAGGCCGCCGCCGGGCCCCCTGCCTTTCCTGCTCCGCTGCCTATGGCGTTGCGGATGCGCGGCCCCATATCGGTCGGATGATCCCTCTGTCCATTCTCGACCTCGCCCCCGTGCCGGAAGGCTCCGGCGTGGGGCAGGCGCTCGCCAACACCCTCGACCTGGCCCGCAGCGCCGAACGGCTGGGCTACAAGCGCTACTGGCTGGCCGAGCATCACAACATGCCGGGCATCGCCAGCGCCGCGACCTCGGTCGTCATCGGCGCGGTGGCGGCGGCGACCAGGACCATCCGCGTCGGCGCGGGCGGGGTCATGCTGCCCAACCACGCCCCCCTGGTCATCGCCGAGCAGTTCGGCACCCTGAACGCGCTCCACCCGGGCCGGATCGACCTGGGCCTGGGCCGGGCGCCCGGATCTGACCAGGCCACGGCGCGTGCCCTGCGCCGCACGCTTCAGGGCGACGTGGACGCCTTCCCCCAGGACGTGATGGAGCTGATGCAGTGGTTCGCCCCGGCGACGCCGGATCAGCGCATCATCGCCAACCCGGGCGAGGGCCAGGCCGTGCCGATCTGGATTCTCGGCTCCTCGACCTACGGCGCCCAGCTGGCGGCGCACCTGGGCCTGCCCTACGCCTTCGCCAGCCATTTCGCGCCCGGCGAGATGATGCGGGCGCTCGACATCTACCGCCGGACCTTCCGTCCGTCGCAGCATCTGGAAAAGCCCTATGTCATGCTGGGCTGCAACGCCTTCGTGGCCGAGACGGACGAGGCGGCCCGCCTGCTGTTCACCTCGGTCCAGCAGGCCTTCGTCAACCTGAGGACCGGCCGCCCCGGCAAGCTGCCGCCGCCGGTCGAGGGCTATTACGAGGGGCTGGACGGCGGCGCGCGCGGCATGATCGACGCCGCCCTCGCCTGCTCGGCCGTCGGCGCGCCCGCGACGGCCAGGGCCGCCCTCGACGCCTTCATCGCGCGGACCGAGGCGGACGAACTGATGCTCACCAGCCAGATCTGGGACCCCGCCGCCCGCGTGCGCTCGATCGAACTGCTGGCTGAGGCGACGGGGATGGCTCAGATCGACGAATAGGGCGCCTGGAACTGGGCGATCAGGCCGGCCTCCTCGCCGAAATGCGGATTGGACAGCACGATGGGAGAGGCGCCACGGACGCCGTCTCCTCGCCCAAACAGGGTCAGGCAATCCAGCAGGGGGGCGTCGATCCAGGTGATGACCTCCTGAAGGATCACCGCGCCCCCGCTGGCGGCGATGATGTCGGCGACCGCTGCGCCGGACACCGTGGTCCCCCGACTGTGATCGTGACGCCCGGCGGGCAGCAGGCCTGCCGCATAGTTGGAGTGATGAATGAAGGCTGCGCCGTTCGGCTTCAGCTTCCTGAGAATTTCCGGGATGTAGGCGTGGAAGACGTCGATCTCGGCGTGAACCAGGGAATCGAACGAGAAAATGAAGTCGTAGGCCTCGTCTTCGGCCGCAGCCAAGGTCATCCCGTCATTGCTCTCGAAGCGCGCATGCGGCGTCTGGTCAAAGCGGGTCCGGCAGGCGTCCACGCAGGACGGGTTGAGATCGATGCCGAGATAGGTCTGACACTGGGGAAGCAGGAAGCGCGTCCATCGGCCATGGCCTGGGGCGATCTCTAGAATGTTCTGCGCCGGCAACAGACGATGCAGCCGGGGATAGAGGCTTCCGAACCATTGGGGCTCGCTGCCGCCCCAAGGCACGCTCCACTCATCCCCGCCGTCGGGCCAATCATAGCCGGCCCCCCACAATGAAGCGTTCCAGTTCAGGTCGGGCATCAATCGCTCCGGGGAAAGGGGGCGTGGACGACAACTCACGAAAGACCGGCAGATGAGGCATTAGCGCCTGTCGCCCGTCGTCCTGTCAACCGGCGGCGTCGATTGCGTGGAATTTTGAGGGAGCAGGGGCCAGGCGCGGGGTCATCCAACCGTGCGCCGAAGGCCTCAGATCTGGTCCAGGGTCCGCCAGGCCGCGCCCAACCGAATGGAGTCCGCCAGGTCCTGGGGCGTGGGCGGGCGACCGTCCAGCCTTTGCCTCAGACCCGCACAGGCGCTCAGGATGGCTGAAGCTTGACGCACGTCCGGATGCTCGGAACGGGCGCCGATCGTCTCCAGCGAGGCGTAGCGCCATTGCCCTTCCGGGCTTTCCTGGATCATGGTCCAGCGCTCGTCCGCGCTGAGTTGCGCCCCTAGAGGCGTCCAAGCCTCCTCCGAGGCAGGCGAGCGATAGTGACCGGCCGTCGTCGGCAGACCGTGGCGGTCGTATAGCCTGAGGGCCGCCTGCTCAATTGCGCGGAGCAGGAGGTCCAGATCATGGCTGACCGCCGGCGGCTCCGCCCTCTCCATGTCCTCGCGAGGCGAAGGGGAGGGCGGGCGGCGGATCCGAAACATCGTCCTAGTCGAGGTTCAGGGTGCTGGTGACCGAAACATCGTACACCACGCGGGTGATGCTCTGAACGAACTCGAAGAATTTGCGCATCTCGGCCGCGCCGGCGCGCGGCGCGTAGATGACGTCGTCCGGCTCGATCTGGAAATTGCTGGCGATGAAGAAACCCTCGCCCTCGTTCAGGTTCAGGCGATAGACCACCGGCACCCCGCGCGAGGTGGCGGGCTGCGTGATGCCCAGGGCCTGCGCCGTCTCCGGCCGCTCGAAACGGAAGATGAGCACCGACTTGGCGTCGGCCAGATTGGAGTCCAGTCCGCCGACGCCGCTGAGCGCCTCGGCCAGGGTCAGCGGGCCGGGCGGCAGCTCGCTGCGGGCCACGGCGTTGAAGGCCCCGAAGGAGCTGAAACGGCGCGGCTTATAGACCAGGTTCACCTGATCGCCGCGCTGCAGGCGGACGTTCTCGTTGAACTCGGTCGTGACGATCGACATGGGGGCCGTATAGGTGCGGCCCTGGCGCTGAATCTGGACATTGACGTCATAGATCGAGCGCGATGAGCCGCCGGCGGCGGCGATGACGTCCAGGATGCGGTCGTGGCTGGCCGACAGGGGCTGGCGGCCCGGATTGCGAACCTCGCCCAGGACGGTCACGGCGTTGGAGGCGTTGCCGGCCACGGTGACGATCACCTGGGGATTGGCGACCTTGCCGATCAGGGCGCGGCGTACGGCGGCCGAAGCCTGGGCCGGGGTCAGGCCCTCGACCCGGACCTCGCCCGCGAAGGGGATGGGCACGGCGCCGTTGCGGTTCACCACCAGGGGCGGCAGGGTCTGGTTGCCGGACGTCGCGCCGTCGCGCGCGGCGCCGCTGAACAGGCCGCCGCCCGGCTCGAAGACGCTGACGGACAGGGTGTCGCCGACGCCGATCACATCCGTGGGCGCCTCGCTGGAGGCCAGGGCCAGGCTGCTGAACGAGGGCGGGGGCGCCGCCTTCAGCCGTTCGCTCAGGGCGAAGTCGAGGTTGATCAGGGCGTAGTCGCCCGCGCGCTCGGGCGAGGCGGCGCCTTCGACGACATTGCGGCCCGACGGCCCGTCGCGCGGCAGGGTGGAGCACCCCGCGAGCAGGGCGACGATCATCAGGCTGGCGGCGGTTCTGGTCATGACGGCCCTATAGCAGTTTGATCAGATGCTTACCCGCAGGGCGTCCGCGCCGCCAGAGGGCGGCAGCACCTGTTGTTCGATCACCTCGAAGTGCCGCTCCCAGGTGGGGGCGGCGTAGGGCGGAGCCGCAGGCGGCGAGCGGGTCCATTCCTCCAGGGCGGCCAGCCAGCCCAGGCCGTCCAGCGGATCGATCAGGCGGGCGTGCGGCACCAGTTCGCGGTGGGCGGCGATGTCGGAGGCGAGCAGGGGGACCCCCATGGCGCTCGCTTCGACGGCCGGCAGGTCGAAGCCCTCGGTTGAGGAGGGGGCCACGACGGCGCGGGCGCCGCGCATCAGGGCCGACAGGGCGCAGTCGGGCAGGTTCTCGGCCTGATGGACCAGGCCCTGCAGATTGGGCGAGCGCTGCAGCATATCCAGCACCGCTTCATTCTCCCAGCCGTAGCGTCCGACCAGGACGAGGCGGGGGGCCGCGGCGCCCATCCTCTCCTCCAGGCGACGCCAGACGGTCAGCAGGAAGGCCAGGTTCTTGCGCGCCTCGATGGTGCCGACATGGACGAAATAGGGGTGGGCCGCCCCGACCACGACGCTACCGTTCAAGGTCCGTTCCAGGCCCAGATGGGCGACGTCCACGGGCGGCGGGCTCAGGCCTGACCGTCCGGCGAAGGCCAGGAGCTCATCGGCCGTATGGCGGGAATTGACGATGATCCGCGAGGCGTGGCGCAGCACGTTGACGACCCGCCGCTCGTGCTTGGCCTGGTCGCCGGGACGGCAGAACTCGGGATGGGTGATGGGGATCAGGTCGTGCACCATCACGACCCGTTCGATGCCGCCGGCGTCCAGAGCCGTCAGGATGTCCGGCGTATTCAGGCTGGTGTGGCCGACGTTCACATAGGCGCGGGCGGCGGGCGGCGCCTTGACGTTGCGGGTGCGGAAATACTGCTTCCAAACCCGCTGCTTGATGCGTTGGGGCGGCGGCTCGTCGTCGGGAACGTGGCCGATGACGGAGACGCCCCTGTCCTGCGAGCGCAGGGCGGCGAACAGGCGCTGGGCATCGGGGGTCAGGGCATCGACGGCGTCGGGGCCGCTCCAGCGCGCCCGCAATTCCGCGATCCGGTCCCTGAACCAGTCGTTGTCGACGCGGGCCAGCTGGTCATGCCGCGCCCGGACCGGCACCATACGATAGAGGGGGTGTTCGATCAGCCATTCCGCATAGGCCAAGCAGACGCGGTCCACCCCGGTGGGGGCGCTGCGTTCCGTGCGGCTGAGCAGCCGGCTGGCGTCGAACAGAATGTCCTCAGGCATCAGGAGACATAGCCTGTCTGCATCAGTTCGGCGATATGGATGATGGCGGCGGGGCGGCGCGCCTCGACCACGAACAGATTGCTGATCTTATTGGCCGTCAGCAGATCGACCACGTCGCTCATGCGGGCTTCGGGCTCGACCGTGATCGGGCTGCGGCTCATGATGTCGGCGGCGTGCAGGGCCGTGATGTCGGACGTGAAGGCGCGGCGCACGTCGCCGTCGGTGATCATTCCGGCCAGGGTTCCATCGGCCGCCAGAACGGCCACCGCCCCCTTGCGCCCCTCGGTGATCGCCGAGACCACGGTGCGGAAGTCGGCGTCCAGCGGCACGCTGGCGGGGGCGGCGGCGTTGTCGCCCATCCATTCGCGCACGGTCTGCAGGCTCATGCCCAGGGCGCCGCCGGGGTGATGCAGGCCGAAGTCCTCGCGCGTGAAGCCGCGACGATCCATCAGCACCATGGCCAGGGCGTCGCCCATGGCCAGGGTCATCAGGGTCGAGGTCGTCGGCGCCAGGCCGTTGGGACAGGCCTCGGCCACCTTGGGCATGGTCAGGCAAACCGCCGAATGGCGGCCCAGGAAGCTCTGCGGCCGCTGGGTGACGCCGATCACCGGGATGTCGTTGCGGGCGCAGAACAGCAGCGGATCGCGCAGTTCGCGGCTCTCGCCGGAGTTGGAGATGGCCAGAAGCGTGGTGTCGGGACGCAGCATCCCCAGGTCGCCGTGGCTCATTTCGCCCGGGTGGACGAAGAAGGAGTTGGTCCCCGTGGAGGCCAGGGTCGCGGCGATCTTGCCGCCGATGTGGCCCGACTTGCCCATCCCCGTGACCACCACATAGCCGGGCCGGGACAGGATGACGTCGGCCGCGCGCGCGATGGAGGAATCCAGCGAACGCTCCAGCGCCTCCAGCGCCTCGATGTTCAGGCGGACGACGTCGCGCGCTCGCTCGGCCATGGCGGCGAGTTGCTCGGGGGAGGAGGGGGCGGAAACAGCGGTCATGACGGCTCCAGGCGCCGGGGCCGCTTCTGCGGCTCTTCGTAGCGGAGTGGCGAATGCCTCATTGCGCAGTGGGAAATGCCCCATTCGCGCGGGGCGCACAATGGCCCCGCATCGGGTGAACGGTCGATGAATAAATGACAACCATTGCGGCTCTCATGCGTTGCAAGGCGTCCTGGGGATAGAAAGACTCTTGAGACGCATGTCATCCGCACAGGGCCTTGCCCGCCCTCGACTGCCCGCGCCGCCGAGCCGATTGGCGGAGGCCGCGCTGTTCCTTGATCTGGACGGCGTGCTGGCGCCCCTGGCTCCGACGCCCGACGCGGTGGGGCCCGAGCCGCGCCGCACCCGCACGCTCGCGCGAGTGACCCGGGCGCTGCAGGGACGGGTGGCCGTGGTCAGCGGCCGGACCCTGGCGGAGATCGACCGCATCGTCGACGGGGCGGCGGGCGCGGCGTCAGGCGTGCACGGGCTGGAGCGACGCGGAGCCGACGGCGTCCTGAGCACGCGGGAGCCGGCGCCTTCGGTCCGCGCCGCCCTGGCCGCCTTTCGCGACTTCGCCCAGGATCGGCCCGGCGTCATCGTCGAGGACAAGGGGCTGTCGGCGGGGCTTCATTTCCGCCAGGCGCCGGGCCAGGCCGACGCGGCCCTGGCCCTGGCCGCGGGCCTGGCGGACCGGACCGGCCTCACCCTTCAACCCGGCTCCATGGTGCTGGAGCTCAAGACCCCCGGCGCGGACAAGGGGACGGCCGTGGCCGCCTTCATGGGCGAGCCGCCCTTCGCCGGCGCCACGCCTGTCATGGTGGGCGACGACCTGACCGACGAGGCGGGCTTTCGGGCGGCCGAAGCCCTGGGCGGATTCGGCGTCCTAGTGGGGCCGGAGCGGCCGACTGCGGCGCGGTATCGGCTGGAGGATGTGGAGGCCGTGCTCGACTGGCTCGGGGTCCTGGCCGCCGCCACACAGGAGAAGGAGGCGCGCGCATGACGCCCAATCTGGATCTGGCGCCCATCGGCAACTGTTCGGTCAGCGCCCTGATCGACCGCCAGGGGCGGTTCGTGTGGGCCTGCGCGCCGCGCATCGACGGCGATCCCGTCTTCTCGGCCTTGATGGACGGCGCCGATCCTGACCACGGCTTCTGGGCCATCGAACTGGAAGGCCAGGTCTCCGTTGAACAGGGCTACGTCCGCAACACCGCCGTCCTGAGGACCGTGCTGACGGCGGCGGACGGCGCTGCGGTCGAGATCATCGACTTCTGCCCACGCCACCTGAAGCACGCGCGCATCTACCGCCCCGTTGCCTTCGCGCGGGTGGTGCGGCCGCTGGCGGGGACGCCGCGCATCACCCTTCGCCTGCGCCCTTCGGCGGACTGGGGCGCGCGCAGGGCCGAGCACACGTCGGGCTCCAACCATATCCGCTACCTGTGCAGCGACGTGACCCTTCGCCTGACCACCAACTGTCCGGTCAGCCATGTGTTGAACGAACGCGCCTTCCGCCTGGAGGAGGCGATGGCCTTCTTCCTGGGGCCGGACGAAGGCTACGACCAGTCGGTCCTGGCGGGCGTCAACGCCGCCCTGGACCTGACCGTCGCCCACTGGAAGCACTGGACCCGCACCCTCTACCTGCCGCTGGACTGGCAGGAGGCGGTGATCCGCGCCGCCATCACCCTGAAGCTGTGCGTCTATGAAGAGACGGGCGCCATCGTGGCCGCCATGACCACCTCCGTGCCCGAATTCCCCGAAAGCGGGCGCAACTGGGACTATCGCTACTGCTGGATCCGCGACGCCTATTATACCGTGCGGGCGCTGAACCGCCTGGGCGCCGTGGACATCCTGGAGAACTATCTCGGCTATCTGCGCAACCTGGTCGACGCCTCGGCGGGCGGCCATGTGCAGCCGGTCTACGGCGTGGGGCTGGAGCCGGCCATCGTCGAGCGCATCGTCGACAGCGTCGAAGGCTATCGCGGCATGAAGCCCGTGCGCGTCGGCAATCAGGCGCACGAGCATCTTCAGCACGACGTCTATGGCCAGATCGTCCTGCCGCTGGTCCAGGCCTTCTTCGACCATCGCCTGCTGCGGCCCGGCACGATCGAGGATTTCCGCGCCCTGGAGAAGGTCGGCGATCGCGCCTTCGCCATGCACGATCAGGTCGACGCCGGCCTGTGGGAGTTCCGCACCATCGCCCGGGTGCATACCTATTCCTCGGTCATGTGCTGGGCGGCCTGCGACCGCCTGGGCCGCGCGGCGCATCATCTGGGCCTGGACGATCGCTGCCTCTTCTGGCGCGACAGGGCGCGGGTCATCCGGGAGCGTATCGAGGCGGAGGCCTATCTGCCGGACGAGGGCCGCTTCGCCGCCAGCTTCGGCGGGACCGAACTGGACGCCGCCCTGCTGCAGATGACGGACCTGGGCTTCCTCGACGCCCGCGACCCGCGCCAGGTGAAGACCTTCGAGGCGGTCGAGCGCGACCTGAAGCGCGGCCCCTATCTGTTCCGCTACATCCATCCGGACGACTTCGGCGAGCCGGAGACCGCCTTCAACTTCTGCACCTTCTGGTACATCGAGGCCCTGGCCCTGAACGGGCGGGTCGAGGAGGCGCGCGTCATCTTCGAGGAGATGCTCAGCCGCCGCACCCATGCGGGCCTGCTCAGCGAGGACATCTCGATCCAGGACGGCGAGCTGTGGGGCAACTACCCCCAGACCTATTCGCTGGTGGGGGTCATCAACTGCGCGGTCCTGCTCAGCCGATCGTGGACGGACGCGCGATGAGCCGCCTGCCATGACTCGTCTGATCGTCGTCTCCAACCGGGTCTCGGCGCCCAGGGATCCTGCCGCAGGATCGGCGGGCGGCCTGGCCATGGCCCTGTCGGCGGCGCTGCGGAAATATGAAGGCCTGTGGTTCGGCTGGTCCGGCGAGACGGTCGAGCATTTCACCGGCGAACTGAACATGGAGGACCGCGCGGGCGTCGCCGTCGCTACCGTCGACCTGGAGCCGCAGGACGTCGACGAATACTACAACGGCTACGCCAACAAGACGTTGTGGCCCCTGTTCCATCACCGCGTCGACCTGACGGCCTATGAGCGGTCCTATGGCGAGGGCTATGAGCGGACCAACCGCCGCTTCGCCGAGGTGCTTCAACCCCTGCTCCGGCCCGACGACGTCATCTGGATTCACGACTACCATATGATCCCGATGGCGCGGGACCTGCGCCGCCTGGGGGTGAAGAACCGCATCGGCTTCTTCCTGCATACGCCGTGGCCGGCGCGGCAGTTGCTGGTGACGCTGCCGCATCACCGACGCCTGGTGGAGTCGATGTTCGACTTCGACCTGTTGGGTTTCCAGACGCGCGAATGGATGGAGCTGTTCCAGCGTTATGTCGAGGTCGAGGCCAGGGGCCGGATCGGCGAAGGCGGCCGCGTCGAGGCCTTCGGCCGCAGCGTGAAGGTCGGGGTCTTTCCCATCGGCATCGACGTCGACGGCTTTCTCGCGGCGCGCGACTCCCTGCTGGGGCAGAGGACCTACGACCGCATGGCGGCCTCGGCCGCCTTCCGCTCCATGATCGTGGGGGTGGACCGGCTCGACTATTCCAAGGGGCTGGAACAGCGCCTGCTGGGGTATGAGCAATTCCTCGAGGACAACCCGGCCATGCGCGGCGAGGTCTTCCTGCTGCAGGTCACGCCCATTTCCCGCGACGAGGTGGACGCCTACCAGGACATGCGGGTGCGGCTGGAGGCCCTGGCGGGACGGATCAACGGCGCCTACGCCGACATGGACTGGCAGCCGATCCGGTATCTGAACCGGACCTATCGGCGGGACCAACTGGCGGGTATCTACCGCGCCGCCCGCGTCGGCCTGGTGACGCCGCTACGCGACGGCATGAACCTGGTGGCCAAGGAATACGTCGCGGCCCAGGACCCGGACGACCCCGGCGTCCTCATCCTGTCGCGCTTCGCCGGAGCGGCCGAACAGATGGGCGAGGCCCTGCTGGTCAACCCCTTCAGCCGCGAAGAGCTGTCCGAGGCCATTCACAAGGCCCTGACGATGCCGCTCGCGGAGCGAATTCGGAAATGGAAGGCCCTGATGCAGGTGGTGCGGGACACCGATGTCGGCCGCTGGCGCGACGACTATGTGCGGGCGCTGATGGAAAGATGACACCGCCGCAATCTGGCCGCGCTCTGTTCCAGAATGGGCGGCCTCCTAGCTTCACAGGGCGGGATGGGGCATTATGTGTTGAAACGGCGCCACAGTGGACACATTCAGCGCCCAAAAGGGGAACCGCCGCAGTGCAATACCGTTCGGCTTTCGAGCGCCTTCGCGGTAACGCATGGGCTTTCGGATCAACCAAGAGTGTGAGGACACCATGAAGCTGAAACTTCTGGCCAGTGTCGCTGCTGCGGGGCTGTTCGCAGCCGGCGCCGCATCGGCGGAGCCCGATGGCTGGTACGGCGCGATCGACGCGGGCTACCACATCATCGACGACATCAACACGGAATCGTCGACGACCGGCCACAACTGGAACTGGGAAGTCAACGACGGCTGGGCGGCGTTCGCCCGCCT
>JAFKFS010000174.1 GCA_017308115.1 Bordetella sp.
TGGAGCGCGGGCTGGAGGCGGCCGAGGCGACGCTGGCGCCCGGCGGGCGGCTGGTCGTCGTCACCTTCCATTCGCTGGAAGACCGCATGGTCAAGGCCTTCCTGACCGAGCGCACCGGCAATGCGCCGGGCGGCTCGCGCCATGCGCCGGTCGCGGTCGAGACGCGCAAGCCCAGCTTCGACCTGTTGTTCAAGGGCGCGCGCGAGGCGGGAGAGGCCGAACTGGCCGCCAACCCCCGCGCCCGCTCGGCCAAGATCCGCGCGGCGGTGCGGACCGACGCCCCGGCCTGGGGCGCGATGAAGGGGAGGGCCGCATGATCGCCATGCCCGCCCCCGTCAAGCGCCTGTTCGAGTGGAAGGTGCGCGGCGTGCGCTGCGTCGAGATCATCGGCGTGGCCTGCGTCCTGGCGCTGGTCTTCTCGGTCTATATCGCCAAGGCGGCCGCCGCGCGCGAAAGCGCCGAGATCAGCCGCATCGAGCGCGACATCCGCGAGAACCGCGAACGGGTCCGCCTGCTGCGCGCCGAGGTCACGCGGCTGGAGCAGCCCGCGCGTCTGGAGGCCCTGTCGCGCGAGATCGGCCTGGGGCCGGTGGATGTGAGGAAGCAGGCGGGCGAGGCCGTCCTGCCGGAGATCGCGCCGCCGCCCGCCGAGAAGCCGGAAGAAAAGCCCGTCGCGGAGGTCGTGCGATGAGCGTGCACGACCATCACGGCATGGGCTATCGCGGCCGCCCGCAGGCGACCTTCGGCGGCGCCGTTTCGGCCTGGGGGCGGTGGATCGCCTCCCTGGTGTGGAACCTGGAGCATTCGTTCGAGCGCGCCCGCGCCGACGCCCGTCCGGAAGAAGACACCCGCGTCCGCATCTTCCTGATCATGGCGGCCTTCTGCGCCGTCTTCGCCGGTCTGGCCCTGGGCGCGGCGCACGCGGCCCTGTTGGCGCCGCGCGGCGGGACGGGGGCGGGGTTCAATCCCGGCGCCCTGACGCGCGCCGACCTGGTGGACCGCAACGGCCGGCTGCTGGCGACCAACATCACCCACTACGGCCTCTATATCGATCCGCGCGAGGTCTGGGACATTCCGGCCGCCAAGGCCCGGCTGCGCCGCGCCCTGCCGCGCATCCCGGCCGGCCGCCTGGAGCGGGTGCTGAGCGGCGAGCGCCGCCTGATCGTGCTGAACGGCCTGACCCCGGCCGAGCGGCGGGCGGTCCACGCCCTGGCCCTGGGCGGGGTGACGTTCGAGCCGGAGGACCGCCGCGTCTATCCGCTGGGAACCTCGGCGGTTCACCTGATCGGCCGTTCGGACACGGGCGGCGAGGGGGTGGCGGGCGCCGAGCTGGCCTTCGACCAGGAAATCCGCGCGGCGGGCGCCGCCGGCGAGGACTTCCCCCTGTCGATCGACCTGCGCATTCAGGGGGTGGTCGAGAACGAACTGGCCATCGCCGCCGAGGAGCACAAGGCCAAGGGCGCCGTCGCCGTGGTCGCCGACGTCCAGACCGGCGAGATCCTGGCCATGGCCTCCTGGCCGACCTATGACGCCAACCGCCGCAACGCCGCGCCGGAAGAGGCGACGCTGAACCGCGTCGTCTCGGCCCACTATGAGATGGGCTCGGTGTTCAAGAGCTTCACCGTCGCCGCCGGAATCGACACCGGCCGGGCCGACATGAACACCCTGTTCGACGCCTCCCAGGCCCTGCAGATCGGTAAGCGCCGCATCACCGACTTCCACGCCACCAACAAGGTGCTGACGCTGGAGGAGGTCTATCTGCATTCGTCCAACATCGGCACCTCGCGCCTGGCGGTCGAGATGGGCGGCGACGTGATGCGCGACTATTTCCGTCGCCTGGGCCTGCTCGACGCCGCCCCGATCGAGCTGAAGGAATCCGCCGCCCCGCCCAAGGTACGCAAGTGGGACGACAGCACCCTGGCGTCGCTGTCCTTCGGCTATGGCGTCATGGTCACGCCGATCCAGTATGTGGCGGCCTATGGCGCGCTGAGCAACGGCGGGCGCTATGTGGCGCCGACCCTGCGCAAGGGCGGCCGTCCCAACGCCCAGACGCACCGGGTCGTCTCGCCCGAGACCTCGGCCGTCATGCTGGACCTGATGCGCCGCAACGTCACGCGCGGTTCGGGCCGGTTCGCCGACGCGCCGGGCCTGAGGGTCGGGGGCAAGACGGGCTCGGCCAACAAGCTGGTCAACGGCCGCTATGATCCGGCGGTGGCCGTCGGCTCCTTCGCCGGGGTCTTCCCCGCCGACGGGCCGGTGGACGCCAAGCGCTACACCGTCTTCGTCCTGATGGACGAGCCGGGCGTCTATCCGCGCACCGGCGGCTATGTCGCCGCGCCCGCCGTGGGCCGCATCGCCAACCGCATCGCCGGCTTCCTGGGCGTCGAGCGCAAGGCCGACCGCTGGTCCACCGCGCTCGGCGAAAAGATCCCCGAGTTCCAGGACGTGGAGGGCGACGGCCGATGAGCCAGCTGCGCCTTTCCGAACTGCTGCGCCGCGACGTGGCCTCGGACCCCGAGATCACCGCCGTCACCGCCGACAGCCGCCAGGTCGTGCCCGGCGCCCTGTTCGTCGCCCTGCCGGGGACGCAGGCCGACGGCCGCGCCTTCATTCCGCAGGCCCTGGCCAAGGGCGCGGCGGCCGTGCTGGCGCCGTCGGACACGCCTGAAGGCGCGGCGCCGGTTCTGGTCGGATCGGGCGACGTGCACCGGGCCTACGCCATCGCAGCGCGCGCCTTCTACGGCGCCCAGCCGCGCACCTGCGTCGCCGTGACCGGCACCAACGGCAAGACCTCGGTCGCCAACTTCTGCCGCCAGATCTGGGCCGGCATGGGCCTGAAGTCGGCCAGCATGGGCACCCTGGGCGTCGTCGGCCAGAAGGGCGACAAGACCTACGCCCTGACCGGCCCCGGCCTGACCAGCCCCGACGCCGCCGAGGCCGCCCGCCTGCTGGCCGAGCTGGCCCGCAAGGAAGTCACCCACCTGGCGCTGGAGGCCTCGTCCCACGGCATCGACCAGCGGCGTCTGGACGGGGTGGCGATCAAGGCGGCGGGCTTCACCAATCTGACCCAGGACCACCTCGACTATCACGGCACGATGGAGGACTATCGCGCCGCCAAGATGCGCCTGTTCGAGGCCCTGCTGCCGCGCGGGCGTACGGCGGTGCTGAACGCGGATTCCGACGCCTATTCGGCCTTCGCCTCGGCCTCGATCATGGCCGGTCTGGGCGTGATGGGGGTGGGCGAGCGCGGCCGCGACCTGACCCTGCTGGCGCGCCGCGCGACGCCGGAAGGCCAGCGTCTGAGCATCGACGTGCGCGGCCGGGTGCATGACGTCCTGCTGCCGCTGGCGGGGGCGTTCCAGGCGTCCAACGCCCTGGTGGCGGCGGGCCTGTGCATCGCGGGCGGCGAAGATCCCGACCAGGTGATCCCGGCGCTGGAACTGATCCGCGGCGCGCAGGGGCGGCTGCAGCGCATCCCCGGCGGCGCGCGCGGCGGCGAGGTCTATGTCGACTACGCCCACACGCCGGACGGGCTGGAGACGGTGCTGAACGCGCTTCGTCCGCACGCGACGGGCAAGCTGATCGTCGTCTTCGGCGCGGGCGGCGACCGTGACCGCGCCAAGCGGCCGCTGATGGGCGAGATCGCCGGGCGTCTGGCCGATACGGCCATCGTCACCGACGACAATCCCCGGTCCGAAGACCCCGCCGCCATCCGCGCCCAGGTGCGCGCAGGCTGCCCCGACGCGCTGGAGATCGGCGACCGCCGCGCGGCCATCCGCCACGCGGTCTCCCTGATGCGCGAAGGAGATGTGGTCGTGATCGCCGGAAAAGGGCATGAACAGGGTCAGATCGTCGGCGGGGTCGTGCATCCCTTCGACGACGCCGCCGAAGCGACCGAAGCCCTGAAAGACCATGCCTGACGCACACACGCCGCTCTGGACCGCCGAAGCGATCGCCTCGGCGACCGGGGGACGGCTTCACGGACCCGACGCCTCTGTCTCGGGCCTGACCTACAACAGCCGCGAGATTCAGCCGGGCGACCTGTTCCTGGCCCTGCACGGCGCGCGCGACGGGCATGAGTTCGCCGAGGCGGCCTTTGCGGCGGGCGCAAGCGTGGCCCTGGTCGACCGGCCGGTCGAGGGCGGGCCTTACGTCCTGGGCCCCGACACCCTGAAGGGCTTGGAGGCGCTGGGCGTCGCCGCGCGCGACCGCGCCCGCCTGCGCGGCGCCGTCACCGGCAGCGTCGGCAAGACCAGCGTGACCCAGGCGATCAAGGCGGGCCTCGATCTGGCGGGAACCAGCCACGCCTCGATCAAGAGCTACAACAACCACATCGGCGTGCCTTTGACGCTGGCGCGGACGCCGCAGGGCACGGACCGCGCCGTGTTCGAGATCGGCATGAACCATCCGGGCGAGATCGGGCCGCTGTCGGTCTTCGTGCGCCCCCACGCCGCCTGCGTCACCACCGTCGGGCCGGTGCACATCGAGGCCTTCGCCGACGGCGAGGCGGGCGTGGCGCGCGAGAAGGCCGCCATCTTCGAGGGGCTGGCGCCCGGCGGGATCGCCGTGGTCAACGCCGCCGACGCCTATGCCGACATCGTGCGTCAGGGGGCCGGGAAGGCCGGAGCCGTGGTGCGGACCTTCGGTCATGATGCGGGTTGCGACGCGCGCCTGCTGGGCTTCGTCGCCGACAGCGAAGGCGCGACCGTTACGGCCGAGCTGGACGGGCGGCGCATCGAATATCGGCTCGCGCAGTCGGGCGTGCACTGGGGGCTGAACAGCCTGTGCGTCATCCTGATGCTGCAGGCGCTGGACGTGTCGCTGGAGACGGCGCTGCAGGCGCTGGCGGGGTTCCAGCCGCTGGCCGGGCGCGGGCAGATGAAGACGGTGGCCGTCCCCGGCGGCGCCTTCACCCTGATCGACGAGAGCTACAACGCCAATCCCCTGTCGATGAAGGCGGGCTTCGTCAGCCTGGGCGCCAAGCCGGTGGGGCCGGGCGGCCGCCGCGTCGTCGTCCTGAGCGACATGCTGGAGCTGGGCGAGCACAGCCGCTCCCTGCACGAAGGCCTGGCTCCCGCCATCGCCGCCGCCGGTCTGGACCTGGTGCATACGGCCGGGCCGCAGATGCGCCTGCTGCATGAGGCCCTGCCGCCGTCGCTGCGCGGGCAATGGCGCGAGACCGCCGCCGAACTGGCCGCCGAGGCCGCCGGGCTGGTGCGGCCGGGCGACGTGGTCATGGTCAAGGGCTCGAACGGGTCGAAGGCCTCGCTGGTCGCGGCGGCCCTGACCGGATTGCATGACGCCCCGCGCGGCTCGATAGAGAAATAAGGAGAGACCCCCTCAAGCAGGATCGCGCCGCGCGCGGTCCGATAGGGGACTAAGAAGCCATGTTCTACCTGCTCTATCTCTACTACGCGGACATCGCCCAGGAATATCCGCTGCTGCACCTGATCCAGTATCAGACGGTGCGCGTGGCCCTGGCCATGGCCACGGCCATGATCGTGGCGGTGGCCATGGGCAGTCGCTTCATCAACTGGATCCGCGCCAAGCAGGGCCGGGGCCAGCCGATCCGCGACGACGGCCCGGTGTCCCACCTGTCCAAGGTCGGCACCCCGACCATGGGCGGGCTGATGATCCTGGCGGGCATCGGCGTGGCCGTGCTGCTGTGGGGCGACCTGACCAACCCCTATATCTGGATCGTCTCGGGCGTGACGGCGGCGTTCGGCGTGCTGGGCTTCATCGACGACTACGCCAAGGTGACGAAGCAGACCTCGGCCGGGCTGACGTCCAAGCAGAAGCTGCTGGCCCAGACGGTCGTGGCCGTGATCGCCGGCGTGCTGACCGTGCTGTGGATGACCCAGTCGCCGACCTCGCCCGAGCTTGAGACCTCGATCGCCTTTCCCTTCCTGAAGGCGGTGCTGCTGAACATCGGCTGGTTCTATGTGGCCTTCGCCGCCTTCACCATCATCGGCTTTTCCAATGCGGTGAACCTGACGGACGGGCTGGACGGCCTGGCCATCGTGCCGGTGATGATGGCGGCGGGCGCCTTCGGAATCATCTCCTACCTGGTCGGCAACTTCCTGTTCGCGGACTATCTGCAGGTCCACCATGTGCCCGGCGCGGGCGAACTGGCCATCTTCTGCGCCGCCATCATCGGCGGAGGCATGGGCTTCCTGTGGTACAATGCGCCACCGGCCAAGATATTCATGGGCGACACCGGCTCCCTGGCCCTGGGCGGCGCCCTGGGCTCCATGGCCGTGGCGACCAAGCACGAACTGGTGCTGGGCATCGTCGGCGGCCTGTTCGTGGTCGAGGCGGCCTCGGTGATGATCCAGGTCGGCTACTTCAAGCTGACGGGCAAGCGCATCTTCCTGATGGCGCCGATCCACCACCATTTTGAGAAGATGGGCTGGCCGGAATCGACCGTCGTCATCCGTTTCTGGATCGTCGCCGCCATGCTGGCGCTGCTCGGTCTGGCCACGTTGAAGCTGCGTTGAGCCGATGATCCCCGTTCCCGGCTTCGAGGGGCGTCGCGTTGCGGTCTTCGGCCTGGGGCGGTCGGGGATCACGGCGGCGCGCGCGCTTCAGGCCGGGGGCGCGATCCCCGTGCTGTGGGACGACGGCGTCTCGGGCCGGATGCAGGCCGAGGCGGAAGGGTTTCTGGTCGAGGACCTGACCCGCGCCGACTGGTCCGGGTTCGCCGCCCTGGTGCTGTCGCCGGGCGCGCCGCTGACCCATCCCAAGCCGCACTGGACCGTCGAGCGCGCCCATGAGGCGGGCGTGCCGGTCATCGGCGATGTGGAGCTGTTCGCGCGGGCGCTGGCGGCCCTGCCTGAAGGGCGGCGACCGCGCGTGGTCGCCATCACCGGCACCAACGGCAAGTCGACGACCACGGCCCTGATCGGCTGGGTGCTGAAGCAGGCGGGTCTCCGCGTCCACATCGGCGGCAATATCGGCATCGGCGTGCTGGCCCTGCCGGAGCCGACGGCGGATGCGGTCTATGTGATCGAGGTCTCGTCCTATCAGTTGGACCTGACGACGGGCTTCGCGCCGGACGTGGCGATCCTGACCAATGTCTCGCCGGACCATCTGGACCGTCACGGCGGGATGGAGGGCTATGTCGCCGCCAAGCGCCGCATCTTCCAGGCGCAGGGCGATGAGGCGCTGGCGCTGGTCGGCGTGGACGAGGCCTGGGGGCAGGGGATCGCGGCCGACCTGCGCAAGCAGGGGCGGCGGGTCGAGACAGTAGTATCTCTTCCTTCTCCCCCGAGGGGAGAAGGATATGGGGCTGCGCCGGGCGCCTTGACCGTCGATGGCGAACTGCTGGCCGACCTGTCCGCCGCCCGTTCCCTGCCGGGGCGGCACAACGCCCAGAACGCGGCCTTCGCCTACGCCACGGCGAGGGCGCTCGGCGTGGCGCATGAGGCGGCGGTCGAGGGCCTGATGACCTTCCCCGGCCTGGCGCACCGGATGGAGGCGGTGGGCCGCCTCGGCGCCGTGCGCTTCATCAACGATTCCAAGGGCACCAACGCCGACGCCGCGCGTCAGGCGCTGGCCTCCTATCCTGCCGTCTTCTGGATCGCGGGGGGCAGGGCCAAGGACGGCGGCGTCGAATCCTTGCGCGATCTCTTCCCCCGCGTGGCCCGGGCCTATCTGATCGGGGAGGCGGCCGACGCCTTCGCCGCAACCCTGGGCGAGACGCCGCATGTCGTGGCCGGGACGATGGAGCGGGCGGTGCAGATGGCCGCCGCCGACGCGGCCGAGGCCGGAGGCGACCAGGTGGTCCTGCTGTCGCCCGCCTGCGCCAGCTTCGATCAGTTTCCCGATTTCGAGGTCCGGGGCGAGGCGTTCCGCGCCGCCGTCCTGGCCCTGGGCGCACGGCCGGAGCCCGCCGCATGACCCACAACAGCTACAGCCATCCCTTTTCGCGCAACGATCAGAGCCTGATCGCGCGCTGGTTCTGGACGGTGGATCGCGGCCTGCTGGGCGCGGCCCTGACGCTGGTCGCCCTGGGCGTGGCGCTGAGCTTCGCCTCCAGCCCGGCGGCGATCCTGGCCGATGAATCGATCACCGACCCCTTCCACTATTCGTGGCGGATGATGGTCTTCTCGACCATGGGGCTGTTCGTGATGCTGAGCGCCTCGCTGCTGTCGCCGCGCGGGGTCAGGCGGATCGCCGTGCTGGCCCTGTTCTGCGCCATCGTGGTCATGGCGGCCCTGCCCTTCATCGGCGACACGGTGAAGGGGGCGGCGCGGTGGATTAACCTGGGGCCGTTCAGCCTGCAGCCGTCCGAGTTCGCCAAGCCCGGCCTGATCGTCTTCGCCGCCTGGATGTTCGCCGAGGCCCAGAAGGGCGAGGGCGTGCCCGGCGTCAGCATCGCCTTCGGCCTGTGGGCGCTGACGGTCGGCCTGCTGCTGATCCAGCCGGACATCGGCCAGACCCTGCTGATCACCACCACCTTCATGGCCGTCTTCTTCATGGCCGGGGTGCCGCTGAAGTGGGTGGCGGCGCTGGCGGCGGTCGGCGCGGGCGGGGTGGTGTCGCTGTACTTCATGTTCAGCCACATGCGCGACCGCCTGAGCCGCTTCCTGTCGCCCGAAACGACCGACACCCACCAGATCGACCGCGCCTCCGAGGCCATCCGCGCCGGGGGACTGGTCGGGCGGGGCATCGGCGAGGGGGTGATGAAGCGCCACGTCCCCGACCTGCACACCGACTTCATCTATTCGGTCGGGGCCGAGGAGTTCGGCCTGGTGCTGTCGCTGATCATGATCGGGCTTTACGCCTTCATCGTCATTCGCGGGATGCGGCGGGCGATGAAGCTGAACGATTCCTTCGAGCAGACGGCGGCGGCGGGGCTGTTCATGCTGATCGGCCTGCAGGCCTGCATCAACATCGCGGTGAACCTGAACCTGATCCCGACCAAGGGGATGACGCTGCCCTTCATCAGCTACGGCGGGTCGTCCATGATGGCCATGGGGCTGACCATGGGGTTCGCCCTGGCCCTGACCCGGCGCCGGCCGGGGGCCTATGAACTGGGGTCGAACGTGGCCCCGCGCCGTCGCCTGCTGCCGTAAGAGAGCACCATCCATGACCAAGGTCTGCGTCGTCGCCGCCGGGGGCACCGGCGGCCATATGTTCCCCGCCGAGGCCCTGGCGCGCGAGATGGCGGGGCGCGGCTGGCGCGTGGTGCTGGCGACCGACAAACGCGGCGAGCAGTACGCCCACGCCTTTCCGGCCGAGGCGCGGCTGGCGCTGGATGCGGCGACCGGGCGCGGCCCCATCGGCCTGCTGAAGGCGGGGCTGGCGATCCTGAAGGGCGTGGGTCAGGCCAAAGCGGCGTTCCGGCGCACGGGCGCGGACGTGGTGGTGGGCTTCGGCGGCTATCCCTCGGCGCCGGCCCTGCTGGCGGCGGTGACGATGCGCCGCCCGACCGTCATCCATGAGCAGAACGCCGTCCTGGGCCGCACCAACCGCTATCTGGCCCCCAGCGCGGGCGTGATCGCGGCGGCCTTTCCGACCCTGGGCCGGGCGCCGGACAAGGTGAAGGGCCGCGTCCGGCTGGTCGGCAATCCGGTGCGGCCGGACATCCGCGCCCTGTTCGACCGGGCCTATGCCGCGCCGGCGGACGGCGGGCCGATCCATGTGCTGGTGACGGGCGGCAGCCAGGGCGCCCGCATCCTGTCCGAGACCGCCCCGCGCGCCCTGGCGGCCCTGCCCGAGGCGATCCGCAACCGGCTGAAGGTCCAGCAGCAGTCGCGGCCCGAGACGCTGGAGGCCGCGCGCCAGATCTACCTCGACGCCGGGATCGAGGCCGAGGTCGCCCCCTTCTTCCGCGACATGGCCGACCGGCTGTCGAAGGCGCATCTGGTGATCGGGCGGGCGGGGGCCTCGACCTGTTCCGAGCTGGCGGTGGCGGCCCTGCCGTCGGTGCTGATCCCGCTGAAGATCGCCACGGACGATCACCAGACCCTGAACGCGCGGGCCCTGGCCGAGGCGGGCGCGGCGCAGGTGATCGCCGAGGACGACCTGACCGTGGAAGGGTTGGCGGCGACGCTGGGCGAGGTCCTGGCCGATCCGGCGAGGTTGGCGGCCATGTCGGCCGCGGCGCGCTCGGTGGCCATCCCCGATGCGGCGCAAAGGCTGGCGGACCTGGTGGAGGCGGCGGTCCGATAAGACCCTTCTCCCCGCCGGGGGAGAAGGTGGGCGGCGAAGCCGCTCGGATGAGGGGGACGCTTCCCTCATCCAGACGGGTTGATGCGGGTGTGCGTCATTTGGCCTCCCCCTCATCCGTCCCGCTGCGCGAGCCACCTTCTCCCCCGGCGGGGAGAAGGGCTATGGTCGAGCCATGCCCCAGTTCGTCGTCGATCTGACCAACACCGTCTTCGCGCTCTGGCGCCAGTTCCACTGGTTGCCGGAATGGGCCGTGATCTCGATCATCACCGTGGTCTTCGTCTTCATCGGCTGGGCGGCCAATCAGGTCGTCTTCGCCCTGCTGAAGCTGGCGGTGCGCAACCGGGACGAGTTCTGGAAGGGGATGCTGAAGCGCGCCCGGCTGAAGGTGCGGATCGCGGTGATGATCATCGCCCTGGCCCTGGCCGTCACCGTGTCGCCGCTGGACCCCGAACCGTCGCTGTTCATCCGCCGCAGCCTGCTGTTCGGCTTCATCCTGGTGTGCGGCTGGATGCTGGCGGGGGCGGTCGACGCGGGCGCCGTGGTCCACATCAAGAAGTTCAACATGGAGGCGGAGGACAACCTCTACGCCCGCAAGCACGTCACCCAGACGCGCATCCTGCAGCGGGTCGCCGCCATACTGATCGGCCTGATCACCCTGGGGCTGGCGCTGCTGACCATTCCCGGCGTCAAGCAGTGGGGGCTGTCGCTGCTGGCTTCGGCCGGGGTGGTCGGCATCGTCGCCGGTCTGGCGCTGCAGCCCTTCCTGACCAATCTGATCGCGGGCATCCAGATCGCCACCGCCCAGCCGATCCGCCTGGACGACGCCGTCATCGTCGAGGGCGAGTGGGGCCGGGTGGAGGAGATCACCTCGACCTATGTGGTGGTCAAGCTGTGGGACTGGCGGCGCATGGTCCTGCCGCTGACCTACTTCATCCAGAAGCCGTTCCAGAACTGGACGCGCGAGGATTCGCGGCTGATCGGCGTGGCCTTCCTCTATGTGGACTATGAGGCGCCGATCGACCGGTTGCGCATGAAGCTGGAGCAGATCGCCCACGCCTCGCCGCACTGGGACGGCGACGTGGTGGCGTTGCAGGTCACGGACGTCACCGAGCGGACGGCTCAGGTGCGCTGCCTGACCAGCGCGCGCAACGCCTCGGTCGCCTTCGACCTGCGCGCCGAGGTGCGCGAGAAGATGCTGGCCTTCATGCGCGACGAATGCCCCGAGGCCCTGCCGCGCGACCGGATGGATCTGGACCGCGAGCGCCGCCGTCCGGCGCCGCGCCCGACGGACGACGAAGCGTAGATCAGGCCGCCTGCATGGCCTTGCGGGCGCGCCAGAAGCGCAGGGTGCGCAGGGCCGCCTCGCGCGACAGCTCGTTGTACATCCCGGCGTAGGCGCGGGCCTTGCCCATGGCGTTGTCGTCGGTGTTCAGCAACACCACGGCGTAGGTCAGGAACAGGGCGCGATCCAGGTCCGCCGCCTTGCAGAT
>JAFKFS010000175.1 GCA_017308115.1 Bordetella sp.
CGCCTGCGCACCTGGCCCGCCGCATGGTCTCCAACGCCCGCGATCTGGAGGCTCGGGGGGCGAGCCTGCGGGTGCTGGAGGACGAGGACCACGGCTCGACGCCCTATGCGGCCCTGCCCGCCGTGCTGCGCTTCGCCGCGCCTTATCGTTAGACGGGGCGGAGGAAATTGCACCAACACTGAGCGCGAATTCAGCCGTTAAAAAGCCCCCGCGCCGGGGCGCGGGGGCTTTTCCCGGTCATAGGGGGCTGGCTTACCGCGCGGGGCGGATGCGCATGACCGAGTCGTTGCCGTCGGTGGTCCAGCCGGACTTGACCGCGACATAGACGTTGCCGCGACCGTCGGTCGAGACGTGGTTGGCCACCGGCGGGGCGGGCAGGTTGGCGACGATGCGGCCGTCGACGTCCGTGACCGTCACCGTGCCCGCGCCGAAGGCGCTGACGAAGGCGCGGCGCGACCTCGGCTCGAACACCACGTTCAGGGCGCCCGCGCCGACCGGGGTGTCGGCCACGACCGAGCCGTCCGAACCGTTCAGCACCACCAGGTTGTCGGTGCCCTGGGCCGCCACGAAGATGCGGTCGGTCTGCGGGTCGTGCGAGACGCCGATCACGCTGCGCGCACCGGGCACGCGGAAGACGTTCAGCACGGTGTCGGCGGCGGCGTCGATGACCGCGACCTCATTGGTCGAGTTGGAGGCGACGTACAGGCGGCGCGCCTGCCGGTCGTAGGAGACGCTGGCGGCCGAGAAGGTCTCGCCGCGCACGGTCGAGTCGATCTTGATGCGCTTGGCCACGCTCAGGGCGCCGGTGTCGAACACCACGACCTCGGGCTGGAAGGTGGCGCTGGCGTAGGCCTTGCCGTGCTCTTCGTCGATGACGACGTCGCGGGCGTGGTTGACCGTGCCCGGCTCGAACTGGCGCACCAGCGACAGGTCCGACTGGCGGTAGACGGCGACCGTGTTCTGGCGGCTGTTCGAGGCCCAGACGGTGTCGTGGGCGTCGTCCACGCCGACGCCGTAGACGGCGAAGACGCCGCCGTCCTGAACCTGGCCGTCGCGGCCGGGGCGGCCCGGCGCGGCGGCGGGCGTGACGCGAGCCTCGACCGCCAGGGTGTCGGCGTTCAGGCGCAGCAGCTCCGACTGGCGCACCGGCGGGCGGCCGACCGCCGAGGTGGCGAAGACGGCGTTGCGCTTGGCGCTATAGGCGGTCTGGTACAGGCCGCGCGTGGGCTGGACGCTGGTGATCCGATAGGCCGCCTCGTTCGACAGCGGCACGTTCGGCGAGATCTTCAGATCGGCCAGGATGGCGTTGTAGGGCGACTGCGACACCGCCACGATCGGGTGGTTGCCGGGCTGGGCGTCGGCCGGCAGCGTCAGCCGGGCCTCGAAACCGCCCTCGGCGTTGGCCGTGATCGGGCCGGTCGACAGCGGCGTCTGGCCGTACATCAGGACGACGTTCTGGCCCGGATGGAAGCCGCGGCCGGTCGCCACGACGGCGCTGCCCGGAATGACGGGCTTGCCGCGCTCGGTCGAGGCGAAGCTGACCTGGCCGCCGTCCTGGCGCTCGGGCGCCGAGAACAGGGCCTGGGCCGAGGCGGCCGCCGGAACCGCGACGGCCGAAGCCGCCAGAAGGGCGCCGAAGGCGGCGCCGCGAAGGGATTTGCTCAGGGTGGTCATGATCGCAGTGTCTCCGGATCAGAAACGGGTGGTCAGGCCGATGAAGAAGCGGCGGCCGGGCGAGTAGTAGCCGTCGCCGGCGGTGCCGCTGACTTCCTCGTTGAAGAGGTTGGAGACCCCGGCGCGCAGGGTCACCGTATCGGACGCCTCATAGGCGGCGGTCAGATCGAACTCGGTGCGGGCGTTGGTCAGGGTCGAACCGCCGCTCAGCTGTTCGCCGGTGTACTGGGCCGACAGCATGACGCCCAGGCGATCGGTCGCCCGCCAGTCCAGCGAGGCGTACCCCGACCATTCCGGCGTGGTGATCAGATCGGCGCCGGTGTCCAGGTTCTTGGCCTCGATCATCCAGGTGGCGTTGCCGCGCAGGGTCAGATCGTAGGGCAGGCTGGCCTGGCCGGTCAGCTCCAGTCCCTTGGTGCGGGCGCGCTGGACGTTCTCGTTCTTGGTCCACCAGCGGCCTTCGAAATAGCCCAGCGGCGCATACTGGATCTTGTTCTCGAAATCGGTGTGGAAATAGGTGGCGCCGAACCGGTAGTTCTCGCCGTCATAGGCGAAGCCGAACTCGTAGCTGGTGCTTTCCTCAGGCTTGAGGTTCGGGTTGCCCGCCATCCAGCAGCCGCCCGAGGTGTAGACCAGCGGCTTGCCGTTCCCGTCCAGGATCGGATTGCCGTTCTTGTCCTTGGCGGCCATGCCGATCAGGCCCCGGCAGCCGTTGCCGCCCGAGTTGGTCGCGGCGCCGGCGCTGTTCTCCTTGAGGGACGGGGCGCGGAAGCCCTTGGAGACGCCGCCGCGCAGGGTCCAGGCCTCGGCCGGATGCCAGACCAGATAGGCGCGCGGGCTGAAGTGCTCGCCGTATTTGTCGTGGCTGTCCAGACGGCCGCCCAGCGTCAGCAGCAGGTTCTCGCGCAGGGTGATCTGGTCCTCGGCGAAGATCGCCGCCGTGTCGCCCTTCAGCGTGGCGCCGCTGATGACGTTGCCGTCATAGTCGACCGGCACCGTGCCGATGGTGTCGGTGTTGGTCAGCTCTTCCTGGCGGTACTGGGCGCCGACGGCGAACTTGTGCAGCCAGACGAAATTCTTCTCGAAGTTCCACAGGCCGTCGACGATCCACTCCTCGAACTCGCCCGAGCCGCCGTACTCGCCCATCGCCTTGTTCTCGAAGGCGTTGCGATAGATGTCGAGGCGCGTCTGGCCGAACGACCACCGGCCCTCGTGGCTGGCGCGGAAGTTGGTGCGCTCGGTCTTGGAGCCGAAGGCGCTCTGCGGCGTCAGCACGCCGTTGCGGTTGGGAATCTGGAGCTTGGGCGCCAGGGGCTCCTCCACCCCGTAGTTCGCCTCGAACGAGAAGTTGTGATCCTGGATCGGCGCCCAGGTCAGCACGCTGTTCAGGCTCTTGTTGAGCACCCCGCCCGTGCCGTTGTTGCTGGAGATGTTGACCTCGTCCGGGTTGGTGCGGGCGTAGGTCGCGCCCAGGCGCAGGCCCAGGGTCTCCGTGATCGGACCGGCCACGTTGACGCCCAGCTGATAGGCGTCGCCGCGGTTGGAGTCCTCGGACCAAGTGTAGCTGGTGTTGGCCGAGCCGCGCCACGTCGGCGCGATCTTGCGGGTGATGATGTTGATCACCCCGCCCATGGCGTCGGAGCCGTACAGGGAGGACATCGGTCCGCGCACGACCTCGATGCGCTCGATCATGTCGGGCGAGATCCAGTTCAGGTCCTGGCGGCCCAGGTCGGGACGATAGCTGATGTCCCGCGAGTTGCCGACCCGGCGGCCGTCCACCAGGATCAGGGTGTAGTTGTCCGGCAGGCCGCGGATGGTGATCTTGGACATGGCGCCGGTGGGGCTGACGCCGCCGGTGACGCCGGGCAGGCGGCCCAGCAGCTCGCCCAGGCTCTGGACCGGCTGGCGCTCGATCTCGTCGCGCGTGATGACGCTGACGGAGGCCGGGGCGTCGCGCACGTCGACGCCCGTGGCCGAGGCCGTGACGATCACGTCGCCGACGGTCGTGGCCTGAGGATCGATGTCGGAGGCGTCCGGCGGGACGGTCCCGGCCAGAACCGGCGAGGCGGCGAGCAGGGTGGTGGTCATCAGGCCCAGCCCGATGCGGCGTTTCGATAGGTGCATCTGCGCCCCCAAAGGCGTTGCGTTGGGCGGGCGACGAGCGCCCGCAGAGGGGAGGAAAGCTCGACCATGCGAGCGACGACGCTCCTAATAATCATTCGCAATATTGTCTCAATGTCGGAGTCAGCATGACGCCTATTCGCTGGCGGCATGAGCAGGGCCGGGCGCCGAGCGGCCGTGAAACCGGGGGGCGAGCCGTCATGCTCGTGTATTGCAATTAAGAGGCGCTCTTAATAAAGCCGGTCCGACGCGTCCGGCGTCATGCAGCGAGGCCATATGTCGGGGCGACTTCCCCACCGCGTGGATTTCACCCTGCTTCAACACCTCCAGGTGCTGATCGAGCAGCGCAGCGTCTCGCGCGCGGCCGAGCGCCTGGGCATCGGCCAGCCGGCGATGAGCCGCATCCTGGCCCGGCTGCGCGATCAGTTCGACGATCCCCTTCTGGTGCGCGGGCCGCGCGGCATGACGCCGACGCCGCGCGCCGAGGCCTTGTCCGGCCCCTTGCGCGCCTGGCTGGAGGCGGGCGAGAGCCTGCTGCGCGATCCCGGACTGGATGTCGGGCGGATGAAGCGGGTGTTCCGTCTGGCCTCGACCGACTTCGGCCTGCTCAGCGTCGTGGCGCCGCGCATCGACCGCATCGCGCAGGAGGCGCCGGGGGCGGAGCTGGCCGTCGATCCCCTGTCCGACGCCAGCCTGCGGCGGCTGGAGGACGGGCGGCTGGATCTGGTGCTGACCGGCGGCAAGCCCGACGGAGCGAGGCTGAAGTCGCGCTGGCTGTTCCGCGAGACCTACCTGGGCCTGGCGCGCGCCGATCATCCGGTTCGCCGGACGACGCCGACGCAGGCCGAACTGCTCCGTTGGCCCCATGTCGTCCCCTCGACCGGCGACGGCTTCGGCGACGCGGCGGCGGACGATCCGCCGGACATGGCCGCGCGACGCATCCTGATGCGGGCGCAGAGTTTCGCCCTGGTTCCCTACCTGTTGCAGACGAGCGAGGCGGTGGCCCTGCTGCCGCGCCGGGCGGCCGAGCGGTTCGCGGCGGCGCATCAGGACCTCCAGCCCTTTCCCGCGCCGGAGGGGATGCGGCCGTTCGACTATCACCTGGTCTGGCACGAACGCTCGGACGGGGACGCGGGAACCCGATGGCTGGTCGACGCCCTGTCCGCCGGGTTCGAGGCCGAAGGCGCGCGCGCCTAGCCGGTCTTGGCGCGGGCCGCCGGCCACAGGGCGGCGATCAGGATCATCACCGCCGATACGGCGTAGGGCGCGCCGTGCGCCGCCTGATAGGCGGCCGTCCCGGCCAGCGGCCCCAGGACGGCGCCCAGTCCCTGCGCCGCTCCCACGGCCCCGGCGGCGGCGCCCTGTTCGTGGGCCTCGACGGCGTTGGCGGCCAGGGCGGATTGCGAGGGATAGACCCAGCCCATGCCCGCCGCGATGACGCCATAGGCCGCCCACAGTTGCCAGGGCGCGGCGGCGAACACGGCGCAGACGAAGCCGACGGCGGCGACGCTCCCGCCGATGCGGATGAAGCGCGAGGGCGTCCAGCTCAGCCGCCGCAACACCATCTGCGAGGCGAACAGCACCACCCCGACCACGGCCAGGGCGACGCCGGCCGCGCGCGCGGCCGCGTTCGGCGACAGGCCGAAACGATCCAGGGCCAGGAAGCCGACCACCACCTGACAGACCACGACGCCGCACATGGCGCAGAAGGCGGTGACGACGGCGCGGCGGATGCGCGGGTCCGACAGCTTCAGCGTCGACTTCCGGCGCGTCTCGTGCGGCGCGTCGGCGGGCAGGAACCGCCACACGGCCGCAAAGGCCAGGACGGGCAGGGCGGAGACGATGATCAGCGACGCGCTCAGGCTCCAGCCGGCCAGCAGGCCCGCCGCGCCCGGCCCGACGACCATGCCCATGGCGCTGGCGGCCCCGACGGCGCCCATGGCGCGGGCGCGCCGGTCCGGGGGCGTGTGGTCGGCGACCACGGCGGCGCAGATCGGCGGCACGGCGGCGTAGAAGGCGCCCGCGGCGGTGCGCGCCGCCGTCATGCCCAGGAAGCTGACGATCGTCGCCGGGACCAGGGCCAGGGCCGCGCTCATGAACAGGCCCAGCGCCGCATAGCTGACGGCGAACCCGGCCAGGGCGATCAGCAGCACCTTGCGCCGTCCCGCGGAGTCGCTGCGCGCGCCCCAGAAGCGGGCCATCAGCATCCAGGCCAGGCCCGCCGCAGTCACCGCCGCCCCGACGTGCCACGGCTGAAGGCCCAGCAGCCGCGCCATCGGGCCGACCACGGCGACGAAGGCCATCATCGACAGGCTGCCGACCCCCGCCGTGAACAGCAGCGGCTTCAGGCTGAAGGCGTCGCCGGGCGCCGCGACGGTCGTGGGGGCGGAAGTCATGAGGCGCTCCTGAAAGAGGGGAAGCGCCCTTGATCCCTTAGTTGAGAATGAATTGCAACTAAGGTCTGATCGGCCTGGCGGGCAGCCTCAGCTCGACCGCCAGGCCCGGCCGGTTGTCGTCCAGCCGCAGTTCGCCGCCGTGCGCGCGCGCCACGGCCGCCACCATGGCCAGGCCGAGACCGGCGCCGGACCTGTGGCCGTTCGCGCCCTGATCCAGGCGGTAGAAGCGGCGCAGCACCTTGTCGCGCTCGGCCTGCGGCACGCCGGGGCCGTGGTCGGCGACGCGGAGGACCGCCTGCCCGTCCTGGCCGGACGTCGAGACCTCGACCTGGCCGCCGCCGTGGAAGACGGCGTTCTCGATCAGATTGGCCAGGGCCTGCTGCAGCAGGGCGGGGTCCGCCTCGACCGTTCCGACGGGGGCGATGTCGAGGCTCAGCCGCCCGCCCGCCTCCTCGACGAAGGGGCCGTAGATGTCGCCTACGGTCGCCGCCAGGGCGGCCAGGTCCAGGCGCTCGGTCTGCAGGGCGGCGTCGCCGCTCTCGATGCGCGCCAGGGTCAGCAGGGCCTCGAACAGGGCGCTGACCTGGTCCGTCTCCTCCAGGGCGCGCTCGACGGCGGCCTGGCGCGCGGGGGCGTCGTCCAGATGGGCGGCCAGGTCCTCCAGCCGGTTGCGGACCCGGTTCAGCGGCGCGCGCAGTTCGTGGGCCACGCCCTCGGACAGGGTCTTGAGCGTCGTCAGCGCCGCCTCCTGCCGGTCCAGCATGCGGTTGAGGTTGGCCGACAGCTCGTTGAACTCCCGCCCCAGGCCGACGGCGGGCAGGCGGGCCGAATCCTGGCCGGCGATGATGCGGCCGACGGCCTGGTTGACCCCCTCCAGCCGCCGCAGGAACAGCCGCCCGGCGAACCAGCCCCCGGCCAGGGCCAGCAGGATGAGGGCGACGCCGCTCATCAGGGCGTAGCGGCGGATGCCGCCGCGCAGTTCGTCCAGGTGCTGGATGTCGCGCCCGACCGCCAGCAGGCCGCCGTCGGCCGCCCGGGCGCTCAGCGCCAGCATGTTCGGCGTCTGGTCGGGCCAGCGGGCGGCGCGCGCCTTGTTGGGCAGGTTGCGGCGGAAGCCGCTGTCGTTGACCGCCAGCCGCGTCAGGCCGTTGGAGAAGGTGCTGCCGTCCGGCGCCTCGACCAGCAGCAGATAGCGGCGGGCGTCGCGGTTACGGGCCTCGGCGTTCAGCTCCTGCACCAGCCGCGCCGTGCCGTGCCGGTCGGCGTCGGCGCGCATGACCTCCATCTGATGGTTCAGTCCGTCGCGGACCTCGGCCTCGGCGAAGCGCATCAGCCCATAGTCCACCCCCGCGATCATCACCGCCGCGCCCAGGCCGAACAGGGTCGAGAAGGCGGCGGCGTAGCGCAGGCTGGCCGTGGTCCAGACCGAAGGGCGTTTCGGCTCAGTCCGGGGCCTTGAGGACATAGCCCACCCCCCGGATGGTGTGAATCAGCTCCCGATCGAAGCCGCGATCCACCTTCGCCCGCAGGCGGCTGATGTGGGCGTCGATCAGATTGGCGCGCGGGTCGAAGTGAAAGCCCCACAGGCTTTCCAGCAGCATGGTGCGCGTCACGGCGTGACCGGCGTTGCGGGCCAGTCGCTCCAGCAGCTTGAACTCATGCGGGGTCAGGTCCAGCGTCTGGCCCGCCCGCGTCGCCCGGTGGGCGGCCACGTCGACCTCCAGATCGGCCACCCGATGCCGCGTCGTCGCCTCGGCCAGGGGCGGGCGGCGCACCAGCGCCTGCAGCCGCGCGCTCAGTTCGCTGAAGGCGAAGGGCTTGACCAGATAGTCGTCGGCGCCCGCGTTCAGCCCCGCCACCCGGTCGTCGACCGAGCCCAGCGCCGTCAGCATCAGCACCGGCGTTCTCAGTCCGCCCGCGCGCATGGCCTGCACGGTTTCGATGCCGGGCAGGCCGGGCATCATGCGGTCGACGACGACGGCGTCGTATTCGCCCTCCATCGCCATGTGCAGGCCGGACTCGCCCTCGGCCGCCTCATCGACCGTATGCCCCTGCTGGCGCAGGCCGTCGGCCACGAAGGCGCGGGTCCGGGCATCATCGTCAATGACAAGCATTCGCATGAGCGCCCTTCTAAACCTCTGCGCCGAAACGACCAGAGCGGCTTGGAATTAATCTGGCCGCAAGACAACGCGAAGGTTGCTCCGCTATAGGCCGGTTGTTGCGAATGATATGCAACATCTTGAGTGCGGCGGGGATCGTCATGGAGTCGAGAGTAGCGGAGTTCTGGGGCGCGCCCGATCTGTCGGTTCAGATCGGCGGCGGCGTGTCCGAACGCCATGAGGCGGCGGCGCCGAAGGACGAGATGGACTGGGCGTTCGGTCTGACCACGCCGGAGTTGCGGCTCTTCACCACGGGCCTGAAGCAACGGCTGACGCCGGGGCCTGCGGCGACGCTGGGCGAGCGCGTGCGCCGCTTCTTCGCCGATCTGCCGGTCGCCCCCGAAACGGATGAGCCGTCGCCGCGCCTGCTGGTCGGCGCCCTGCCGTTCGACCGCCGCGCGGATGATTGCCTGTTCCTGCCCGAGCGCGCGGCCAACCGGGTCTGGGACATGCCCGCAGGCGCGTCCCGCCCCGCGATCCGCGCCCTGACGGCCGAGCCCTCGCGCGCGGCCTATGAGGCGGCGGTGACGCAGGCGTTGGCCGCCATGCGCGCCTCGCAAGGCGGGGCCGAGCCGGTGGACAAGGTGGTGCTGTCGCGCAGCCTGAAGGTTCAGGGCGACGGCGCGATCGACCCTTTCGCCCTGTGGCGCGACCTGAAGGCGGACCCGACCGCCGCGCGTTTCCTGACGCCGCTGGGCGAGGGCCGGGGAACCGGGCGGGGCGGGGCTATGCGTCGTCTGGTCGGCGCCACGCCGGAACTGCTGGTCTCCAGGCGCGGCTCGGCCGTCTTCTCCCACCCGCTGGCCGGATCGGCCCGCCGCAGCATCGACTTGGTGCAGGACGAGGCGGCGGCGCAAGGGCTGCTGGCCTCGGACAAGGATCGGCGCGAGCATGCCTTGGTGGTCGAGGCCATCATGGACCTGCTGGCGCCATGGTGCAGCGATCTGCGCGCGCCGCCCGGCCCGGCGCTGGTCTCGACCCGGACCATGTGGCACCTGGGCACCCGCATCGAGGGGCGGCTGCATCGCCCCGATGAGACTTCCGCCGCCGAACTGGCCGCCCTGCTGCATCCGACGCCCGCCGTCTGCGGCGCGCCGCGTGATCGGGCGGCCGAGATGATCCACGCGCTTGAAGGCTATGACCGGGGCTTCTATGCCGGGGCCGTGGGCTGGACCAACGCCTTCGGCGACGGCGCCTGGTACGTCTCCCTGCGCTGCGCCGAGACGTGCGGCGATCAGGCGCGCCTCTATGCCGGGGCGGGCGTTGTCGAAGGCTCCGACCCCGCCGCCGAGGCGGACGAGACGTCAGGTAAGTTCCAGGCCGTTCTGCGCGCCCTGGGCGTGGATGAGGCGAGCGTATGATTCCCCTGCGACAGGTCTGGCCGGACGACATGGCGGCGCTTTATCGAGCCAAGGGCTATTGGCGCGGCGAAACCTTCTCCCAACTGCTGCGCAGCCGGGCCGAAGCCCAGGGCGACGCCGTCGCCGTGGTCGGCATGGACCAGCGCTGGACCTATGGCGAACTGCTGGAAAAGGCCGAGACGGCCGCCGCCGGCTTCCTGGCGCTGGGGCTGAAGCCCGGCGACCGGGTGGTGGTGCAACTGCCCAACCTGCCCGAGTTCCTCAGCGTGATCTTCGGCCTGTTCCGGGCCAAGCTGATCCCCGTCTATGCCCTGCCCGCGCACCGCTCGACCGAGATCGTCCACTTCGTGACGCGTTCGGAAGCGGCCGCCTATGTCGTGGCCGACCGGCATGAGGGCTTCGACTACCGCGCCCTGGCCCGCGCCGTTCAGGCCGAGGTCCCCGACCTGCGCCATGTGGTCGTGGTGGGCGAGGCGGAGGAGTTCGCATCCTTCGACGGTTTCCGCGCCGATCCGACCGCCCTGCCGACGGACGACGCCGATCCGTCCGACGTGGCCTTCCTGCAGATTTCGGGCGGCTCGACCGGCCTGTCCAAGCTGATCCCGCGCACCCACGACGACTATCTCTACAGCGTGCGCGAAAGCGCCGACATCTCGGGGCTGGAGCCGGAGAGCGTCTATCTGACGGCCCTGCCCGCCGCGCACAATTTCCCGATGAGCTCGCCCGGCTATCTGGGCGCCCTCTATGTCGGGGCGACGGTGGTGATGGCGCCCTCGCCGTCGCCGGACGTCTGCTTTCCCCTGATCGAACGCTAGGGGGTGACGATCACCGGACTGGTGCCGCCCCTGGCCCTGCTGTGGATGCAGGCGGCGGCGAAGAAGACCCATGACCTGTCCAGCCTTCAGGTGCTGCTGGTCGGCGGGGCGAAATTCCTGCCCGAGGCCGCGCGGCGCGTGCGCCCCGAACTGGGCTGCACCCTGCAACAGGTGTTCGGCATGGCCGAGGGGCTGGTCAACTACACCCGGCTGGACGACCCCGAGACCCTGATCGTCGAGACGCAAGGGCGCCCCATCAGCCCCGACGACGAAATCCTGATCGTCGATGACGCGGGCGCGCCCGTGGCCGAGGGCGAGCCGGGCGATCTGCTGACGCGCGGGCCCTATACGATCCGGGCCTATCACAACGAACCGGCGGCCAATGAGCGGTCCTTCACCGACGACGGCTTCTATCGCACCGGCGACGTGGTGCGCCGCACGCCTGAGGGCTACCTCGTGGTCATGGGCCGGGCCACCGACCACATCAATCGCGCGGGCGAGAAGATCTCGGCCGAGGAGGTCGAGGATCACCTGCTGGCCCACCCGGCCGTGTTCGACGCCGCCGTGGTGTCGGTGCCGGACGACTATCTGGGCGAGCGCATTTGCGCCTTCGTCATCCCCGACGGCGCCCCGCCGCGCGGCGTCGAACTGAAGGCCTGGATGCGCAAGCGCGACATCGCCGACTTCAAGGTGCCGGACCAGATCGTCTTCGTCGACGATTTCGCCGTGACCGCCGTCGGCAAGGTCAGCCGTCGCGAACTGCGCGCGGCGCTTCGCCAGCGCATTCTGGAAGACGAGGGCAAGGCGTGAGCGTCTCGAAAGGTCTGCCGACCGTCCCGGCCTACGCCCTGCCGACCGAGGCGGAGATCCCCGCCTCGCGCGCCCAGTGGATGTTGCAGCGTGATCGCGCCGCCCTGCTGGTCCACGACATGCAGCGCTACTTCATGCGCCCCTATGCGCCGGACGCCGAGCCTCTGCCGGGGCTGATCGCCAACATCGCCCGCCTGATCGCGGCGGCGCGGGCGGCGGGCGTTCCGGTCTTCTACACCGCCCAGCATGGCGATCAGGATCGCCGCGACCGGGGCCTTCAAG
>JAFKFS010000176.1 GCA_017308115.1 Bordetella sp.
CGCGGGCCAGGGCCTCGGCGCTGGCGGCCTGGGCCTGGGAGGCCTCGACTTCCTGACGGGCGACGACGCCCTGGTCGGCCAGGTTGCGGTTGCGCTGATAGGCCTGGCGGGCCGCCGTCGCCGCGGCCGAGGCGGCGTCGATGTCGGCGCGCAGGACGGCGCCTTCGCCGCTGACCAGGCTGACCAGGGGCTGGCCCGCGCGCACCCTCTGGCCCGGGGCCGCCAGCACACGCTCGACCGTGCCGCCGACCATGGCGCCGACGGCGGCGCGGGCGTCCGTCATGGCCTCGACTCGGCCGGACAGACGGGTTTCGCCGCCGCCGCCGCGCGAGACGGCGACGACGGAGACGCCGGCCGCCCTGATCTGTTCGGCGCTGAGTTCGATCACGCCTTCCGGGGTCTCGTCTTCGCTCTCGGCGCGGTCATCGGCCTTCGCCGGAGCGGCTTTCTCGGCCGGCTTCTGCAGGGTCATGTAGAGGCCGCCGCCGCCCAGAAGGACCAGGGCGGCGACGCCGCCGATCAGCAGGGTCTTGTTGGATGTCTCGAGGCGCATCAGGGGTTTCCTTGGAACGGGGCGCGGCCTTCCAGGCGCGCCAGATCGATTTCGGCGCGGACGCGCGAAAGGCGGGCGTCGACGGCGGCGGAACGGGCGTTGATCAGGGCGGTGCGGCTGACCCGCAGTTCGAGCTGGGAGATACGCCCGGCCTCGGCGCCGAGCCGGGACAGGCGATAGGCCTCCTCGGCCGCCTTCACCCCCGCGTCGGCCGCCGAAACCCGGCTGCCGGAGGCGGCGAGGCGGGCCGTCGCGGCCGACCGGTCCGAATCGGCGTCCTGCCGCGCCTGGAGGACGCGGGCCTGCGCGGCGCGGAGCTCGGCCCGGGCCGCATCAATATTGCCGCGGTTCCGGTTGAACAGGGGCAGAGGCAGGCTGAGGCCGACGGTCAGGGCGGCCTCGTCCTCCTGGCCGTACCGGGTCACGCCGACGCTGGCGGTGACGTCGGGGCGGGCGTTGATGCGTTCGACCTGGATGCGGCGCTCGGCGGCCGTGGCTTCCGATTCCGCCACTCGAACCGTCGGGGCGCCGTCGACCGGCGTCGGTTGGACGCTGACCGCGGCGTCGAGCAGGCTGGCGTCGATCGAGGTGGCCGGAGCCGGCAGCATGGCGACGGCGGTCAACCGGGCGAGGGCGGCCTGGCGTTCGGCCCGGGCTTCGTCCAGGCGGGCGCGGGCGGCGGCGGCTTCGCTCTCGGCCTGGACGCCGCGCAGGAGCGGCTCGCGCCCCTGCTCGACCAGGGCCAGGGCGGCGCGGGCGTCCGCCAGGGCCAGGGAAAGGCCTTCCTCGGCCAGTCGGGTGCGGCGCTGGGCCGCTTCCGCCTCGGCATAGGCCAGGGCCAGTCGGCCGCCGGCGTCGATCAGGGCCAGGTCACGCCGAAGAGCCGCTGATCCGGCCTCGGCCCGGGCGACGTTCACCCGCGCCGGCCTGCGTCCCCACAGCTCAAGATCCTGACTGAAGGAGACGCTGAGATCAGCCGCGCCGAAACCAGAGTAGGGGCCCGAGCCGCCGACATTCTCGGCGGTGAGGGAAAGATTGGGATTGGGGCGCACGCGGGCCTGTCGAACGCGGGCCTCGGCGGCGTCGACCAGGGCAGCCGCTTCGGACGCGACCGGCGTCTGGTCCAGGCGGGCCAGGAGTTCGGAATAGGCGGGCGCAGGCTCGGCCCAGGCCGACCCGGCCGCAAGGGCGGCGAGCACGACCAGCGCGCAGCCGGCTGCGAGGCGCGGCCGACGACGAGTTGTCGGAGACATGTTTGGATTTCCAGGATTGATTCAGAAGGAGGGCGCGCGAAGGCGCAGGCTTCCGATCAGGCTCTGGGGGGGCGCTTGAGGCCGTTGGGGGCGAAGGACACGGTCGTGTCGTCGCCGGGAAACACGCGTGGGGCCGGCGCATGCGGCGCCGTCGCATCGACCTCGGGGATGGCGTGACGCTCGCTGGCCGTATGGTGGCAATGACCATGGGCGCAGGCCCCAGGTCCGGCGCCCTTGCCGTCGTGCGTATCGCCGGGATGAGCATCGAGCACCTGCTCGAGAGCGGGAATCTCGGGCGCGCAGGCTGCGGCGTCGGCCGCCGGAATCACGGCGAAGACGGCGATGACCAGGGCCAGCGCCGAAAAAATTCTCGCCAATCTGATCATCGACCGAGGCATCAAGGGGTAGCTAATGACGCCAGGCCGCCGTGGCAATCTGATATAAGGTTCGCTTTGGAGCCGCCTTGGCCTTTCGAGGCGTGCGCATGAACGGTCTCATGCCGAGGGACGGCTCGACCGCAGCCAGCCTCGGCCAGAAGGTCCTCGACCTGACGCAGTGACAGGGGGAACCGGACGTACATCATCACGACGGTCCGGATCACCTCAGGCGAACTGTCGAACCATCGAAACGGATTGTCAGATTTTGCCATGGCGTCACGCCATCTGGCCCGATCGCCGACGCAACCGCGTTTGGTCTGACAATGCCGGTCGAGGGAGTTGATCACAATCAAACGGTTCGGGCGTGGGGAGCTCTAAAGACGAAGCAAGAGGATCTTCCCATGACCCAGACGGCTTCGATCAGAATAGTGTTCTTTGGACGACCGGCGGATCGCCTGGGCGGCGAGAGGGCGCTGGACGGCCCTGAGGGCGGGCTGAGCGTGATTGAACTGCGCCGACGCATCGCCGCCAGCGCGGACGGCGGCGACATTCTTCTCGATCCCGCGATCCGGAGCGCCGTCGACGGCGTCGAATGCGGCGATGACGCCTGGGTCCGGCCTGGTCAGGAAGCCGCCTTCTTTTCCATCTTCTCGGGGGGCTGAAGATGCCGCTCGACGTTGAACTGGCGACCCGGCCCTTCCGTCCCGGCGATCTTATGGAGTCCTTTATCCGGGGGCGTCCGCTGGACGGCGCCGTGGTGTCCTTCATCGGCCTGGCGAGAGGGCAGGGACGGGACGGCGACGCCGTACGCCGTCTTCAGCTGGACTGGTATCCGGGCATGACGGAAAGATCGATGCTGGCCATCGCCGACGCGGCCCAGGAGCGCTTCGAGGTGAGCGACATCCTGGTGCGCCACCGATGCGGCGAGCTGTCGCCGGAAGAGCCCATCGTCCTGGTGGCCGTCGCCTCCCCGCACCGCAGGCAGGCCTTCCTCGCGGCGGACTATGTCATGGACCGGCTCAAGACCGAGGCGGCCTTCTGGAAACGAGAACACAAGGCGGGGGGCGCGACCTGGGTCGAGCCTTCCGCCTCAGACCGGGCCGATCTGGCCCGTTGGAGCTGACATGGCCGGACTGGACGCCAATCTTCCCTTCTACGGACTCAATATCGCGGTGCTCACCGTTTCCGACACGCGGTCGCTCGACACCGATACGTCAGGCGGGACCCTGGTTCAGAGATTGACCTCGGCGGGGCACAATCTCGCGGCGCGAACGATCGTGCGGGACGAGATCGACGAGATTCAGGCCGTGATGCGCGCCTGGATCGCCGATCCGGGCGTCGACGTCATCCTCAGCACGGGCGGCACCGGCTTTGCGCCGCGCGACGTGACCCCGGAAGCGGTCCGGCCGCTGATCGACCGGGTGATGGACGGGTTCTCCGTCGTGTTCCACCAGGCCAGCCAGACCACGGTCGGCGTCTCGACCCTCCAGTCGCGCGCCCTGGCCGGACAGGCCGGCGAAACCTTCATCTTCTGCGTGCCGGGATCGACCGGCGCATGCAGGGACGCCTGGGACCTCGTCCTCGCCGAGGAGTTGGACAGCCGCTTCCGACCCTGTTCCCTGGTTGGGCAGATACCGCGCTATCGGGGAATCTGTCCGTGAGCGCCCTGACCCATCTCGACGCCGAAGGGCGCGCGCGCATGATCGACGTGTCCCACAAGGCGCAGACCCGTCGGGTCGCCGTCGCCACGGGTGTTCTGAGATGCTCCCCCGAAACCCTCGCCCTGGTGCGCGAGGGCCGCGCGCCCAAGGGGGCGGTGGCGTCCGTCGCCGAGGTCGCCGGCGTCATGGGAGCGAAGCGGACGGCCGATCTCATCCCTCTCTGCCATCCCCTGCCGCTTTCGCGCGTCGCCGTGACCGTGGCGCTGGACGATGCCTTGCCGGGCTTTCGCATCGAGGCCGAGACGGTCACGCTCGGCCAGACAGGCGTGGAGATGGAGGCCCTGACGGCCGTGTCCGTCGCGGCCCTCACCCTTTACGACATGCTCAAGGCCGTGGATCGCGGGATGCGGATCGAAGCGGTGGGCCTGGCGGCCAAGACCGGCGGCGCGAGCGGCGACTGGCGCAGGAATGAGGATTGATGCTGGTTTTCGAGACTGCGCTGGACCTGCTCCTGGAGCAGGCGTCCCCCCTGGATGCGGAAAGGATTCCGCTTGAAGAGGCGTTCGATCGGGTACTGGCGTCTGATCTGAAGGCCCTGCGTTCCTCCCCCCTTGTCCCCGTCTCGGCCATGGACGGCTACGCCGTTCTGGACCGTGATCTGGGCGCGACCTTGCCTGTGGCGGGCGAGAGCTTTGCGGGTTCGCCGGCGCCGCCGATGCTGACCGCGGGGACCTGCCTGCGGGTGTTCACGGGCGCGCCGGTTCCGCCCAACGCCGAGCGCGTCGTGGTTCAGGAGATGGTCGATCGACGACCCGAGGGCGTCGTCATGCCCGCGACGCGCCCGCGGGGCGCCCATATCCGGCGTGCAGGCTCCGACTTCGCGCAGGGCGAGACCCTGCTCGAACGGGGCGCGACGCTTTCCCCGCAGGCCCTGGTCGCGGTCGCCGCAGCCGATCTCGAGGCCGTCGAGGTGATCCGGCGACCTCGGGTGGCCATACTGGCGACCGGCGACGAATTGCGCGCGCCGGGGGCGTCGGGCGACGCGCAGTCGATCCCGGACAGCGTGACGTACGGCGTCATGGGGCTGACCGCGCGGTACGGCGGGCAGGTCTGCATGCGATCCCGTCTGCCCGATCGCCCCGACGTGTTGCGTCGGGCCGCGATGGAAGCCATGGCGACGAGCGACGTCGTCGTGGTGACCGGGGGCGCCTCCGTCGGAGAGCGGGATTTCGCGAAGTCGATGTTCGACGGTCTCGGCCTGGAAATCCTGTTCTCCAAGGTGGCGATCAAGCCGGGCAAGCCGGTCTGGCTGGGCCGAGCCGGCCGCGCCCTTGTGGTGGGGCTGCCCGGAAACCCCACGTCGGCCATGGTGACCGCCCGGCTTTTTCTGGCGCCGCTCATCGCCGGGCTTGCAGGGCGCGACCCCCGCAAGGCGCTCGAATGGCGGGCGGCGGTGCTGGACGGAGAGACGCCGGACAGGGGGGATCGCGATATCTTCCTTCGGGCGCGCCGGTTGAGCGGGCGGCTGCAACTGGCGGCGAACCAGGAGTCCGGGGCGCAGAAGACCCTGGGACAGGCGGAGGCCCTCGTCTGGCTGCCGCGCGAAGGGACATGGCGCGGCGTCAGGAGCCTGGATCTCTAGCGCCGGGAGAGGCGCCGCTCATGGCGCCGACGGAGGCGAGACCAGGAAACGAGGAAACAGGATCTCGTTCTCAAGCCGCATGTGGTCGCTGAGATCCGTGTGAAAGACGAGCGCCTCTTCATAGAGGCGGCGCCAGGAGCCGCAGGCGGCGGCGGGGGGCGTGAACCCGTCCGTCAGCCGTCGCAATGACTCCAGCTGGTTCTCCACGTCCGCGTGTTCCATCATCATCCGGCTGATGGGAAAGCCGATCATGGGCGTTCCGCCCGCCAGCATCATGGGAAAGAGAACCTCTTCTTCCTTCTGCTGGTGCGTTTCCAGATCCTCGGCGATGATCATGAGCAGCTCGACCAGGCCGGACGGCGCGCCCTCCTGTCCGGCGTGCGTCCGTTCCACCCGTTCGGCCAGGGCGATGAGCACCGGAAGCTGACGGCGATGGGTCTGATGATAGCGATCCAGAATGTGCTCGATCAGGCGGGGCGTCTCCAGATCACGGAGGCTGTCCGCAGACGAGCCGGGGATGAGGGCGGGCGAAACGCTCACGACGGGTTTCCTTGTGCTTTTCGAGAACCGGCGCCGCCCGCATGCCGCGACGTCAGGCGACGCGCGAAGCGTTCGGCTTTCCGGTCTGGGAATGAAGGCGCCATGGCGACAACCTAGTCGCGTCCCCGCCCGGCGGGTTTGTCCGAAGGCAAACCCCGCCATGCAAGAGCGGGATAGGGAAGGGGCAGGAGAACCTCTCATGTCCACCGCCAGCGCCATGCGCGCCTATAGGGGCCCGGCCCTTTTCAGTTTCGGTTTCCGCCCCTTCTTCCTGTTCGGCTCCCTTTGGGGCGCCCTGGCCGCGCCGCTGTGGGTCTATGTGCTGGCGCACGGCGGCGAACTCTCAGGCCGGGTCGGCCTGGACTGGCATATCCACGAGATGCTTTTCGGCTATGTCGGAGCCATCGTCGGCGGCTTCCTTTTGACCGCCGTGCCGAACTGGACGGGGCGCTATCCGGTCATAGGCGCGCGATTGGCGGGCCTCTTCACGCTATGGGCCATGGGCCGCGCCGCCATGATCGCGCCTGGACTTGACGGCCTCGTGCGCGGAACGCTCGACAGCGCCTATCTGCTCGCCCTGGCGGCGGTGATCTGGCGGGAGGTGGTCGCCGGGCGGAACTGGCGCAACCTGGTGGTGGCTGTCGCGGTGTCGGGCATGGCGGCGAGCAATCTGGCCTTCCATCTGCGGCCGGAAGAGGCCGGACTGGACGCCGCCGTCCGGGCGGGCTTCGCCGTCATCGTCTTGTTGCTCGCCCTGATCGGGGGGCGGGTGACGCCGAGCTTCACCCGCAATTGGCTGGTTCGACAGGCGCCGGGGTCGCTTCCGGCCACGCCTTCCCGGTTCGACGCCCTGGTGATCGGCTTCACCGTCGCCGCTCTCGCCGGATGGGTGGTCAAGCCCGATGTCGCGATCGTCGGCGCCGCGCTGATGGTCGCGGGCGTCCTGCATCTGGTGCGCCTGGCCCGTTGGGCGGGCTGGAGGACCGGGGCGCAGCCCCTGGTCTGGATTCTGCACCTCGGCTACGCATGGCTGGGGACGGGGTTGATCCTGCTGGGGCTCGCTGCGGCGGGCGCTCCCTTCGCCCCGTCCGCAGGGCTCCATGCGCTGACGGTCGGCGCCATGGGAGTGATGATCCTGGCCGTGACCACCCGGGCGGCCCGCGGCCATACCGGACGTGAATTGTCGGCCGGCGCGGGAACCCTGGCTCTCTACCTCATGATGAACGCCGCGGCCGCCGTTCGCGTGGCCGGCGGGCTGTGGCCCGCCTTCCATGGGGAGGCCCTGATCCTCTCCAGCGCCTTGTGGGCGGGCGCCCTGCTGGGCTTCGTCGTCCTCTATGGCCCCATGCTCGCCCGGCCCAGACTGAGAAACTGAACGGCCTTGCTTTTGATCAAGGCGCGATCGGCGCAACGCCTCTAGCATCACACATCACCGCTCCGAGCCGCGCGACCTAAAGCCCATCCATGGTCGCACGGCCGGGCTCCCGAGGGAGCCGAGGGCGCTCGGGGAAACCTGATCGCCTCCCGTGTTTGGAAAGGAGCTTTCCAATGGACTTCCCCGGCGTCCGGGCGGTGGACGGCTTCGGCCGTCGCTTCCGCTACCTGCGTCTCTCCGTCACGGAAGTGTGCAACTTCCGTTGCGACTACTGCCTGCCCAATGGCTATCGCAAGACGCCGGGCGCCTCCTTCCTGACCCTGCCCGAGGTCGGCCGGTTGGCGGAAGCCTTTGCGCGCCTGGGCCTTTCAAAGATCCGGCTGACGGGCGGCGAGCCGACGGTTCGCCGGGATTTCGTCGATCTTGTCGCCGCCATCTCGGCCCAGGAGGGCATTGAGAAGGTCGCGGTCACCACCAACGGCTGGAATCTGGAGCATCGGGTCCGAGACTGGCGAGACGCCGGGCTGACCCATCTGAACCTCAGCGTCGATTCCCTTGATCCGTCGGTCTTCAACCGCATTACAGGCCATGACCGCCTGCCTTCGATCCTGCGCGGACTGGACCAGGCCCTGGCCGCCGATTTCCATTCGGTGAAGGTCAACGCCGTGCTCCTGCGCGGCTCGATCGCGCAGGAGCTGGCGCGCTGGGCGGACTTCGTCGCCGACCGTCCCCTGTCCGTGCGTTTCATCGAGCTGATGCGCACGGGCGAGAACGCCGACTATTTCAGCCGGAATCACATCGGCGGCCAGGTGGTGCGGGATTGGCTTTCGCAACGGGGCTGGACGCCGCGAGCACGGTCGGCCGACGCGGGGCCCGCCACGGAATACGTCAGCCCGGACCATCGTGGCTCGATCGGCCTCATCGCGCCCTACGACGCCGGCTTCTGCGACGGGTGCAACCGACTGCGCGTGACCGCCCGGGGCAAGCTGCGCCTATGTCTTTTCGGGGAAGGCGGCGTGGACCTGAGGCCGTATCTCGCGCCGGAGGTCCCGATCGACGCCCTGGTGGAACAGATCGCATCCGCGCTGGGCGCCAAGCCTCGGGCGCATGGCCTGCATCAGGGAAACTTCGGCGATACGCCCAATCTGGCCGCCTTCGGAGGCTGACCGGCGTCGACTTCGCCTGAAGCGCTCGCCCAGGTCTCGAACGCCGCCTTGCCGGCGCGGGGCAGGGCCGCGGGCGCATGGTTGTCGATGAGCGCCGAGGGGCGCGCGAGCCGCTCCAGAGCCCGCATACGCTCGAACGAGATTTCGGACCCGCGCACGCGCACGCCGTAGTCGGCGAGTTGGGCGAAGGCGCGCGAGAGATTCTCGGGCGTCATGCCGAGCAGGGAGGCGAGCACGCGCTTCTCATGGGGCAGGACGATGCGGGCCTCGTTCTGCTGGCGGGCGCTTTGCGCCAGAAGATAGTTGGCGAGACGCTCTATGCCCGCGCGAAGCTTCTGCGCCTTGACTGTGCGGACCACGCCCCGATAGCAGCCCGCCAGTTCCTGGATGACCGCGAAGCCGAAGGCGGCGTCCTGACGCGCGGTGCGGCGCAGGGCTTCCCCCGACAACATCAGAATCTGGGAGGCTTCCAGGGTTCGCGCGGACATGAGGGCGGGGGCCTCTAGCATGACCGCCGCCAGGATGAAGGTGGACACCGGGCGCAGGACCGCGAGGGTGGCCTCCTTCTCCTTCCAGCTGCCCTGCAGCTCGACCGAGCCGCTCAGCAGGACATAGAGGAAGTCGACGGAATCGCCTTCCACCAGCAACGTCGTTCCAGCCGGGAAGCGCTGCAGGAACGCCCCGGCCGTCGCATCGCGAAATATGGCCGGCGGCATCCCCGCGAACAGGGGAAGCGCTCGGATTCGATCTAGGTCGGCCGGACGAATAGGCATGCCCGACAACACCATGCGTATGGCGGTCCCCGATTGATCAAAGTCAAACCCGCGCCTTCGTCGGGTCCTCTTCTAAGTCAGTGATAATCATTCGCGAGTAATCCCTGCGCTTGACGTGGTTTTTCGTCCCCAATCGACGCGCGTCTAGCTTTCACTTGATCAAAGACAAGTCCGGGCGGCGGGGCCTGGCGCACATCACTCCTCACGGGGCTTCCCCGGATTCTGCAGAGGGCGTGATGGCTCGAACAATGCAAATGACGCCGCAGGCCGGGGGCGAGGCGCCCGGAGCGTGGCGCACCCTGTGGCTCAGCACCCTGGCCTTCACCACCTGTTTCGCCGTCTGGACGATCTTTTCGATCATCGGCATCCAGATCAAGGCGGACCTGGGCCTGTCCGAGACCCAGTTCGGCCTGCTGGTCGGCGCGCCGATCCTGACCGGGTCCCTGAGCCGGGTCCTGCTGGGGGTCTGGGCCGAGCAGTTCGGCGGGCGCAAGGTCAATCTGGTCGTCGGCGTCCTGGCGGCGGGCGCGACCTTTCTCCTGGCCCAGGCGAGCACCTATCCGCAGTTCCTGGCGGCCGCCCTGGCCCTGGGCCTGGCGGGCGGCGCCTTCTCGGTCGGCGTGACCTACGTCTCCAAATTCTTCGGCCCGGCGCGTCAGGGCATGGCCCTGGGCGTATTCGGGGCGGGCAATGTCGGCTCGGCCGTCACCAAGTTCGCCGCGCCCTTCGTCATGGTGGCCTTCGGCTGGCAGGCCGTGGCCCAGATCTGGGCCGTCGCCCTGCTGGTCGTCAGCCTGGCCGTCTTTCTCCTGACCCGCGACGACCCCGTGACGACGGCCCGTCGCGCCTCGGGCGAGAAGGCGCCCGCGACCTGGCTGCAGCTGTCGCCGCTCAAGAGCCTGAGGGTGTGGCGCTTCGCCCTCTATTACTTCTTCGTCTTCGGCGGCTTCGTCGCCCTGGCCCTGTGGCTGCCGCGCTATCTGACCGGCGCCTACGGCCTGGACATCAAGACCGCGGGCATGGTCGCGGCGGCCTATTCGATCCCAGGCTCGCTGTTCCGGATCTTCGGCGGATGGCTGTCGGATCGCGTGGGCGCGCGCAAGGTCATGTATCTGACCTTCGTCATCAGCGTGATCTGCACCTTCATCCTGTCCTATCCGCCGACCCAGTATGAGGTGGCGGGCCTGAACGGGCCGATCCGCTTCAGTCTGGCGCTGAGCCTTCCGGCCTTCATCGCCCTGGTCTTCGTGCTGGGCTTCGCCATGAGCCTGGGCAAGGCCGCGGTCTATAAGCACATCCCTGTCTACTATCCCGACCACATCGGCTCGGTCGGCGGCCTGGTGGGGATGATCGGCGGCCTGGGCGGCTTCGTCCTGCCGATCGCCTTCGGCGTGCTGAACGACCGGACCGCCATCGGCTCAAGCTGCTTCATGCTGCTCTTCCTGCTCGTCTCGGTCGCCCTGGTGTGGATGCACCTGGCGGTGCGGCGGATGGAGCACGCCCACAATCCTCAGCTGGCCGGTCTTCCGGCCTTCCCCGAACTGGACGGCCTCGATGGCCGCCCGGCGCGATAGGAGCATCCCATAATGTCCCGCCGACACGTCCTGACCGACTGGCGCCCGGAAGACCCCGCCTTCTGGGCCGAAAAGGGCAAGCGCATCGCCCGGCGCAACCTCTGGATCTCGATCCCCAACCTCCTGATCGGCTTCGCCGTCTGGATGCTGTGGTCGACCGCCGTGACGAGGCTGCCCCAGGCCGGCTTCGAGTTCACGACCGAGCAGCGTTTCTGGCTGACGGCCCTGCCGGCCCTGTCGGGCGCCACCCTGCGCATCTTCTACAGCTTCATGGTGCCGATCTTCGGCGGAAGGCTGTGGACCGCCCTGACGACGCTGAGCCTGCTGGTCCCCGTGGCGGGAATGGGTGTGGCGGTGCAGCATGTCGAGACGCCCTATTGGGTCTTCGTGGCCCTGTCGCTGTCGTGCGGCCTGGGCGGGGCGGTCTTCGCCTCCTCCATGTCCAACATCGCCTTCTTCTTCCCCAAGGCGGAGAAGGGCAACGCCCTGGCCTTGAACGCGGGTCTGGGCAATCTCGGGGTCAGCGCCCTGCAGCTGCTGGCCCCCATCGTGGTCGGCATGGCCTTCTTCGGACCTCTGGGCGACCCGCCGCAAGTCTATCTCGAGAACGGCGTCGAGCACCGGCTCTGGCTGCAGCACGCCCCCCTGATGTGCCTCTGCGCGCGCCTCTTTCCGCGAACAGTCGGTGGTGTTCAAACGCAAGCACAACTGGCTGATGTGCTACCTCTATATCGGCACCTTCGGCTCCTTCATCGGCTTCTCGGCGGCCTTCCCCCTGCTGGGCAAGACCCTGTTTCCCGATGTGAACATCCTGCAGATCGCCTTCCTGGGCCCTCTGGTCGGCGCCGCGTCTCGCGCCCTGACCGGATGGGTCTCGGATCGCTGGGGCGGACAGCACGTCACCCAGTGGGTTTTCCTGTCGCTGATCGTGGGGGTGGCGGGCCTGCTGCACAGCCTGGGGGCCTGGGGCGCCGCGCCGAGCTTCCCCGTCTTCTTCGCCAGCTTCCTGTGGCTCTTCTTCTGGACCGGCGTGGGCAACGCCTCGACCTTCCAGATGATCCCGGGCCTGATGCGGCTGGAGATGGCCCGCCTGATGCCGAGCGCCGCCGCCGGCGAGCGTCTCAAGGCGGCGGAACTGGAATCCTCCGCCATCATCGGCTTCGCCTCGGCCATAGGCGCCTATGGCGGCTTCTTCATCCCGCTGGGTTTCGCCACCTCCATGGGCGTCTTCGGCGGGCCCACGGTGGCGCTCTATATCTTCATGACCTTCTACGCGACCTGCCTGGTCGTGAACTGGGCCTTCTATGCGAGGCCGAGGTCGATCCTGAACAATCTTGAAAAGAAGGTGGCCTGAGCATGAGCCATACCCTCGATCGTCTCGCTTTCTTCAAGAGAAAGACCGAGCTCTTCTCAGGACGGCACGGCGTCATGACCGATGACGACCGCAAGTGGGAGGAATCCTATCGGAACCGCTGGCGTCACGACAAGATCGTGCGCTCGACCCATGGCGTGAACTGCACGGGCTCCTGTTCGTGGAAGATCCACGTCAAGAGCGGCATCGTCACCTGGGAGACCCAGCAGACCGACTATCCCCGCACCCGCGCGGGCCTGCCCAACCATGAGCCGCGCGGCTGCGCGCGGGGCGCCAGCTACAGCTGGTATCTGTATTCCGCCAACCGGGTGAAGTATCCGCTGGTCCGCGGCCGCCTGCTGCGTCAGTGGCGCGAGGCGCGTCGGACCCTGGCGCCGGTGGCCGCCTGGGCCTCGATCCAGAACGATCCGGCCAGGCGCGCCGACTATGTGAAGATGCGCGGCGCCGGCGGCTTCGTCCGCGCGACCTGGGACGAGGTCAACGAACTGATCGCGGCGGCCAACGCCCACACCGTCAAGGCCTGGGGCCCTGACCGGGTGTTCGGCTTCTCGCCCATCCCGGCCATGTCCATGCTCTCCTACGCCGCCGGAGCGCGCTATCTGCAGTTGCTGGGCGGGGTCTGCGGCTCCTTCTACGACTGGTACTGCGACCTGCCGCCGGCCTCGCCCCAGACCTGGGGCGAGCAGACCGACGTGCCGGAATCGGCCGACTGGTACAACTCCAGCTTCATGCTGCTGTGGGGCTCCAACGTCCCGCAGACCCGCACGCCCGACGCCCACTTCTACACCGAGGCCCGCTATCGCGGCGCCAAGTCGGTGGTGATCTGCCCCGACTATTCGGAAGCCTCCAAGTTCGCCGATCTGTGGCTGGCGGTGAAGCAGGGGACGGACGCGGCCCTGGGCATGGCCTTCGGCCATGTCATCCTCAAGGAGTTCTACGTCGAGCGGGAGACGCCCTACTTCAGGGACTATGTCCGCCAGTATTCAGACCTGCCCATGCTGGTGCGCCTGGTCCCGCAGGACGGGGGCTATGTGGCCGAGCGCATGCTGCGGGCCTCCGACTTCGTCGACGACCTGGGCCAGGCCAACAACCCCGACTGGAAGACGGTCGCCCTCGACGAGATCAGCGGGGACGTGGTCGCGCCGAACGGCTCCATCGGCTTCCGCTGGGGAGAGGAGGGGCGCTGGAACCTCGAAGAGCGCGAGGCCGAGGGGCGCGAGACGCGCCTGCGCCTGGGGCTGAAGGGGGTTCATGATGACGTCGTGGGCGTGCGCTTCCCCTATTTCGCCAACACCGCGTCCAACGGCTTCGCCTCAAGCGACCACCCCGACGTCCTGACCCGCAACGTCCCGGTGCGGAGGATGGCGCTGAAGGAGGGGGAGGCGCTGGTGGCCAGCGTCTATGACCTGTTCCTCGCCAATTACGGCGTCGATCAGGGTTTCGGCGGCGAACACATGCCGCGCGACCATGACGATCCGGAACCCTATTCCCCGGCCTGGGCGGAGCAGATGACCTCCGTGCCGCGCGACCAGATCCTGGCCGTGGCGCGGGGCTTCGCCGGCAACGCCGAGAAGACCGACGGCAAGTCCATGGTCATCATCGGCGCGGCCATGAACCACTGGTTCCACATGGACATGAACTATCGCGCCGTCATCAACATGCTGGTGATGTGCGGCTGCGTGGGTCAGTCAGGCGGCGGCTGGGCCCACTACGTCGGCCAGGAGAAGCTGCGCCCGCAGAGCGGCTGGGCGCCGGTCGCCTTCGCCCTCGACTGGATCCGTCCGCCGCGCCAGCAGAACGCGACGTCCTTCTTCTACGCCCACACCGGCCAGTATCGCTATGAGACGGTGTCGCCGCAGGAGATACTGTCGCCCACCGCGCCGGCCGGCGACTGGTCCGGCTCGATGATCGACTTCAACGTGCGGGCCGAGCGCATGGGGTGGCTGCCCTCGACGCCGGCCCTGAAGACCAACTCCCTGGAGGTGGTCCGCGCCGCCGAAAGCGAAGGCGTCGATCCGGTCGCCTATGCGGTGCGGACGCTCAAGGACCGCTCGCTCGAGATGTCCTGCATGGACCCCGAGGACCCGGCCAACTGGCCGCGCAACATGTTCATCTGGCGCTCCAACCTGCTGGGATCGTCCGGCAAGGGCCACGAATACTTCCTCAAGCACCTGCTGGGCGCCGACCACGGCGTCCAGGGCAAGGACCTGGGCGAGGACGGCAAGGTCAAGCCGCAGGAGGTGCGCTGGCGCGACGCCACGACGGAGGGCAAGCTGGACCTGCTGGTGACGCTGGACTTCCGCATGTCCACCACCGCCGTCTATTCCGACATCGTCCTGCCGACCGCCACCTGGTACGAGAAGCACGACCTCAACACCTCGGACATGCACCCCTTCATCCACCCGCTGACGGCGGCGGTGGACCCGGCCTGGGAGGCGCGGTCCGACTGGGACATCTTCCGGGGCCTGGCCAAGACCTTCTCCGAGGTCTGCCCCGAGGTGCTCGGCGTCGAGAAGGATCTGGTTCTCACCCCGATCCAGCACGACAGCCCCGGCGAACTGGCCCAGGCCTTCGAGGTCAAGGACTGGTGGAAGGGCGAATGCGAGCCCGTGCCCGGCCGGACCATGCCCGTCATGACCGTGGTCGAGCGGGACTACCCCAACCTCTACAAGCAGTTCACCTCGCTCGGGCCGTTGATGAATACGGCCGGCAACGCCGGCAAGGGCCTGAAATGGAACACCGATCATGAGGTGGCGGCGCTCAAGGCCCTGAACGGCCAGGTGCTGGAAGAGGGCAGGTCGCACGGCCTGGCCCGTATGGAGACCGCCATCGAGGCCGCCGAGGCGGTGCTGATGATGGCGCCCGAAACCAACGGCGAGGTGGCGGTGAAGGCGTGGGCGGCGCTTTCGCGCTTCACGGGGCGCGACCACACCCACCTGGCCCTGCCCAAGGAAGACGAGAAGATCCGCTTCCACGACATCGTGGCCCAGCCGCGCAAGATCATCTCCTCGCCCATCTGGTCGGGCCTGGAGTCCGAGCACGTCTGCTACACCGCCAACTACACCAATGTGCATGAGCGGGTGCCGTGGCGAACCCTGTCGGGCCGCCAGCAACTGTATCAGGACCATCCCTGGATGCGGGCCTTCGGCGAAGCCCTGTGCGTCTATCGTCCGCCGCTGGACCTGAAGACCACCTGGGTGAAGGGCATGAAGCCCAACGGCGAGAACGAGATCGTCCTCAACTTCATCACCCCGCACCAGAAGTGGGGCATCCACTCCACCTATTCGGACAACCTGCTGATGCTGACGCTGAACCGCGGCGGGCCGGTGGTCTGGATCTCCGAGGTGGACGCGCGCAAGGCGGGGATCGTCGACAACGACTGGATCGAGCTGTTCAACGCCAACGGCGCCATATCGGCGCGGGCGGTGGTGTCGCAGCGCATCCGTGAAGGCACGACCTTCATGTACCACGCCCAGGAAAAGATCGTGAACACGCCCGGCTCCGAGATCACCGGGCTGCGCGGTGGCATCCACAACTCCGTCACCCGGATCGTGCCCAAGCCCACCCACATGATCGGCGGCTACGCCCAGCTGGCCTACGGCTTCAACTACTACGGCACGGTCGGGTCGAACCGCGATGAGTTCGTCGTCCTGCGCAAGATGAGAACGGTGGACTGGCTCGAAGAGCCCCGTTCGGACAAGGAGAAGGTCTGATGAAGGTCCGCGCCCAGATCGGCATGGTGCTGAACCTCGACAAGTGTATCGGGTGTCACACCTGTTCGGTGACCTGCAAGAACGTCTGGACCAGTCGCGACGGCGTCGAATACGCCTGGTTCAACAACGTCGAGACCAAGCCCGGCGTCGGCTATCCCAAGGACTGGGAGAACCAGGGCCGCTGGCATGGCGGCTGGGAGCGCGCCCGCAACGGGCGCATCCGGCCCCGGATGGGTCCCAAGTGGAGGATCCTGGCCAACATCTTCGCCAATCCGGACCTGCCCGAGATCGACGACTACTACGAGCCCTTCGACATGGACTACGCCCATCTCCAGGAAGCCCCGGAGATGAAGCATTTTCCCACGGCGAGGCCGCGCTCGAAGATTTCCGGCGAGCGGATGGAGAAGATCGAGTGGGGGCCGAACTGGGAGGAGATTCTGGGCGGCGAATTCTCGAAACGCTCCAAGGACTACAATTTCGAGGGCGTGGAGAAGGAGATCTACGGCGCCTTCGAAAACACCTTCATGATGTATCTGCCCCGGCTGTGCGAGCACTGCCTGAACCCCACCTGCGTGGCCGCCTGTCCCTCGGGCGCCATCTACAAGCGCGAGGAGGACGGGGTCGTCCTGATCGATCAGGAGAAGTGCCGCGGCTGGCGCATGTGCGTCTCGGCCTGCCCCTACAAGAAGATCTATTACAACTGGGAATCCGGAAAGTCGGAGAAGTGCACCTTCTGCTACCCCCGGATCGAGGCGGGCATGCCCACGGTGTGCTCCGAGACCTGCGTGGGGCGCATCCGCTATCTGGGCGTGATGCTGTATGACGCCGACCGCATCGAGGCGGCGGCCAGCGTCGACGAGAAGGACCTCTACCAGGCCCAACTCGATGTCTTCCTGGACCCGAACGATCCGGCGGTGATCGCCCAGGCGCGGGCCGACGGCGTTCCCGACGCCTGGCTGGCGGCGGCGCAGCGCAGTCCGGTCTGGAAGATGGCGATGGACTGGAAGGTCGCCTTCCCGCTGCACCCCGAATACCGGACCCTGCCCATGGTCTGGTACGTGCCGCCGCTGTCGCCCATCCAGTCGGCGGCCTCGGCCGGCGCGCTGGAAATCGACCAGGATATGCCCGACGTCAAATCCCTGCGGATTCCCGTGCGGTATCTGGCCAATATGCTGACCGCAGGCGTCGAGGAACCCGTCGTGACCGCCCTGGAGCGCATGCTGGCCATGCGCGCCTTCATGCGCGGCAAGACCGTCGACGGCCGGATCGATCACGCCCTGGCCGAACGGGTGGGGCTGAGCGCCGCCCAGATCGACGACATGTATCGCATCATGGCCATCGCCGACTACGAGGACCGGTTCGTCATCCCGACCAATCACCGCGAGACCGGCGAGGACGCCTTCGACCTGCGCGGTTCCTGCGGCTTCACCTTCGGCAACGGCTGTTCCGGCGGGACGACGGAATACGGCCTGTTCGGCCGGGTCAAGAAAACACGTCCCCGCAACCCGATGGAGGTGGAATGATGTCTGCGACCTATAGCGCCCTGGGGCGGCTGCTGACCTATCCCGACGCGGAACTTCAGGCGTCCGCCGAGGACCTGGCGGCCGTGATCCGCGCCGAGGACCGGGTTCCGGCCCGCATCCAGAAGGCCCTGGACCGCCTCGTCGAGGTTCTGAAGGGCGAGGACGTCTATAGCCTGCAGGAGCAGTACGTCGATCTGTTCGATCGGTCTCGTTCCCTGTCCCTGAACCTCTATGAGCATGTCCACGGCGAGAGCCGGGACCGGGGCGAGGCGATGGCGGGGCTGCTGGAGCTCTATCGCAGCGAAGGACTGGAGTTGGCCACGTCGGAACTGCCGGATCACCTGCCGGTCTTCCTGGAGTTCCTCTCTCTTCTGCCGACGGACCGCGCGGCGTCCCTGCTGGGTGAAGCGGCCCATGTGCTGGAGGCGATCGGCGAGCGGCTTCACCGGCGCGGCAGCCCCTATCGCGCGGTCTTCGGCGCCCTGGGCGTCCTGGCCGGCGCGGCGGATGCGGCAGCCGTCGCCGCCCTGCTCAGCGAGCCCGATCCCGATCCCGATGATCTCACGGCCCTCGACGAGGCCTGGGAGGACACGCCCGTCACCTTCGGCCCCGACGATGTCGGCTGCCCCAAGGCCGACGCCCTGGTCGCGGCGATGACCACGCCGCCCGTCCAACGGCCCAGCGCGGCTTGAAGGAGGCCACGTCATGAATATGATGAACCAGTTTTTCTTCGGGGTTTATCCCTATATCGCCCTGGCGGTCCTCGCGCTCGGGTCGGTCATCCGCTTTGACCGCGAGCCCTACACCTGGCGCACCGGCTCCTCGCAACTGCTGCGCCGCCGCCAACTGGTCGCAGGGTCCATCCTGTTCCACCTCGGCGTCCTGATGATCTTCGGCGGGCATCTGGTCGGCCTCCTGACGCCCGTGGTCGTCTGGGACGCCCTCGGCGTGGCCCACTCCGCCAAGCAGCTGCTCGCCATGGCGGCGGGCGGCGTCGCCGGGGTCATGATGCTGATCGGCGGCCTGCTGCTGCTTCACCGACGGCTGTTCGACCCGCGCATCCGCCGGACCTCCAGCTTCGGGGACACGGCGATCCTGATCATCCTCCTGATCCAGCTGTGCCTGGGCCTGTCGACCATCTTCATCTCGGCCGGCCACATGGACGGCGAGGAGATGGTGAAGTTCATGAACTGGGCCCAGGGCGTCTTCACCTTCCGGGCCGGAACGGCCGACTACATCGCCGACGTTCACTGGCTGTTCAAGGCGCATATCGTCCTGGGGCTGACCATCTTCCTGGTCTTCCCCTTCACCCGCCTGGTCCACATGCTGTCGGCGCCGGTGTGGTATCTGAACCGCCGGGGCTGGCAGCTGGTCCGCAGCCGCCGCCAGATGCCGGTCCGCCGCATCGCCGCGGCGCCCGCCTCGCTTCGCGGTCGCCAGGGAGAGGGCCGATGAGCCGCGAAGCCGCGATCGTCATCGGCGGCGTGGAGGTGCCCGAGGCCCTGATCGCCCAGGAAATCTCGAACCATCCGGCGCCCAGCATCGAACAGGCGCGCAGGCTGGCCGCTCACGCCCTGGCCATCCGGGCGCTGTTGCTGAACCGCGCCACGGAGCTCGAGATCGAGGCGACGCCCCTGTTCGACGACGCGGGACGCGAAGAGACGGCCGAGGAAGCCCGGATTCGCGTCCTCCTCGAGCAGGAGGTAAGGGCGGAGCCGCCCTCGGAGGCCGAATGCCGTCGGGTCTATGATGCGCGTCCGGAGGATTTCCGCTCGCCCGCCATGACCGAGGCCTCTCATATCCTCGTGGCGGCGACGGGCGTGGACGAGGCGCTGTGGGAGGCGACGCGCCTGACCGCCGAGGCGCATCTGACGCTGGCCCGCGCGCGTCCCCAGGCCTTCGCCGAACTGGCCGGCCGCGTCTCGGACTGTCCGTCGCGCACGTCGGGCGGCGCTCTGGGACAGTTGGTCGAGGGCGATCTCGCGCCCGAGGTGGAGCAGGCGCTCGACCGGCTGGAGCCGGGCGAGATCAGCGAGGCGCCCGTGCGCTCGCGGTTCGGTTGGCATGTGCTGAAGGTCGACCGCCGGGTCGAAGGCGCGCGCCTTCCTTTCGAACATGTGCGGCCTTGGATCGAACGCGGCCTGCAGGAAAGGGCCTGGCGCGCCGGGGCCGCGCGCTATGTGGCGGCCCTGGGCGAAGCGGCGCGCGAAGAGGGAGTGGCGATCAGCCTGACGACGGCGGGCCAGGTCGGCGAGGGGCCGCTGTCGCTCGGCGCCCTGCTCGGCGTTGACGGTGAACGCTTCCGCACCTGGCTGGCGGCGTCGGACCCGGACTTGGCCGACCTCGCCCACGCCGCCTGCGAGGCCTCGGGCGAGGACCCTGGAACCTGGGTCCAGGGCCTGCTGCGCGATCACCTGTCGGTGGCGGACGACGAGGAGTGGACGCGGCTGCTGTCGGCGGCGAAGGACGCCGAGGATCCCGCGCTCGCCTGCGCCCGCGCCGTGCTGAGGCAAAAGCTGCAACCGGCGCCCCGCACCTTCACCCTGCTGAAGCGGCGGCGCTAGGATGGTCTGCGTCATGACGCCGAAAGCCGCTTCGCCGGATATGACGCAGGGCGGGCCGATCGAGCCCATGCCCATGGAACTGATCGCCTCGCCGCTCGACTGGCTGTTCGCCGAGCACTATCGGCAGCGCCAGCTTTGCCGGGCGATCGACGCGGCGGCCGTCATGCCCGACCGGCCGCCGAGGCTGCTGGCCGAGATCATCGACTATCTCAGGCATGATCTGCCGCTGCATGTGCTGGACGAGGAGGAGGATCTCTTTCCCCTGTTGCGGCGACGCTGCCCGCCCGAGGACGACATTCATGGGGTCCTCGGCCTGCTTTCCAGCGACCACCACGCCGAGGCCGCGAGCGCCAGCCGCCTCGCCGATCGCCTGGAGGAGGTGCTCAGGACATCCGCCGATCAACCGATGACGCCTGATCTCACCCGATCCATGGCCAACTTCACCCAGAGGGAAAGGCGGCACATCGCCCTGGAGAATGCGGTCGTGCTGCCGATCGCGCGGCTGAGGCTGACGCCGCGCGACCTGTCCGGCCTGTCGCGGCGGCTGGCCGCGCGACGCGGGCGGGGCTGAACGGAGGAAAGCCCGTGATCGACAATCTTCTGGACGCGAATCTTCGGTGGGCGGCGACCAAGACGCGCATGGACCCTGACTACTTCCGTCGGCTGGCCCGCCTGCAGGCGCCCGATTACCTCTGGGTGGGCTGCTCGGACAGCCGCGTGCCCGCCAATGAGATCGTGGGGCTGGATCCGGGCGAGTTGTTCGTCCACCGCAACATCGCCAATCTGGCTCCTCCGCAGGACATCAACTTCCTGTCGGTGCTGCAGTACGCCGTCGAGGTTCTGAAGGTGCGCCACGTCATCGTCTGCGGCCATTACGGTTGCGGCGGCGTGCGGGCGGCGATGACGCGGCGCCGCCAGGGCCTGATCGACCATTGGCTTCAACCCGTGCGGCGGCTGGCCCATGAACGGGCGGACGAACTGCGGCTCATCGAGGACCCGGAGATGAGGGCCAACCGTCTTTGCGAGTGCAACGTCGCGGCGCAGGTTGAGGCGATTGCGGCCAATCCCTTCGTGCGCGACGCTTGGCGACGGGGTCAGCCGCTGACCGTCCACGGCTGGATCTATTCCATCCAGGACGGGCTTCTACGCGATCTCGAGGTCAGCGTCTCGGCGCCGGTCCGCGCGCCCCGGCGCACCTGCTGAATGACGGCTGTCGTCATCCTGGCGGGCGGGGAAGGCCGGCGGATGGGCGGGCGAAAGCCCGAGCGTCTGTTGGCGGGGCGCCCCCTGATCGTTCATGCGGCGAAGAGGGCGGCCATGTGGGGCGCCCCGGTCGCCGTCGCATTGCGCCGAGAGGAGCAGTGGCCGCTTCGAGGACCGGACGTGCGCCTGATCCTGGACGATCCCGCGATGGAAGGGCCTCTGGCGGGGTTGTCGGCGGCGCTGGCCTGGGCGGCGTCGCTGGGGCGGGATCGCGTTCTGGTCACGGCCTGCGACACGCCCTTCCTGCCGCTCGATCTGGCGCAACGACTGGAGGAAGGGCTGCGGCCGGATGCGGGCGCGGCCGTAGCGGCGACCCCGGGACGGCTGCATCCCGCCTGCGCCCTATGGCGCGTGGAGAGCTTGGCCCTGGTCCGGGCCGAGGCGGCTGAGGGACGACGCTCCCTTCGCGGCGTGGCCGCGCGCGCGGGGGCTGCGATCATCGAGTGGCCGGCCGAGGAAGAGGACGCCTTCGTCAACATCAATACGCCTGAAGACCTGCGGCTGGCGCAGGCGCGGCTCGAGGTGATTTCACGTCCCTGATTTGCCGCAGGGCAAATGGACGGGGCCGACCGAGGCCCATGGTCGCGGCAGGAGACAAAGCGCCATGCCGATCCTTGCGGAACCGAGCATCCAGAACCGCCGAGAGGCGACGACGGGCGAGATGCGGCGCATGCTGACCGATGCGGTGGGCCTGGCCGACCGGCTCGAACCCCGTCTGGCCCGCCACGAGGCCTGGCCGCACGGTCTCGGCGACATGCTGGCGGATTTCCTCGACCTGTTCGAGGATCACATGGGCCGCGAAGCGCGATGGTTCGGCGTGCGGGAAGGCGGGGTCCTTCCCTCGCTGACGGCGGATCATCGGGCGCTCCGGGAGCGCCTTCAGGCGGTTCAGGAGGCGACCCGGCGTCTGACCGCGCCGAAGGGCGCCTGCGCGGAATGGATGCGCCTGTACGCCTTGTGCCGGCGTCTTCATCAGTCGCTTCTGGCGCGGATTCAGCGGGAAGACGAGGCCTTGGGCGGCTTGCCCGTGTGAAGGCCCGGCCCCGACCCGTCCTGAAGGATGGGGGCTGTGGCCAATATAGGCGGACGCGTCAGGCGCCTTGGCTCAGGACCGTCACGCGAACGAGTTCGGAGAGGCTTCTGACCTGCATCTTGGTCATGACGTTGGCCCGATAGACCTCCACCGTCCGCGGGCTGATGCCCAGGTCATAGGCGATGACCTTGTTCGCATGGCCTGCGATCAGCCCGTCCAGCACC
>JAFKFS010000177.1 GCA_017308115.1 Bordetella sp.
GTGCCCTTGATCGGCCGGGTCTCGATGCGGCCGCTGTCGCCGTCGAAGGTGAGGAACAGCTCGGGCGAGTTGGACACCAGCGCGCGCTCGCCCAGCCGCCAGAAGGCGCCGTAGGCCGCGCCCCGCCCCGCCGACAGCCGCAGGAAGACCTCGAACGGATCGCGCCCCGGTTTCAGCGCCCCGGTCCAGGCGCGGGCGATGTTGGCCTGAAACAGCTCGCCCGCGCCGATGCGGGCGACCACGTCGGCCACCGCCGCCTCATAGGCCGCGCCCGAGCCTTCCTCGCGCGCGCGATCGCACGGCGGCGCGGGCGTCGCGACCGGCGTCGCCGCCTCCAGCCAGGCCCCGGCGCGGTCCGCCTGCCGACGCGCCGCCTCGGCGTCGATCCCGCGCCCGATCGCCTGCACCCGACGCGCACGATGGTCGAACGCCAGCAGGGCCGGATAGCGGGCCAGCATCAGGTCGGGCCAGTCGCCGTCGCGCGCCCCCGTCGCGGGCCGCGCCCCGGCGTCATAGCTCATCAGCCCGACGACCCCGCCGCCCGCATAGGCGGGCTCGCGCAGACGCTGGAACAGCGCCGCGTCCTCCGCCCGGCCGACGAAGGTCCGGTCCGGCTCGCAGGCGACGAAGGACCAGCGCCCGCCGTGCGCCCTTGGATCATCCCCCCCGGCCAGCAGGGCCAGGGCGCCTTCGCGCCGGTTCAGCCCCGCCGCCGTCGCCAGGGGATCGCGCCAGGGATGCGCCTCGACATGGCGCACGGGCAGGCCGCTCACGGCGCCAGCCGCGCCCGGATGCGTTCGGCCAGGGGCGCGTCCACGCCCAGCACATGCTCCAGATAGCCGCCGACCGAACCGCTGCGCGCCTTCATCGCCTCGAAGGCCTGGTCCAGATAGGCCGCCTCGACCCCCAGGAAGGCGACCACCGCGCCGTGCGACGCCGCGCGGCCGGTCATGGCCGTCAGCTTGCGCGCCACCTCCTCGGCCCGGCCCTCCAGGTCCACCGCCCGGTTGGTCAGCAGATAGTCCGCCATCAGGTCGTCATGGGCCACGCCCAGCAGGCTGTGGGTCAGGGCCGCCAGCAGGCCGGTCCGGTCCTTGCCCGCCGCGCAGTGGATCAGCACCGGCCCCTCGGCCTGGGCCAACAGGCGGAAGTAGCGGCTGAACAGGTCGACGTGGGCCGCCTCGAACGGCAGGCGGCGATAGGTCTCGGTCATGAAGGCCCGGCCCGACGCCGGGGTCAGGTCAGCGGTCTTCAGAAAGGTCAGATGCGGCGCCTCGCCGCCGTCGTCGTGGGCGCTCTCGATCAGGGTTCCGGCCCAGCCGACGGGTCGACGCGAAGGCTGGGCCCGCCGCTCGCTGGGACGACGCAGGTCCACCACCGCCGCCAGCCTCAGCGCCGCCAGCCGCGCCACGTCCGCATCGGTCGCCCGCGCCTGATGCGCCGCGCGATACAGCCGTCCGCGCGCCAGCAGGCGATCGTCCACGGCGTAGCCGCCGTAGTCGCGGAAGTTGTCGATGGCCTCGAACGGCGAAAGGCGGTCGCTCATGACCGCCTTCCTTAGACTGTTCCGCAGGCGACGCCAGCCGTCTAGCGCCCCGCCACCAGGGCCGACATGGCGTCCAGATAGGCCAGGAAGGCGTCGCGGCCCGTCTCGGTCATGCTGGCCCGCGTCAGGGGTTTGCGGCCCTGGAAGCTCTTGGTCACGGCGACGAACCCCGCCTCCTCCAGCTTGCGCAAGTGCACCGACAGATTGCCGTCCGTCGTCTGCAGCCGCGCCTTCAGCTCGCCGAAGTCAGCGCTCTCGACCCCGGCCAGGTAGGCCATGATCCCCAGGCGCACCCGGCCGTGGATCACCTCGTCGATGCGGCCGATGTCGAAGTCGTCGGCCGCATCGGGCGTCGGTTCGGCGGCGGCCATGTCAGACCGTCTCCGCCGGTTCCTGACGCATCAGGATCAGGCCGGGAACGAGGGCGAACAGGAACAGCCCGGCCGCATAGCCCAGCCACATCAGGGGACTGCCGATCAGGAAGGCGATCAAAGGCGTCGCGACCCAGCATCCGATCGCCAGACGCCACTGCCACTTCTGGCCGCTCATCGTCGCCGACACCGCCCAGCCCGATCCATAGAGGGCGAAGATCAGCGACGGAAAGACCATGGCGACGGCGTTGCTTTGCGTCTTCCACCCGACCACCGCCATGGCCAGCGACATGACGAAGATCCCCAGACCCGCGCCCATCCAGCCCGCGCCTGCGGCGCGATTGCCCGCCGACTGGGCGCCCGGCTTTCGGTCCGCCTGCCGGATCCCCACGATCAGGGCGCCGAAGAAGATCAGCATGGCCGCGCCCCAAAGAAGCGGATAAGCGACGGGCGAGACGTCTATCAGGCCGCTGTCGACGCCATAGTGGACGATGGCCGCCCCGCCGAACACCAGCCCGGCGGTGACGAGAATCCGCCCCCCCACCAGCGGCGCCTGTCGCCCCTCCTCGGCGAGGGCCTTCATATAGGCGATGTCGTCGTGAACGGATTGAACCTGGTCTCGGGTCATGGCGTCTCTCCCTGCCTGTTGGGATGAGATTGAGCCAAGAACTTTATATTGTAAAGTTCTTTCTTTGGGACACGCGGCGTGGCGCATCCTAGACCTCGGCCATGCGCGTCGCCTTTCATCACATCGCCTATCAGCCCCTGGCCGTCTGCAACGCCCTGTCGATGGAGCGGCTGGAGGCGACGGCGGCGCGCGCGGGGCTCAGGCCCGGCGCGACGGCCATGGACATCGGCTGCGCCTACGGCGAAGTCTCCATGCGCCTGGCCCGCGCCTTCGACGTCCGCGTGACGGCGGTGGAGTTGGACCCCGTCATGGCCGAGGGGGCCGAGGCGCGCATCCGGGCGGCGGGGCTGACGGACCGGATCACGGTGCGACGCGAAACCTCCGCCGCCGCCCTGACGGATCATGCGCCGCTGGACCTGATCGTCGCCATCGGCTCGACCGAACCGGCGGGTCGGGGCCTGCGCGAGCCCGCCGCCGTCTTCTCCGCCCTGGCCGCGCATCTGGCGCCCGGCGGCGCCCTTTTGTGGGGCGACCTGTTCTGGAAGGACGAACCGCCAGCGCCCCTGCGCCAGCTGGTTGAGGCCTCAGGCTATTACGTCGGCCATGACGAATGGCAGGCGGCCGCGCGCGCGGCCGGCCTGGAGGTCCTCTCGGCCGACATCTCCGGCGACGCCGAATGGGCGGTCTATCGCACCGGCATGGAGACGGCGATCGCCGACTGGCTGGACGCCCATCCGAACCATCCTGACGCGCAGACCGTCGCCGCCACGGCGAACCGCATCAAGATGATGTTCGACTTCGGCGCTCCCTTCCTCGGCTTCGGCCTCTACCTTTTCCGGAAGACCTGAAGGGCCGACGCCCCTCCCGAGAAGGGGAGGGAGAAGCCGCGCTCAAGCAGCCTGCGACCGCGTCGTGGGCGATAGCGCCCTCTTACCGGAAAGGCGGCTCGTCGAAGGCGCGCAGCTTGCGCGAGTGCAGGCGAGCGCCTTCGGCGCGCAGCAGGTCCACGGCCTGGATGCCGATCTGCAGATGCTCGGAGATCGAGCCCTCGTAGAAGCGGTTGGCTTGGCCCGGCAGCTTGATCTCGCCGTGCAGCGGCTTGTCCGAGACGCACAGCAGCGTCCCGTAGGGCACGCGGAAGCGGTAGCCCTGGGCGGCGATGGTGGCGCTTTCCATGTCGATGGCGACCGCGCGGCTCTGGTTGAAGCGCAGGGCCGACTTGGAATAGCGCAGCTCCCAGTTGCGGTCGTCGGTGGTGACGACGGTGCCGGTGCGCAGCCGCTTCTTCACCTCTTCGCCCGGCGCGCCCGAGACCAGCTTAGTCGCGTCATAGAGGGCGCGCTGCACCTCGGCGATGTTGGGCACCGGGATGTCGGCGGGCAGGACGGCGTCCAGCACGTGATCATCGCGCAGATAGGCGTGGGCCAGGACGTAGTCGCCGATGGTCTGGCTGCCGCGCAGGCCGCCGCAGTGGCCGATCATCATCCAGGCGTGCGGGCGCATGACCGCCAGGTGGTCGCAGATGGTCTTGGCGTTGGAAGGGCCCACGCCGATGTTGACCAGGGTGATGCCCTGGCCGTCCGGCCGCGTCAGGTGATAGGCGGGCATCTGATGCTTGCGCCAGGCGGCGTCCATGATGGCCGACTCGGGATCGTCGGTGGCGCGCGTCACCACCACGCCGCCGGCGCAGGACAGGCTCTCATAGGGGCTGTCGGGATCGGCGATCTGGGCCGTGGCCCAGCGCACGAACTCGTCGACGTAGCGGTGGTAGTTGGTGAAGAGGATGAAGCTCTGCACGTCCTCGACCGGCGTGCCGGTGTAGTGCCGCAGCCGCGCGAGCGAGAAGTCGGTGCGCAGGGCGTCGAACTGGGCCAGCGGATGCTCCTCGCCCGGCTCCCACAGGCCGTCGGAGACTTCGTCGCCGATGTGGGCCAGTTCGGTGGTCGGGAACCAACGGGCGATGGCCGCCGTCATGGTGCGGTCCAGCACCACGTCCGAGCCGTCCAGCACATAGGGGAAGGGAATCTCCTGATCCGACGGCTCGACCCTGAAATCGGCGCCGTATTCATTGGCCAGCAGGGTCAGCTGCTCCAGCAGATAGGCGCGGAACAGGTCGGGTCGGGTGATGGTGGTCGTATAGACGCCGGGCCAGGACAGGCGGCCGTAGGCGCGGGTCTCGAGGTTCTGCGGCCGCTCGCCGTACCAGGTCACGGTCAGGCGCGGATAGGCGAACAGGCCCGCCGCGCGCGCCTCCGGCTCGGCGCGCTCGCCGGTCGCCAGGAAGGTCTTCACGGCCTGGCGCAGATTGGCGACGGATTGATTGTAGAGGGTTTCGAGGCGGTCCAGCGCCGCCTGGGGGGTCATCTTGTCTGTCATGGCTTCCTCTAGCGGAAAACCGTGACCTTGGCGAGACGGGGGAAACACGCCGACGTGACAGTTAACCGCCGAGGCCTAGCGCAACGCCTCGCGCAGAAAGGCCGTCGCCCCCGCCACATCGCCCGCCGCCCCGCGCCACACAGGCGCTGAATCAGAGGCGACGCCATAGGCCGAAGGGTCAGTGAAGGTCGTGTCCGGCCCTGTCTTTGCGCTCAGGGCGGCCGCCGCGCGCACGGCGGCGGGCGCGCCGACCGCCGCCAGATAGCGTCGATCCAAGACCAGCATCAGGGCCGCGCGGCCGCCCTCGCCCAGGCCCAGAACGCCGATGCGTTCCGCAACGCCGCCGAGATCTTGGACCCGTTTCGCCGCCCAGGCGACAGCCGCCGCCGCGTCGGAAATAAAGGCCGGGTGCGGACTGTCCGGCGCCTCGCGTCGGTCGGCCAGCACCACAATGAAGCCGCCCTCGGCCAGATCGCGCGCAGCCCGCTCGTCCACCGCTTCGGGCGCGCCGTCCGGCAACAGGATCAGGATCGGCAAGCCGTTCGCCGCCGCCGGTCGATAGAGACGCAAGGTCTGACGCGGATCGGCGCCATAGGCTGCGCGCGCCGTGCGCCAGCCGGGCGGCCCCAACGGCGCAGGCGTCATCGCCCCCTGCCCGATCAACGGCGCGCAAGCGGCCGTCGCCGCGGTCGCCAGCAGAGGCGCCAGAAGCCCTCGTCGCGTCATGCGTCCTCCCCGAAAGACGAAGGGCGCGGCCCTGACGAACCGCGCCCCGAAGTCAGGCCGAACCTTACTTGGCCAGGTGCTTGTCCAGCCAGCCAAACACTTCGTTATGCCATTGCAGGCTGTTGGCCGGCTTCAGCACCCAGTGGTTCTCGTCGGGGAAGAAGACCAGGCGGCTCTCGATCCCGCGCCGTTGCAGGGCGGTGAAGGTCGACAGGCCCTGCGAGGTGGGGATGCGGAAGTCGAGGTCGCCCTGGACCACCAGCATCGGGTCGCGCCAGTTCTGGACGTGATTGGCCGGGTTGAACTTCTGATAGCCCTCCGGGTTTTCCCACGGCGTGCCGCCGTATTCCCACTCGGTGAACCACAGCTCCTCGGTGCCGTAGCCCATGCCGAAGGTGTCGAAGACGCCGTCGTGGTTGACCAGGCATTTGAACGCGCCCGGCCAGTTGCCCGCGATCCAGTTGATCATATAGCCGCCGTAGGAGGCGCCGAGCGCGCAGGCGTTCTGGCCATCCAGGAAGTCATACTTCGACTGGGCGAAGGCCCAGCCCTTCTGCAGGTCTTCCAGCGGGCGGTCGCCCCAGTGCTGGCTGATCGCGTCGGTGAATTCCTGGCCGTAGCCGGTCGAGCCGTGGAAATCGATCATCACCACCGCATAGCCCGCGCCTGCATAGGTCTCAGGGTTCCAGCGGTAGGACCAGGAGTTGCCGAACGAGCCCTGCGGCCCGCCGTGGATCAGGAAGGCGACCGGATACTTCTGACCCTCGACGTAGTTCGCAGGCTTGATGACGTAACCGTGGACCGTCTCGTCGTTCCAGCCGGGGAAGCTGAACTGCTCGGCCTCGCCGAAGGCCTTGGTCGCCAGCTGCGGGTTCACATTGGTCAGGCGGCGCGGCGTTTCGCGGCCGCGCCAGGTCTTGAAGTAGAGGTCGCTCGGCGAGGTCAGACTGTCCATCGCAAAGACGAAGCCCGAGGGCGTCTGGCCGAAGGCGCCGACGTGGCCTTCGCCGGTCAGCGGCGTCACCACCCCGTTGCGCGCGTCGATGGCGAACAGGCGGGTCTGACCGACGTCGCCCGCCGTCGTATAAAGGGTGTTCCCGTCCTTCGACCATTGCAGGGTATCGGCCGAACGGTCCCAGTTGGCCGCGATCTGGCGCGTCTGGCCGGTGGCCACGTCGCGCAGGAAGATCGAATATTTGTCGGCCTCAAAGCCCGGACGGGCCATGGCGCGGTAGGCCAGGGTCCGGCCGTCCGGCGAGAAGACCGGGCCGGTGTCCCAGGCCGGATTGGCCTCGGTCAGATTGGTCAGCTGGCCCGGCGCATCGACGGCGACGCTGTAGAGGTCGAAATTGGTGCTCCACGGCTCGCTGTTCCCGGCCTTGCGCGCCGAGAAGACCAGCGACCGGCCGTCCGGGGCGAAGGTGAACTCGCTCTCGTCGCCGAACGGCTTGGACGGCGTATCGCCGTCGAAGCCCTTGGTCACCCAGACCGGCTCGCCGCCCGCCCTGCCGTCGGCGCCGATCGACTGGACGAAGAGGTGGTTCTGGGTGTGGTCGTTCCACGTATCCCAGTGGCGCACGAACATCCGGTCATAGACCTGGCCGGTCGACTTGCGCTCGGCCTCGGTCTTGCCGCGCGCCGCCGAGGCGTTCAGGTCCGCCGCGTCGGGATAGACGGCCAGGGACACGGCGACCGCATCGCCCGCCTCATTGACGCGATAGGCGTTGACGTCGGTCGGCAGGGCCGTGACCTGGGTCGCCGTCGCGCCCTTGTCGGCCGAGACCCAGACCTGGCTGGAGCCCGAACGGCCCGACAGGAAATACAGCTTGCCGTCGGCGCCCCAGCGGGCCGTGTTGGCGCCGCCTTCGGAAATGGCCAGCCTCTGCGGCTGGGCCTCGCCCTTCAGGCCGAGGATGTACAGGGCGCTGGAGCGTTTGTTGGCCGCTACGTCCGTCTGGGTCAGGGCATAGACCACCCACTCCCCGTCCGGCGACACCTGAGGATCACCCAACCGGTTGGCCGAGATCATGTCCTGATAGGTGAAGGCCGTACGGGCCTGGGCCGTCGCGGGGGCCGTCGCCGCGGCCGGAGCGGCGGGCGCCCCTTCAGCCAGGGCCGGCAGGGCCACAGCGGTCAGCAGGGCGACGGCGCTGAGGCCGGACAGGAGATGGGGCAGGCGGCGCATTCAGGCGCTCCTCATGCGGATGTGATGTCTGGTCGAAGGCCTAACACCGCCGCGCGCCGCCCGCAAAGTCTCCTGTTCAGCTCGTGCTTTACCGGTCTTCCTTCGTCCAGTCGGCGGTCCAGTCCAGGATCTCCTGCTGCCACTCGACCCAGGTCTGCGGCTTCAGGACCCAGTGGTTCTCGTCCGGCACATGGACGAAGCGGCTGGGGATGTTCAGCCGCTGCAGGGCCGAGAAGGTCGCCAGCCCCTGCTCCATCGGCACGCGGAAGTCCTTCGAGCCGTGCAGCACCAGCATCGGCTTCTTCCAGTCGCCGGCGTAGGTCTCGGGGTTGTGGGCGTCATAGACCGCCTTGCGGTCCCAGGTCGCGCCGCCGAACTCATGGATGAAGGTCGAGATGTCCATGGCGTTCATCAGCTGCGGCACGTCGAACACCCCGGCGTGGTTGACCAGACAGCGCCACGGCTCGTTCCACTTGCCCGCGATCATATTGACCATATAGCCGCCGTAGGAGGCGCCCAGGGCGCAGGCCCGTTCCCCGTCGATCCACGGATTGGCCGCCAGCGCCGCCTGCCAGCCCTTTTGCAGGTCTTCCAGCGGCCGGTCGCCCCAGTGGTCGTTGATGGCGTCGGTGAAAGCCTGGCCGTAGCCCGGCGAGCCATGGAAGTTGACCATCACCACCGCATAGCCCGCCGCCGTATAGACCTGCGGATTCCAGCGGTAGGACCAGCTCTCGGTCCACGGCGACTTCGGCCCGCCGTGGATCAGATAGACTGCCGGATATTTGCGGCCCTCGACGAAGCCTGCGGGCTTGAACACCCAGCCGTGCGCCGTCTCGTCGTTCCAGCCGGGGAAGCGGATCTCCTCAGGACGCGGCAGGTCGATGCGGGCCAGCAGCTCGGCGTTGTGCCGGGTCGCCTGGCGGGCGGTCTGGCCGTTGCGGGCGATGAAGACCTGCGTCGGGGCGGTGAAGCTCTCGTGGGCGTAGGCCAGGACGCCGCCGACCTCGTCGAAGTCGCCGACCGAGCCGATGTCGGTCAGGGCCTTCACCGCCCCGGTGCGGGCGTCGATCTCGAACAGGCGGTTCTGGCCTTCATCGGCGGCCGTGACGTAAAGCGCCCGACCGTCCGAACGCCAGGTCAAGCCGCTGGGGCCGCGATCCCAACGGGTCAGGGCGCGGGCGTTCGCGCCATCGGCGTCAGCGACCATGACCACCGGCTGATCGCCGCCGACGTTCTCGCGCGGGGCGGCCAGCCAGGCCAGACGCCGTCCGTCGGGCGACAGGGCGGGCGCCCCGTCCGGGCCAGCATGGCTTTGGGTCAGGTTGACGGGCGCGCCGCCGTCCAGGCTCAGGCGATACAGGTCGCTGTCGTTGGTGAAGGCGGCGCGGTCCGCCTGCTTGCGCGCCGCATAGATGAAGACGCGCCCGTCGCGCGAGATCGTCAGGCTGCTCTCGCCCGCCCCGACGTCCGCATCCAGCCCGGCGGTGAGGTCGCGCGGCTGGCCCTCGGCGAAGCCCGAGCCGTTCAGCGGCTGCAGGAAAAGATGGCTCTGGCGCCCGTCCGCCCAGCGATCGAAGACACGCAGCGGCATCCGGTCATAGACCTGCTGGGTCGACTTGGCCCGCGCGGCCAGACGGTCGCGGGTGCACTCCAGGGTCTCGCAGTCCGTATAGACCGACACGCCCAGGACCAGGGCCTTGCCGTCCGGCGTGAAGCGGAAGCCCGACACGGAGACCGGCAGGGTCGTGACCTGGGCCGCCGCCACGCCGTCGCGGTCGGCGCGCCACACCTGGTTCGATCCGCCGCGCGACGACAGGAAGTAAATCGCCTGCCCGTCCGGCGCCCAGCGCGCGCTCGAGACGCCGCCTTCGGAGATCGGCAGCCGACGCGGCGCCGTCGCGCCGTCGACGTCGGCCATCCACAGGCCGGTCTGGTTCTTGTTCCCGTTCCAGTCCGTGGTGGTCACCGCGTAGATGACGCGGCGTCCGTCGGGCGAGACGCGCGGATCGCCGACCCGCTCCATCATCGCCAGATCCTTCGGCCCGAGACGATCAGAAGCCGGGGCCTCGGCCGACGCGGTCGCCGCGGCCGGCGTTTCCTGCGCCCGCACGGGCGTCGCCGCCAGCCCCCCCGTCAGCAGCAGCATCTGGACGGCCGCCGCCGTCATCCAGTGTGATCGGGTCATTAGGCTACATTCCCCCAAAGAATGGTCAGGCTTCCTGCATAGGCGGCCATGCCGCCTGCGCCAAGCCGGATGGCGCTTGCCCGCCGCCGTCGCCTCGGCGACAAGCAGGCGATGAGTCCGGCTCCCCACATCGTCGACGTGCTGATCGCCGAGCGCGCGCCCCGGCTGACGCGATCGGCCGCCTGGCCGCTGGTCCGGCCCGGCCTCTACGGCCTGCTGGACTACGCCAAGGCGCGGCGCATGGCCGACGCCATCGAGCCCATGGCCGGGCGACAGGCGCTCGATTACGTCTCCGACCTGCTGGAGCTGAAGGTGCGGACGGCGCATCTGGACCGCCTGCCAGCGTCTGGCCGCTGTCTGGTGGTGTGCAATCATCCGACCGGCATCGCCGACGGCCTGGCCGTGCACGACGCCCTGCGCACGGTGCGGGGCGACCTGATCTATTTCGCCAACGCCGATGCGCTGCGCGTCTCGCCGCGCCTGTCGGAGACCGTGGTCCCCGTCGAATGGGTCACGGCCAAGCGCACGCGCGAGAAGACGCGCGCCACGCTTCAGGTCGCGAAAGAGGCATTCGAGGCCGAACGCTGCGTCGTCATGTTCCCGGCCGGGCGGCTGGCCCGCGTCGGTGCGGACGGCCTGCTGACCGACCCCGAATGGGCCGCCACCGCCGCCTCCCTGGCCCGCAAATACGAGGCGCCGGTGATCCCGATCCACGTCGCCGGCCCGACCAGCCGCCTGTTCCACCTGTTCGACAAGGTGTCCCAGGAGCTGCGTGACATCACCCTCTTCCACGAACTGCTGAACAAGAAGGGCCGCGCCTTCGATCTGATCGTCGGCCGCCCCATCCCGCCGCTGGTCCTGGACGTCGACGCCCAGGCCGCCACCCTGAAACTGAAAACCTTCGTCGAGCGGACCCTGGCCGCCGATCCGGACGCGACCTTCGCCTGATGACCTCAGCATGATGATTTTCGACCTTCCCGACGCCGACGCCACGACACGCCTGGGCCAAGCCATCGCCCCCCTGCTGGCGCCGGGCGAGGCCGTGCTGCTCTACGGGCCGCTGGGCATGGGCAAGTCGACGCTGGCGCGCGGCCTGATCCGCGCGCTGACGCGCCCCGACGAGGACGTGCCCTCGCCGACCTTCACCCTGGTCCAGTTCTATGAGAGCGACCCGCCCATCGCCCACTTCGACCTCTACCGTCTCACCCGCCCTGAGGAGGCCTTCGAGGTCGGGCTGGACGAGGCGCTGGACGAGGGCTGCGCCCT